>JALVXD010000056.1 GCA_027038295.1 Campylobacteraceae bacterium
AGACCAAGGTAAAGGGTTGAAACAAAAAGGCTTTGAAGTGGTAGAAGAGATGAACCATTTAAATATGCTTATAGATGTCTCACACCTTTCAGATGCAGGGTTTTATGATGCCATTACGCACTCTAAATCACCTATTATCGCTACACACTCTAACAGCAGAGCCATGACCGACCACCCAAGAAACCTTAGTGATAAGATGCTAAAGGCTTTAGCCGACAAAGGTGGTATAACAGGGATTAATTTTTTCAATAACTTTTTAGTAGAGGGTCTGTTAGAAAATAAGCTACAAGTGGCTACTTTAGATGAGATGTTACGACACATAATACACATACGAGATGTAGCAGGTATAGAGGTTTTAGGATTGGGTTCAGATTTTGATGGTATTCCAAACCCCGTTGAGATAGAAGATTGTTCTCAAATGTATAAACTCTCCGATAAGCTTTTAAAAAATGGCTTCTCTTTTGATGAGGTAGAGAAGATATTTTATAAGAATAGCTTACGAATAATAAAAGATGTCCTGTAGGGGGTTTTCCCTGAAAACACCGTCAAAACCAAAATGGCATAAAATTAAATAGCAAACATTTTTAACACGGTGTTTTCAGGGAAAACACCCTACGGATTTTTATACCAATTCTTTTTTAATTCTCTCAAATATAAGGTCATGAATATTCTCAATACTATCAGTAGCATCAATAAGAATATAAGGAATATCTAGCTTCTCTAAACTCTCTCGCATATGTGTTTGAACAGAGATTAAATACTCTAAACCTCTAAGCTCTATACCGTCTAGGGTTTTCTCTCCCATTCTTGTTTGTAGTGTTGTTAGGTTTGTTTGAAAAAGAATGATAAGGTCTGGAAATTTATCTTCTAATGCAAATTTATTAAGTTCTAAAAGATGCTTAAAATCAAAATCACCATTGGCTAAAGCATAGCCTATACCAGATAGAAAACCTCTGTCAGATAAAATAAGCTTATCGCTATTTGGTTTAACAACCTCTGCATAGTGTTCAGCTCTATCGGCTAAAAAGAGTAGAAGCTCTGCACGTTTAGAAGTGAGTGAGTCTTTTAGTAAAATCTCTCTAGCATGTTTTCCAAACTCTGTTCCCCCTGGTTCTTTGGTAATAATGGAGTTTTCAAACTTTTGGGCTACCAGTTCTATCTGTGTTGTTTTTCCACAAGTGTCGATGCCTTCAAATAGTATATACATTATTTTTTCTCCAAAATATCAGCCAATATACAGTGAGGAACCAAGTGTTCTATTTTTCCATCAAAAGGTAAAATAGAACGCACAATAGAGGAGCTAATAAAAGCATACTCTAAACTTGGCATTAGAAAAATGGTCTCTAACTCTTTTTTTAGTGAAGCGTTTGCATAACCCATTTGGAACTCATACTCAAAGTCACTTACAGCTCTTATGCCTCTTACTATAATGTTTGCATCTAACTCATCGGACAAATCAACAAGCAGGGAGTGAAAGCTTATGACTTTGACATTAAAGATACTCTTAGTGGCTTTTTTTGCCATAGAAACACGTTCACTTACGCTAAACATAGGCTTTTTTGCTTTATTCTCAGCAACGGCTACGATGATTTCATCGAACATCTCTGCTGCTCTTTGAATAATATCAACATGACCATTGGTAATGGGGTCAAAGGTTCCAGGGTAGATTGCTCGTTTTATAGTTTTCATTATTGCCATCTTTCATATAAACTGTTTTCTATACCTAATACATCGTACCATTTTCCGATAATAAATCGTTCCATGTCATCGACGCTTTGTGATTCTGAATAGAAACCCATAACAGGTGGAGCAATTATAACATTTAGTCTGGAGAGTTTAAGCATGTTTTCTAAGGCTATGGGTGAAAAAGGGAGTTCTCTAGGAGCTAAAAGTAACTTTTTTTGCTCTTTAATGGCAACTGCTGCAGCTCTGGTCACTAAGTTGTCGGCTATGCCACAGGCTATTTTGGCTAAAGAGTTCATACTACAAGGTATAACCACTGTAATGTCTACTTGAAAAGAGCCAGAGGCTATAGAAGCAGCTATGTTGGAGTTATCATGAAAGGTGATGTTGTTTTTGTTTTCAAAATGGTTTACGGTTAGAGCGTTATTGGTAGTAATAAGATGCACTTCTATATTGTTTGGTAGATGCTCTATAAACTTTTTACCAAGCTCTACACCTGATGCACCTGATATGGCTACGACTAGTTTCATTTGTTATCCAATTTTTAATTTGACGTTTGACATGGTCAAACCTACGGAAAATAATTAAAAATATTATATCAAAAAATAGATGGTTAAAAATAAAATAAGAGGAAATATATAATAGTTAAGAGGTGAGAAATAGAGTTAAAAAATTTGACAAGTCAAATTGAGCCGTCTGCTGACAAGCGTCAAAACGCAGTGCAAGTGAAACACTAAATGTTGAATCGTAAGACAACTTTAAATGGTACCACAGGTCGGATTCGAACCGACACGCCCTAAGGCAGAAGATTTTGAGTCTACCAAGTCTACCAGTTCCATCACTGTGGCACATCCAATTTTAAATTGGAGTGCGATTATACAGTGATGTACCTTAAATAATTGTTAATTATGCTACTGCATCTTTTAAAGATTTACCAACTTTAAACTTAACAGCAGTTCTTGCTGGAATTTTAACTGTTTTACCTGTTAAAGGTACTCTTGCTTCTCTTGCTGCTCTCTCTACTGTTGAGAACGATCCAAAACCGATAAAACTTACTGTTTTTTTAGCTTTAAGTGCTTCTGTAATTGTCTCTAAAATTGCTGAAAGTGCCTCATTTGTGTCTTTCTTTGATAAACCTGACTTCTCTGCTACTGCATCAATAAACTCTGCTTTTTTCATTCAATAATCCTTTGTAATATTTGTATTCTCAATTCTACAATTTTTTTTTTAAAATAACAAGTTTTTTGAACAAAAAATGTTAAATATGGTCTAAAAGACTTAATTTTTGGGATTTTGTCCAAAAAAATGCTATAATTTTGTAAACATTTTAGGAGTTTTAGTGCATATTTTTATTATTTTTATTTTTATACTTTTTGTATATGGTGCCTTCTCTACGATTTTTCACTCTACTGAGATGGTAGGACAGATTGGTAAAAGTTATGGTGAAGGTAACTTAAAGCTATTTGGCTATTTGGCTTATGTAAACTTGCTCATTTTAATTTATCCACTTTATGCCATGTATAAGGATAAGAGACTATTGAAAAATATAGAGTTTTATGTAGGTTGGATGCTCTTTTTAATATCTTTGATTATTTTTCAAGTTTTGGTTGTCAATCTTTATAGTAGTGGGAGCATTGGTTTGAGTGTTTATGATACACTATATCCCTATATAGGTAAAGCAGGTATGTGGTTAACGTGGTTACTTTCTATGTTGGTATCATTTATACTTATTTTAGATGAACTTCCTGATTTTGATAAAATAGCTAAAAAACTTATAGACTATAAAAATATTTTTATAGAAAAAATAAAAAATATTTTTTCACGAACAATGCTATTATTAGATATAGAAAATCCATTTTTTGATAAGCAAAGTACCGATAAGATGACAACTATTGTTGCTCAAAGACGCGTTAGAAAAAGAACACAACCTCAAACTCAAATTCAAACTGTTCAACAGAAAAAACCAAGAAAAATAGTACATAAAAAGAAAGTACTTAAAAAAACACCTCAAGCACAAGTAAGCCATAATGAAGAGTTAATGTTTGAAGATAGACCTTTGGAGGATTTAGGGAACATACTTACCTCTATAGATAGTGATTTGGATAAAGAGACAATAGAGGAGCCTATAGAAGTTCAAAAAACTACTCCAAAGAAAAAAGTTAAAAAGAAGGCTCAAAAGGTTGAAGAAGAGTTTGTAGAGGAAGAACCTCACTCTTCAATTAATATTTTGGAAGAGTTGGACCAAAACCGTCAGCTTATGGATGAGAT
>JALVXD010000057.1 GCA_027038295.1 Campylobacteraceae bacterium
CAAAAGATGGAAATTTTGAAGTTTTTTATCAGTTACACAATTTAAAAGATGTTAAAAGAATGCGTTTAGTAATGAGAATAGAGCAGGGTCTAGCAGTAGAATCTGTAGTACCCCTTTATAAGTCTGCAAACTTTGCAGAGCGTGAGATGTTTGATATGTTTGGTATTGTTTCAAACAACCATCCATTTATGAAAAGAATTCTTATGCCTGATGATTGGGAAGGGAATCCACTTCTTAAAACCTATCCATTGCAAGGTGACGAGTTTGCATCATGGTATGAGGTTGATAAAATCTTTGGAAAAGATGCACGTGAAGCCATTGGCCCTGAAATTAGAGACCAAGCACAGATAGACAGATACGATACAAAACGTTTCTCAAGAGTTGGATATGAAGTACCATTTGGTGCTGATATTTCAGAAGGTGAGACAGAGACTCCTATTGAGTACTCTAAAACATTCCTTGTAGATTACCAAAAAGCAGATGGTGTTAAACCAGCTGAGCATAGAAAGTAGAGGGAGAAAATATGCAACAACCAAATAAACTATCCCCATTTTTTGAAAACCTTAATTTTGAGCGTGATGACAACACCATGGTTATTAACTTTGGTCCACAGCACCCTTCAGCACATGGTCAGTTAAGACTTGTATTGGAGCTTGATGGTGAGCAAGTGGTTAAAGCCTATCCAGATATTGGTTACCTTCACCGTGGTATTGAAAAAATGGCTGAAAATATGACCTATAATGAGTTTTTACCAACCACCGATAGACTTGACTATATTGCGTCTACATCTAACAACTATGCTTATGCTTTAGCTGTTGAAAAACTTCTTGGTATTGAAGCACCTAGACGAGCACAAGTTATACGAACAATGCTTTTAGAGCTTAACAGAATTATCTCTCACCTCTTTTTTGTAGCAACACATGCACTGGATGTTGGAGCTATGTCTGTATTCCTTTATGCATTCCGTGAGCGTGAATTTGCTATGGACTTAATGGAAGATTACTGTGGAGCTAGACTTACTCATTCAGCAGTTAGAATTGGTGGTGTTCCATTAGATATTCCATCTGACTGGATGGTAAATATAAGAAAATTTTGTGACACAGTAGATTACGAATTAGAACATACGTATAATGCTCTTTTACAAGAGAACAGAATCTGGAAAATGCGTCTTGAAGATGTAGGTGTATTGAGTGCAGAAGATGCTATGTCTTGGGGTTGTTCTGGTCCTATGCTTAGAGGTTCTGGAATTGCTTACGACATTAGAAAAGAAGAGCCATATGAACTCTACTCAGAGTTGGACTTTGACGTTCCAATTTCAGAGACGGGTGATTCGTATGGTCGATACCGACTCTATATGGAAGAGATGAAACAGTCTACACGAATGATTAGACAGTTAATTCCTATGTATGATGAGACAGAACCACAACTTATGGCACATGCTCCTCAATATATTTCAGCCCCAAAAGAGGAGATTATGACACAAAACTATGCATTGATGCAACACTTTGTGCTTGTAACTCAAGGTATGAGACCACCTAAAGGAGAAGTTTATGTTCCAACTGAATCTCCAAAAGGTGAGCTTGGATTCTATATTAAGTCAGAAGGTGAGCCGTATGCTTACAGACTTAAATGTAGAGCTCCATCATTCTTTCATACAGGATTACTCCAAGAGATATTGGTTGGTGTGTATATTGCAGATGTCGTTACAATTATTGGTACAACCAATATTGTATTCGGTGAAGTAGATAGATAATAGGAGAAAAATATGCAAAGATATGACTTAAGACATTTACATGATGACTTCTATGACAGAATGGGTGAACTACTTGCTAGTGGGCTCAAAGTTAATGAGGTAGGGATTTTTCTTTTTGAAGTAGGAGATTTTTCTTCTATCCAAAAATCTGCTGATTTTATTAGAGAGAGTGGTCATGAGCTTATGAACTCTGTTAAGTTTAATGAAGTAGATTGGACTATAGTGGTTAAAAAGCTTGATGAAAAAACCATTGCCGAGAAAAAAGAGGCTGCTGCTAAAGCTGCTGCACTTGCAGAAGAGAAGAGAATAGAAGCAGAAAAAATAGCAGCCGAAAAAGCAGAGGCTAAAGCCAAAGCAGATACTGAAAAAGCTGCTGCTGAAGCGAAAGCTAAAGAGGAAGCCGAAAAAGCTGCTACCGAAGCGAAAGCTAAAGAGGAAGCTGAAAAAGCTGCTGCTGAAGCGAAAGCAAAAGAGGAAGCTGAAAAAGCTGCTGCTGAAGCGAAAGCTAAAGAGGAAGCTGAAAAAGCTGCTGCTGAAGCGAAAGCAAAAGAGGAAGCTGAAAAAGCTGCTGCTGAAGCGAAAGCTAAAGAGGAAGCTGAAAAAGCTGCTGCTGAAGCGAAAGCTAAAGAAGAAGCTGAAAAAGCTGCTGCCGAAGCGAAAGCTAAAGAAGAAGCTGAAAAAGCTGCTGCTGAAGCGAAAGCTAAAGAAGAACCAGTAAAAAAAGAACAAGCTAAAAAAGCTCCTGCAAAAAAAGCTCCAACCAAGAAAGCACCTGCCAAAAAGGCACCTGCTAAAAAATCTACAGCTAGTAAGCCAAAGGCTAAATAATGGCAAAGCTACTGTTCTCTACTTGGAGGGATGAGTTTATCGACAACCGTGGTAAGCCATCTGAGGAGTGGAGTGAGTCTGGGTTCAAACTTCCTGAAACTTATCATGGAGAGAGAGAGTCCAAAGCATTTATTGGTTGGGATGGTGTAGCCATTTTCGACGAGGATATAGATGCAGTTGTTCTCGCAACACAATATGCTGCACAGTACCAAGAGTACTCTGAAGCGTGTGGTCGTTGTGCTCCTGGTCGTTGGGGTGGTAGAATTCTATACGACTTACTTGACAAGATAGCACGAGGTGAGGGGTCACATGATGATATTGCTCACCTAAAAGAGATTTCACAAACGATGATGGTAACATCTAAGTGTGAGATTGGGCGTACGGTTCCTAAACCTATTTTAGATTTGATGGAACATTATAAAGAGCAGTTTAATACTTGTATTGATGCACAAATTCAGTCTATACATTATGAAGGAGACATCTCATACATTGCTAAAGTAACAGCACCTTGTACCGATATGTGTCCTGCACATGTTGATATTCCTGCCTATATTGAGGGTGTAAGAGATATGGTCTTTACTGATTCTCTTGCAGCAACGCGTCAAACCATGCCGTTGGCACATACTTGTGGGCGTGTTTGTCCTCATCCATGTGAAGATGCATGTAGACGTATGAACCTTGATGAGCCTATTTCAATTATGGAGCTTAAAAGATTGGGTGCTGACTATGAGACTGACCATGAGATACCTTGGTTACACCCTGTTGAGCCAAAACCACTTAGAAATGATGGTAAAAAAGTAGCCATTATTGGAGCTGGTCCTGCTGGTCTTACGGCTGCGTACTACTTGGCATTAGAGGGAATTAAGGTAGATATATTTGAAGAATTACCTGTAAATGGTGGTGAAGTTGCTGTGGGTGTTCCCGAGTACCGAATGCCTGTTGACAAGTACAATAAAGATATAGACTTGGTTCTTGAGCTGGAAGCTGTCTCTATTACCAATAATTGTCGTGTTGATGCAGAGAAACTCAAAGAGATTCATGAAGAGTATGATGCAACGCTTCTTGGTTTTGGGGCAAGACTTTCTAAAAAAGTTCGTGCAACCAATGAGAATCCAGATATGCATGGTTACTGGGGTGCGATAGAGATGCTTGACAAGGTTAACTTGTGGCATAAATATGGTATTGGAAGTCCAGCAAGTAATGAGCTAAAAGACAAAACTGTAGTGTGTGTTGGTGGTGGATTTACCTCTATGGACGTTGTTCGTTGTTCCATTCGTGAAGGTGCTAAAAAAGTGATTATGCTTTATCGTCGCGATGAGAAGACCATTATACGAAACACAACCTATGAAGAGTACCATGAAGCTGTTGAAGAGGGTGTTGAGTTTATTTTTCATTCATCTATTGAAGAGATTTATGATGATGGAGAGAAACTTACCAAACTAAAAGTTAACAAGTTTGATTTGGTTCCTGACCCTAATGGTGGACGTGCTCAATTGGTTAAGCAAGAAGATGGTGATTTCGATATTGAGATTGACTATTTGATTCCTGCTGTTTCTCAGTCTCTTGATTTACAGATTCTACCTGATGAGTGGAATATTGAGATGACATCATGGAACTCTATTTTGACCAATGGTAAAGATTATATGACCTCTCATGAAGGGCTTTTTGCTGCTGGTGATTGTGAGTACGGACCAATGACCATTGTCAATGCTGTTGGACAAGCACGTCGTGCAGCATCGGTTATTAGTCGTTATATTTATGATGGTAAATGTACATTGCTTGATGATGAGATTATGGAAGACCACTTATCAAGACTTAGAGTTTACGATAAGAAAGAGAAAGTTACTGGTTGGATGCCTGGAATACCAAGAGTTGAGAGTGAAAAACTAGGTGTTGACGAGCGTAAGACCAATAATAAAGAGGTGAACCTTGGGTTTACTGGTGAAGAGGCGATATCTGAGGCAGAGCGTTGTATGCGATGTTACTACATATCGATGGTGGCTGTATGATGAGTACGATTAGAAATGTAGAGCCAAAAGCTATAAACCTTACCATAGATGGAAAAGCGTGTTCAGGAGTTTTTGGACAGACTATTTTAGAGATTGCCAGAGAGAATGACATTTACATTCCAACCATGTGTTACCTTACTAAAACATTGCCTATTGCATCATGTCGTATGTGTGTTGTAGATGTTGAAGGTGTAGATGGAATGATTTTATCATGCCAAGAGAAAGCAACTGATGGTGCTGTGATAAACACAAACAATGATGAGCTTTACAAAGAGCGTCAAAACATCATGAAACTTTATAATGTAAACCACCCTTTAGAGTGTGGAGTATGTGATAAAAGTGGTGAGTGTGACTTGCAGAACAAAACCATGGAGTTTGGTGTAAGTGGACAAAACTTTACAACCAAAGAGCCTCATCGTCCTGTACAAAACTGGGGAGTTATATCGTATGACCCTGCTTTATGTATTATGTGTGAAAAGTGTGTTCGTGTTTCAACAGAAATTACAGGTGATGAAGCTTTAAAAGTTAAATTTGGTGGTTACTCTTCTACAATTATTAACGTAAAAGAGGATGCCAACTACAAAACTTTAGGTGAAGCAGCAGCTGTTTGTCCTGTGGGAGCTTTGGTTGATACAAGCTTTAAGTACACAGCAAATGCATGGGAGCTTAACAAAATTCCTTCTGCTTGTCCTCACTGTGGTGCTGGGCATGATGTAAACTATGAAGTCAAAAACAACAAGATTTACCGTGTAACCAATCAAGCAGAGTTTTCGACGATGTGTTCTGCCTCTCGTTATGGTTTTGATTTTGACAATAAAAATGTTAAAAAAGATGTTTCTTCATTTAATAGTGCTATAGAAGCGTTTGAAAATGCTGAGACTATTATATTCTCAAATGAGACTTCAAATGAAGAGGCACTTATTTTCCAAAAGTTAAAAGAGGAGAGAGGTTATAAACTTATCTCTTCTGAGGCGAGAGCTTACCAAAAATTCATGAATGCCTATGGTAGTGTGACTGGAAAATTGTTAGCAGATGGAACATTAGATAAACTGACAAAGTCAAGAGCTGTTATCGTTATGGGAACACGTATTAATGATGATGCTCCTATTGTAAAATACCATCTCAACATGGCAAGTAAGTGGCAAAGAGCAAGAGTTGTTTACCTGCACCCAATAGTTGATGATGAGATATCAAATATAGTGACTCAATTCATTAAATATGAAGCTGGTTCAGAAGAGGGTGTGGCTGCACTTTTAGCAGATACTTTATTAAAAGATGCAGCGTTACCTGATGGCGTTCGAGCTGTTTTAGATGACTTAGACATTGGTAACTTATCTGCTGAATCAAACGTTGGTGAAGAGGAGCTTGAAGCTTTAAGAAAGTCACTTATTAAAAAAGTGGGTTACTCTTTGGTTGTTGGCTCTGACTTATATGCTCATCCAAGAGCCCAAAATATTGCCAAACTTTTAGCACTTCTTGAAAAGTATGCAGGGTTCAATGTGATTTGTGTTCCCCCAGCTGGAAACGCGATGGGTATTTCACTTATTTGTGAGCTTGATGATGAAGTGGAAGGTTCAACCATTGGTTACAACGTTAAAGGTGACTTTACTCTTTCTGCCTTAGGTGATGGTGATTTAGATATGCCAGCCCTTAATCAGCAAGAAGGAACATTAACAGCATTTACTAAACGTGTAGTTCCTCTGAATGTGGTCTTAGAGTATGGAGGGTATGTTCTAAATGATATTGCTAACGCTTTAGGCTTGAGTGCTGAATATACAATTGAGTATACGAAAGAGCTTCCAAGTAAAAAAGGATTTGAAGCAGTAGAGTTTGATTCTTTACCAGACTATTTTGATGCTGTAGGAACAGAACATAGAGGATACCTTTTAAATGAGGTTGAAGTAGCTGTAGATGAAACGTTAGAAGAACCACTAGAGATAGATGGATATGATGGAACCGTTGTTTATAACTGTAACCCACAGGAACATTTCTCTGCATTTACTGCAAAATCTAAAAATTTAGAGCAAAATGCTTACCTAAGAGGTTCACAACAATTTGCAACAGTTGCAAAATTAGCAGATGGTGATAAGATAAGTTACACTATTGATGGTGTTAAATTTGAAAGAGTGTTTAAGATTGATACATCTCTAAAAGGTACCATTGCCCTTAACCCAACGTTTGATATGGGATTAAGTTCGGCTTTGATATCCTCTTATAGATTTAATCAAGTAGAGATTGAAAAGGTAGGAAGCTAATATGAGTGAAGTACAAACAGTAGAAAATATGGTAAGTATTACTATTGATGGTGTCGATTATAAGGCAAAAGAGGGTGAATACATCCTTAATGCTGCTCGTGCCAATGATATATTTATTCCTGCTATCTGTTACCTAACAAGATGTTCTCCGACATTGGCTTGTCGTTTATGTCTTGTAGAAGCAGATGGGAAGCAGGTGTATTCGTGTAATGCAAAAGTTAAAGAGGGCATGGAGATTACGGTTAATACACCAGACATTCTAGCAGAGCGTAGAGCGATGATGGAAGTTTATGATGTTAACCACCCACTACAGTGTGGTGTTTGTGATCAAAGTGGAGAGTGTGAGTTACAAAACTACACACTAGAGTTGGGTGTCGATTCTCAATCATACACCATTCAAGATACAAAAAGAGAAGCGACCAATTGGTCTTCTGTTCTTCATTACGATCCAGGTTTATGTATCGTTTGTGAGCGTTGTACAACGGTCTGTAAAGATATGATTGGTGATGCTGCAATTAAAACGACCAAGCGTGGTGGTGAAGCACTTGATAAAGCATGGAAAGATGAGATGCCTAAAGATGCTTATGCCATGTGGAACAAGTTACAAAAGTCTGTTATTGCACCAAGTAATGGTACAGAGCATACAAACTGTTCTGATTGTGGTGAGTGTGTGGCAGTTTGTCCTGTTGGAGCTTTAGTATCAAGAGACTTTGTCTATACTTCAAATGCTTGGGATTTAAAGAGAATACCTGCAACATGTGCTCACTGTAGTTCAGGTTGTCAGATTTACTATGAGACCAAACCAGCATCTATAGAAGACAGAACAGAAAAAATCTTCCGTGTAACCAATGAGTGGAACTATGTTTCTCTTTGTGGAGCAGGGCGATTTGGTTATGACTTTGAAAACAGAACAGCGACCAAAGATACAGCAGCATTTACAGCAGCAGTTGAAGCGTTCAAAAAAGCAAAAGTGATTAACTTTAACTCTGTAATTACCAATGAAGAGGCGTTAATGCTTCAAACATTAAAAGAGAAATTAGGTGTGAAGCTTATTAACAGAGAAGCAAGAGCATTCCAACGTTTCTTAGGTTTTTATGGTGAAGCTTCAGGTCAGTCACTCTACTCTTTAAATTTCAAAGAGGTTATGGCAAGTGACTTTGTAATGTCTGTAGGTTCAAGCCTTAGAAACGACAACCCAAATGCACGTTATGCCTTTAACAATGTTCAAAAACTAAACAAAGGTGCAGGTTTATACTTCCACCCAGTTGGAGATACCTTGGTTCCTACTTTTGGTAAAAACATTGAGATGTTTGCTCATAAAGTTGGACATGAAGAGGCTGCTCTGCTTTTCATTATTAAACTCTTTGCAGACCAAGATAAACTACCAGCTTCTGTTAAAGAGCAACTAGAGAGTGACTTTGTAGAACTTTTAGGTGGAGACACAGCGAAGTTTGAAAAAGGTTTTGACAAAATGATGAAGAAGAAAGAGACTTTCTCATTAATGGTGGGTGAAGACTTATACTTCCATGAAAAAGCTGAAAACTTAGCGAAACTTATAGCTGTTCTTGAATCATCATCAGATGTTAAAGTAGCGATGATTCCACCAAAAACCAACTCATTGGGTGTGGCACTTATTTGTGACCTTGATGATGAAGCAGAAGGTTATACCATCGGTTATAACGAATCTGGTGATTTTAAACTTTCTGCTCTTGGAGATGGCGATTTAGATATGCCTGCAATGAACCAACAAGAGGGTACATTGACCAACATGCATAAACGAGTAACTCCTACCAATGCAGCACTTGAATATAACGGTTATGTGTTAAATGACATTGTAAGAGAAGTAGCATCAGCTCCCAAAGAGACCATTATGTGGACAGAGCATCTTCCAGTTTCTAAAGGATTCAAAGCTGTTGAGTTTGATTCTCTTCCAAATCACTATACAAATGATGGTGTAGAGCATAGAGGTTATTTGCTTGAGTCTACATCCGTAGAAGTTGAAGAGATTTCAGTTGATAAGTTTGATGATGCTAATGCATTAGAGGGTGAGATTGCTTATAGATGTAATCCTCAAAGACAGTTTAATGATTTCTCTGACAAAGCACACCAAATTTTTGAAGGGTTTGGACTTTATGCAAGTCCTACAAAAGCTGAAGCACTTGGTTCTAAAGTTGAAGTAGAGTTTGCCAATGGAAAACTTACTTTAGATGTCATCGTTGATGAGAGAATGGAAGGTGACATTGTTGCCATTCCAGATTTTAAATCTGCTGAAAATATCTATGAACTCTTTGCTGGGTCAAGATATCAAACAGTAACAATTAAGGAGGTATAAATATGGACGCAACACATTTACCCGAAGTAACTGCTGCAGGGGTTATAATCAAAGCTGTTTTGATTTTAGCCGTTATCGCAGCAATTGCTGGATTTGGTACGTATATTGAGCGTAAGATTCTTGCATTTATGCAAAGAAGGTATGGACCACAGCATGTTGGTCCTTATGGACTGTTACAGTTGGCAGCCGATGGTATTAAACTTTTTACAAAAGAGGATATTATTCCTCAACATGCAAATAAAATTATATTTGCTGTTGCTCCTGTTATTACAGCTGCCACAGCATTTATAGCTTTAGCAGCAGTACCTGTTTTTCCTGATTTTACCATTCCATTTATAGATGTTTACGTACCTTCAATTGCATCAGATATTAACGTTGGTATCTTGTTTGTACTTGGTATGATGGCAGCTGGTCTCTATGGACCACTTTTAGCTGGTATGGCTCAAGCAAACAAATGGGGAATCATCGGTTCGGCAAGAACTGCTATTCAGTTTTTATCATACGAAGTTGTAACAGGGCTGTCTATATTGGCTCCTATTATGATGGTTGGTTCTTTATCTTTTGTTGATTTTAATGATTATCAAGCAGATGGTACTTGGTTGGTTGTTTATCAACCAGTTGCATTTATACTCTTCTTAATCGCTGGATTTGCAGAGACCAATAGAACACCATTTGACCTTCTTGAGCATGAAGCAGAGATTATCTCTGGTTATGTAACAGAGTATTCTGGTATGAGATGGGGACTCTTCTTTATTGGTGAGTATGCGAACATGATTACCATTGGTGTTATTGCATCGGTTGTATTCTTGGGTGGATACAATGACTTTTGGATATTCCCAGGTTGGTTGATGATTATTGGAAAAATTGCTTTTTCATTCTTCTTCATGTTATGGGTAAGAGCAGCTTGGCCTCACGTAAGACCAGATCAGTTAATGTGGCTTTGTTGGAAAGTCTTAATGCCATTGGCTGTTATCAATGTTGTTATCACGGGTATTGTGATAATGTTAGTACAGTAAGGAGTAAATATGGGTTTAGAACAATTTAAAAACAGAAATGTTGGAACACAAAACTATAAGACTTTAGACTTAGACCACACTCCTGTAACAGGAATGGGGCAGTTTAAACAAGTAGTTTCTAGAACATTTAAGCCAGAGCTATTTGTAGGACTTTGGGTAACATTTAGAGAGATGATTAATGCACTCTTTAGAGGTAAAATGCATACCACTCAATATCCTTTTGAAAAGTTACCTATATCTCCAAGATATAGAGCGATTCATGATATGTTGAGACTTTTAGAATCTGGTCATTACCGATGTATCGGTTGTGGTCTTTGTGAGAAGATTTGTATCTCTAACTGTATCTCTATGGATACAAAATATGATGAAAATCAGCGTAAAGAAGTTTCAGAATATACCATTAACTTCGGTCGATGTATCTTCTGTGGTTATTGTGCAGAAGTTTGTCCTGAGTTAGCGATTGTCCATGGATCTCGTTATGAGACAGCTTCAGAACAAAGAGCATCTTTCTCACTCTTTGAAGATATGTTAACACCAATTGATCAACTTAACCTTCAGCAAGAGTATCAAGGCTTTGGTGCGATTAGTCCAAATGCTGATGAAAATATTAAAAAAACGCCATTGGCATATTAAAGGAGAAGAAAATGTATGAATTTGTAGCCTTTTACATCTTTGCGATTGCAACAACAATTTTGTTCTTGATAACCGTAATGAGTAAAAACGTACTGTACTCCATGACATCTCTTGCAGCTGGAATGGTTTTAATTTCAGGACTCTTCTTCCTTTTGGGAGCAGACTTCTTGGGTGTTGTTCAACTTATTGTTTATGTGGGTGCTATTATGGCACTTTACGCATTTGCGATGATGTTTTTTGATGCAACAAAAGATGTTAAAGAGAAGCACGGGAATTCTACCTTAGTATTTTTACTGGGTGGGTTAATGGCTCTTGTATTTGTGATTATGTTCTCAGCACCTATTATTGGTGAGAATATTCAAGCACTCTATCCAGTAGGATTAGCTGAAAATTTAGGTGTAAGTGGAAATGCACAAGATGTTGGGCTTGTCCTCTTTACTAAATATTTGGTTCCTTTTGAAGTGGCAGCTCTTATGTTACTTGTAGCAATGATCGCTGGTATTATTTTAGCTGGTAAGAAAATGGATTACTCTTTAACTGAATGTGAAGCATCAGATGAAGAGCTTCAAAAAGAGATTAAAAAAGAGGAGGCGTAACAATGGAGATAGGTATTAGTCATTATCTTATACTATCAGGTATTTTGTTTAGTATCGGATTTGTAGGAGTACTAAGAAGAAAAAATCTTTTGATGCTCTTCTTCGCTACGGAAATTATGTTAAATGCAGTAAACATTGCATTTGCAGCAATTGGAAATTATTATGGTGATTTATCAGGTCAAATGTTTGCCTTTTTCATCATCGCTGTTGCAGCATCAGAAGTTGCTGTTGGTTTGGGACTTTTAATTATACTTTATAAAAAGTATGGTTCATTAGATCTTGATGTTATTTCAACAATGAAAGGATAGGAAGAATGGAAAATTTAGTATACATAGCACTCTTTGCTCCTTTTGTTGGATCACTGTTTGCTGGACTCTTTTTTGCAAGAAGTCCAAAGACACATTTGGTAGGTATTGTTAACTCAAGCCTTATTGGGATTGCATTTATTGCTTCTGTAACATTGGCACTACATGTTGCAGAGCATGGAGCAGTTCATGTAACCATGATGAGTTGGATATCTGCTGGTGATTTAAGTATCCCATTTGGTTTTTTAGTTGATGAAGTATCTGTTACCATGATGCTTGTTGTTACTTTGGTCTCAACCATTGTCCACATCTACTCTACAGGGTATATGAATCATGATAAAGCATATAACCGTTTCTTTGCTTATCTTTCAGCATTTGTTTTCTCAATGATGATTTTGGTTATGAGTGACAACTTTGCAGGATTATTTATTGGTTGGGAAGGTGTTGGTGTTTGTTCTTGGTTACTAATTGGTTTTTGGTACCATAAAGAAGATAAAACTTTTGAAGAGAATCCATCAATCTCTCCATCTTGGGCAGCAAACGAAGCATTTATTATGAACCGTGTAGCTGACCTTGGAATGTTGGTTGGTATTTTCCTTATCTACTGGAATGTTGGTTCACTTCAATATGATGTAGTATTTAAAGCACTTCCTCATTTAGCTGATGGATTGTTGGTTTCAATTGCAATTGCACTCTTTATTGGTGCAATGGGTAAATCGGCTCAGTTCCCTCTCCATACATGGTTAACCGATGCAATGGAAGGTCCTACACCTGTTTCTGCTTTAATTCACGCAGCAACCATGGTAACAGCAGGGGTGTTTTTAGTCATTCGTGCTAACCCTCTTTTTAGTTTAGATGCCGTACATGGAGTTTCAATGTTTATTGCTTCTCTTGGTGCATTCGTTGCATTCTATGCAGCATCAATGGCACTAAGTGCTAGAGATATTAAACGTATTGTTGCTCTTTCAACCCTTTCACAGTTGGGGTACATGTTTGCAGCAGCTGGTCTTGGTGCGTATTGGATTGCTCTTTTCCACCTTGCAGCTCACGCATTCTTTAAAGCTCTTCTTTTCTTAGGTGCAGGTAACGTTATGCACGCGATGGATGATGAACTTGATATCTTTAAGATGGGTGGAATGAAAAAAGTAATGATGGGTTCTTATGTTTACATGGGAATTGCTTCATTTGCTCTAGCAGGTCTTCCAATTATGGCAGGTTTCTACTCAAAAGATGCGATTATTGAGACTGCATTTAATGATGGTTCATTCATTATTTGGGCCATTTTAGTAATTACAGCAGGAATGACAGCATTTTATAGCTTTAGACAAGTATTCTTTACCTTCCATGGTGAAGAGCGTTATAAAGCATTAGGTTTCCATCCACATGACATGTACAAATATGTATTGGTAGCAATGGCACCATTGGCTGCTCTTGCTATCTCATTTGGTTGGTTTATGGATAGCTTCCATGAGTTTATTACTAAAAACTTACCTGATTACGAGATGAGTCACCATACTCACGATTTAGCTCCATTCCTTGGAACATTGGTTATTATTTTAGCCTTAACAGGAATCTTTATTGCATGGAAAAAATATGCAGGTAAAGGAGCTGATGCTTGGAAAAGAGATGAAGAGTTTGAACAATCATTTGTTTATAAATTGGTAGCAAATCAATATTATGTTCCTAAGTTTTATGATGAGTTTATCGTTCAACCTTATACCATAGCATCGAAAAAGTTCTGGGAAATAGATAAAGCAGTAGTTGATGGATTTGTTGACCTTATTGGAAAAATGTTCTATAAGTCAGGAGATGTTTCTAGAGGTATGCAGACAGGTAGTCTTTCAGCGTACTTAAATTGGATGGGTGTGGGTGCATTGTTATTAATAGTTACTGCAGCCATTACTGCATTGATAGGTTAAGGAGAAGATATGGATCATATATTAAGTATATTAATATTTCTCCCTGCAGTAGCAGGGATATTAGGGTTTGTTGTTGATAAAGGCTCTGCGAAAGCTTATGGCGTTTCTGTAGCAGCAGTTGAGTTACTATTGGCACTTGGATTGTGGGCATCGTTCGATACTACTAATCCAGGAATGCAGTTTACTGAGTTCTCACCGATTATTTCACAATTTGGAATTTCGTATAATGTAGGGGTTGATGGTATTTCATTGTTTATTGTAATTATGGCAGCATTAATTACACTTTTAGGAATTATTTTACTCCGTGATGATACTAAAAACATGAAAAATATGATTGTTTCTCTTCTTTTCTTAGAGATGACAATGGTAGGTGTTTTTCTTTCATTAGATGCTATTATCTTCTACTTGTTCTGGGAGCTTTCCTTGGTTCCAATGCTTTATATTATTGGAGCATGGGGTGGAGCAGATAGAGTTTATGCAGCTGTTAAGTTTTTCCTTTATACCTTTGCTGGATCGTTAATTCTGTTGGTTGGTCTTTTAGCCATGGCATACTTATTCCATTTAGAGTCAGGTGTTTGGTCATTTAACTTATTAGATTGGTACACATTGAAACTTACACCTGATCAGCAGTTCTGGCTGTTCTTAGCGTTCTTTTCTGGTTTTGCGATTAAAGTTCCAATGTTCCCATTTCATACATGGTTACCATGGGCTCACGGTCAAGCACCCACTATTGGTTCTGTAATTTTGGCAGCCGTACTTTTGAAAATGGGTACCTATGGTTTTGTTAGATTTTCATTACCAATTTTACCAGATGCGTCAGTCACATTTACACCATTTATTATGGCATTATCGCTTATAATGGTTATCTATACAGCGATGGTGGCATTTGCACAAAAAGATATGAAGCAAGTAATCGCTTACTCATCGGTTTCACACATGGGTATTATTATGATTGGTGTGTTTGCTATGAATGCAGAAGGTCTTGGTGGTTCTATTTTCTTAATGTTATCACACGGAATTGTCTCTGGTGCTCTGTTTATGCTTGTAGGTGTTATCTATGAGAGAACAGGTACAAAAATTATGGAAGAGTTTGGTGGATTGGCTGCTGTTATGCCAGTTTACGCAACGGTATTTGGTGTGATGCTTATGGCATCAGTAGGTTTACCTTTAACAATTGGTTTTGTTGGAGAGTTTTTGGTTCTTTTAGGATTCTATAAAGTATCTGCTGTTGGTACAATTTTAGCTGGTACAACCATTATTATTGGTTCTGTATATATGTTAGCACTGTTTAAAAAATCATTTTTTGGACCAGTGAGACATGAAAAAAATCTTGGTTTAAAAGATTTAGATAAAAGAGAACTTACAGCACTATTACCACTGGTTGCTATTGTTGTATGGTTGGGTGTTTATCCTAAGCCTGTTTTAGAGCCAATTGATAACTCGGTTAAAGCGTTATTGGTTCAAATGAAAAATCATGCACAATTAGAGTCTACTAAAGAAGCTATTATTGTGAGTAAAAAGGAGGCAAAATAATGTTTATAGATCCTAAAAACATTACTATGGATGTCTTAAATCTTACTACCCTTATGCCAATGCTTATTGCTATTGGTGGTGGTTTGGTTATTTTGACTATTGATTTGATTAAAGAGAACATTCATAAATCTCTTTATGTTATGTTAACAATTCTTATTTTGATTATAGACTTAGGTGCTACATTGGGGCTAAATTTTGGACCTAATGAGAAAGGTTTCTTTGATGTTATGTTGATTGATGGTCTTTCAATTTTATCTCAAGTACTTATTTTAGTAGCATCGGTATTGTTTATTCCCTTAGCACTGACATCAAAAAGATTTCATGAGTATTCATACCCTGAATTTTTTGCACTCTTTTTGTTTATGATTGCAGGATTCCAGTTTATGGTAAGTTCAGACAACTTGATTCTTATCTTTATTGGTCTTGAAACTGCTTCCTTGTCACTCTATACTTTGATTGCAATGCATAATAGACACAACTCATTTGAGGCAGCTGTTAAGTACTTTACTATGGGTGCATTGGCTGCTGGTTTCTTTACTATGGGTTCGGCAGTTCTTTATGGTATCTCTGGAAGTTTAGAGTTGTATCAAATTGCACCAGCTATTCAGAGTAGAATGGGTGAGCCAGGAATGATGATGTTTTTACTTGGTGGGGCAGGATTACTTTTAACTGCATTTGCATTTAAACTCTCTCTCTTTCCTTTCCACACATGGGCACCAGATGTTTATGAGGGTGCTTCTGCTCCTTTAGCAGGGTACATGTCAGTTGTTCCTAAAGTTGCAGCATTTGTTGTCTCTATGAGAATTTTTGAGATGTTCATTGAGCTTCAAATTGA
>JALVXD010000058.1 GCA_027038295.1 Campylobacteraceae bacterium
AGGTCTACTTTAGAACGCTCAAACGCTAAACATTTGTCACTTATGGGTACGTTTCCACGCTCATAAAAACGGATGTTGTAGTTTTTGTCTCTAACGGTAATGGCTTCACCGTTGTTGATGATGTGTGGCGAGAATGGAATGTCGATGATGCCGTTTTTAATGGAGTTGAAAACCTGTCGCCAAAGGGTGTCGGCTGGGTCGTTGAAGACGGCTTCCATGATGTCGTCTACCATTTCACTTAGGTTCTCTTCTTCCTCTGTGTCTGTAATGCTAGGAATTCCTCTTAGCATGTTTAGAGTGTATTGGGTGTTTCTAACGGCAGAGGCGTTGACCTCTTTGGTGGGGATACCAAAGGATTCATCTCGTGTTTTGGTAATCATCTTGTCGGCACGTATCATCGAGGCTATAACAGTAGAGGTGTTAATGAGTGAGTCAGAAAACTCTTTGTTTCTAGGGAATGCCCCCATCCATTGGTGGTAGACTAGGTGAATCTCTGCATCGCCACAGCCGATTTTTTCTGCGTATTTTTTTGCCATCTTTTTAATGACGTTTGAGCTTACAATGTCTTGCGACATAGAGCCTGTTTGTGAGAAACTGACCGAGAAAGATTTTACTCCCTCTTCAAGGGACAAGAGCATCTCTAACAGTTGAATGACGATGACAATGGCAGGTGGTTGAAGTGTAGCCGAGAGAGGTCCAAAGGACTCACGGTTAATCGGTTCGTTCAGTTCAGAATACTCTGCACAGACACGCTCTACATATTTCCAATATAAAAAAGCTTTGTCCAGTGGGAAGTTTTTTGAGTAGGGGAGTAGGTAGGTGATAGGTCCACCCTCTATTTCAAATATTCCTGAAGCAAGGGCAACCTCTATAAGCAGTCGTGCGTCAGGTGTTCCGTGTCGTAGACTAATGGGGGTGTCGTAGTGGGTAACCATCTTTCTAGTGGTTCTGTAGCCGTGGTTTACCAGTGGGTAACCGTTGAGCATGTTTTCGTCGTTTTCTTCTGAAAGAGCCAACATTTTTTTAGCCATTTCGTAGTCGTTTAGTCGTGTGTTACTGTCAATGGTTAGGGGTAAAATGTCTACCCCTGCAGAGGTAAATTCACCATAAAGCTCAAAAACCTTGTCGTAAGTAGGAAAACCACCACGTGGTTGGACTAAAATTTTGTTAGAGTTTTTAAACTTGTGAGAGATAAAGAGATTTTTACTCGCACCTGTTATAAACTCTTTTATCTCATCAAAATCAAAACTGTCAGTGTAGGGTGTTCGCGTGATAATCTCACGTTCTCTTTGAAACGTACTTGGCATACTACGCCTCCACTTTCTGATTTGTTTTTAAGGCTTCTTCTATGCTGTCTAGCCCCTCATTTAAATCAACCTGATGAAAAACCAAGTCAAACCCATACGCTTTGTACTTTGGAACCAACTCCTCTTGGGTTGCTTCACCAACGCTAAGGTTACCACCAATAGCAAAAATAACCCCATCAAGGTCGTAGCGACTCTTTAAAAAAAGTAAATCTCTACTCCAACCCTCTGCCTCACCATTGAGCGATGAGATGAGCAGTAAATCAGCATCGGTCTCGATGACTGCGTCTATAAACTCTTCCAAATAGGTATTAACCCCCAAGTTAAATACCTCAAACCCTCTCTCTTTTAGGGAAATCTCAATTAGCCTATTGGCTACAACGTGAATGTCATTCCCTACCACACCTGTCACAACTCTCATTCTCAACCTTTTATTGAATCTAAAATTATTTTAGATAGTGAAATTTTATCAGATATTGTTTAAATTGTATGTAATTCTGTATAATTCGTTAAAAACAGGAGTTTGAATGAATTTTTCAACAGCAGATTTATGTGATGAACATGGTGATAATGTAGCAGTATTGGCAGAAAATTTACTCTCGTATGGTGGACAAGAGAGTTTTTATGGTGAAGTTGTAACCATTCAACTCAACAAAGACAACAGTGACTTAGTAGCAATGTTAAGAGACGAAGAGGGCAAAGGCAGAGTAGTAGTGGTTGATGTCTATGCTCGTTACTGTGCTGTGGTTGGTGACACACTTATGGGTTACGCCCAAAAGAATGGCTGGGCAGGAATCATCATAAATGGATATGTGCGAGACACAAAAATAACCAAAACAATACCTGTAGGTCTTAAAGCATTAGGAACATGCCCCCGTAAAAGCCCTGCAAAAGCACCTTCACAAAGAGACATAGCTTTAGAGTTTGGAGGTTTAACCATTAACTCAGGTGATTTTATTTATGCCGATGAAGATGGGGTTGTGCTTTCTCAGAGAGAGTTGACTTTGGTGGAGGTTTAGAATTTATTTTCCAATCTGTGGGTAGACACATCGGTCTGCACCTACGGTTCAATATGTTTGAAATATTTGGTTTTATGATAGGTTTTAAAAGATAGATATAAAAGAAAAGGTTGTTCAACCTAAACGGCATGTAGGGGTAGACCGATGTGTCTACCCGTGATATTGTAGATTATCTCCGACCCTCAACAAAAGTCTCAATACGTTTAATACCCTCACGAATGGTCTCAATATCGGTTGCAAAAGAGAATCTAAAGTAACCCTCACTTCCAAAACCAATACCAGGGACTACTGCTACACCTTGTTCTGAAAGTAGGTCTTTTGAGAACTGCATGGAGTCGTTGCTTATCTCTTTGATGTTCACGAAGAGGTAGAAAGCACCGTCTGGGTTTACAACGCTTAGACCATCTATGTTGTTGAAGAGTTCAACAGCTTCGTTTTTTCTTGCTTCAAAGGCTACTCTCATCTCTTCTACTACGGTATCAATAGTCCCATCTAAACCAGGAATGGCTGCTGCTTGGGCTAAGGTGTTGATGTTTGAGGTGCTTTGTGACTGTAGTTTGTTTAGAACCGATACCAACTCTGTGTTTGGTGTTGCTAAGTAACCAAAACGCCAACCTGTCATGGCTGCTGCTTTGCTTAGACCGTTTACTGTTACAGTTCTTTGGAACATGTCATCGGAAATAGAAGCAGTAGCTGTAAACTCAGCACCACCATAGACCAGTTTTTCATACATCTCATCAGAAATAACAACAATGTCAGTACCTTTTAAAACTTCTCCAAGTGCTTCAAGTTCTGCTCTTGAATAGATGGCACCTGTTGGGTTTGATGGGGTGTTAATCATGAGTACTTTTGTTTTTGGAGTAATGGCAGATTTTAGTTGCTCTGGAGTAATTTTAAACTCACTGCTGTCATCTGTCTCTATAATAACTGGAATACCTCCAGAGTATTTAACCTGTTCAGGGTAGGTTACCCAGTAAGGAGCAGGAATGATGACCTCCTCACCCTCATCAATAAGTGCTTGAAGCAGGTTAAAGAGAGAGTGTTTTGCACCATTGTTGGTTTGAATCATGCTTGGAGCATAGTCAAGGTTGTTGTCTCTTTTGAGTTTGTTAGCAACGGCTTGAAGAAGTTCAGGAACACCTGGAACGGCTGTGTATTTGGTTTTACCAGCATCTAAAGCATCTTTTGCTGCATTTTTAATAGCGTCTGGAGTGTCAAAATCTGGCTCACCAGCAGAGAAAGAGAGAATGTCTTTACCTTCTGCTTTAAGCTCTTGAGCCAAAGTAGTAATGGCAATGGTTAAAGACGAAGATAAAGTTTGAATACGTTTAGATAGCATGGTTATACCCTTTTTGTTATAGTAAAAATCTCGAAATTATACTAAAAAATTGGTAATTATCTACTTTGACTACATGGATTTAATAAAGGTTGAGTAAATCTCGGTTAGTTCATGGTCCTCTTTTGCCATTAATGCAACATTTCCTGTTTTTATAGTCTCTTCAAGTACAGCAATTCTTTTAATAAGATAGTGAAAAATCTCTTTATTAACATCGGGAAGCATGTCATGTC
>JALVXD010000059.1 GCA_027038295.1 Campylobacteraceae bacterium
TCATTCGTATAGTTCTATGGCTCTTTATGCTAATAGGTGGTGCAGTTTATGCTTATAAGATAGATAAAAATGACCTCCTTTTTCACTCACCACTATTTCACATACTCTCAGCACTTATTGGTCTTTTCATATTGCGTTTGGCATTTCGTGCAGCATCAAAGGGTGGTAAAGAGTTAGCAAAAGGAAGAGATAAAACTATGCCACGATTGGAGACAAATAGGCTTGTTACAACAGGAATTTATAAGTGTATGCGACACCCTATGCTTTTTGGTCTTACTCTTTTGCCTCTTGGTTGGGCATTGCTTTTGGGTATGCCTACTTTTATTACGCTTATTGCTCCTTTGGAGATGATTTTTATTGTTTTTATGGTAATAGTTTTTGAGGAGATGGAGGTTAAAAGAAAGTTTGGGAAAGAGTATGAAATCTATTCTCAAAATGTTCCTATGGTCTCTTTTCGGCGTAGATGTTTAAGAAAGCTTTTTAGGAGATAATTATGAAACTAATAGTTATATTGTCTATTTTACTATTTACACAGCTTAGTGGAGCAGATATAAATGCAACACTTGTAAATTCAAATAAAGATGTATATAAAGAGTTACTTAAAACATTAAATACATCAACAACTAAAAAAAATGAACAGATACTTTTACAAGTTGCATTACTTGAAAAACTTATTGCAGTACCTAAACCATTAAAAGAGAATAATATATCTATAAATTCTCCAAAAACAGCAAAAGAGGCTCAAAAAATTCTTTTTCGAGGGTTTAACCTTCTTGATAAAATAGTAATACTACAAACAAAACAAAAATCTTTACAGAGTAAAATAGCAACTCTAGAAGCTCAAATAACAAATGCATTAAAAACAAATCCATTACTCTTTACATACCAGTTGCAGTATGCTCTCTATAAAAAAAATATATCTTTTCTTAAAAAAGAGATTAGTTCTTTAAAAGAAAAGAGAGCATCAATTAAAAAAATAGTTATAAATATTCCAAATACAGTTCTTTTAAAAGAAGAATCTTTAAAGAAACAGGAAGAAAAATATTTAAAACAGCTATCTCATGAGAAGAAAAAGTTTAAAGAATTACAAATAAAAAAAGAGCGTATAGAACTTTTAGAAAATTCTAAAGAGCTAACAAAAATAGAAAAAAGTATTGCAAAAGAAGAAGAGACAAAACAACAGATATCTCAACATCTTATTGTAACAGATTTTTTAATTTTTTGTAATTATCTACAACAAAAAAATCATAATGCTTTTGAATATAAACAAAAAATTATGCTCTTAGAAAAAGATGGAGTAAAGAGTGATGCACTCAATAATCTATTAAGCAAAATGGAGCAGAAATATCTAGGTATTATCTCTACTCTTAGTGGAGCAACGGAACAGACAATCGATAACTCACTAAAATCTATTTGGAGCTTACTCTCTAATCCACTTTTTCAGATAAATGAGACACCAGTTAGTATCTTTAAATTAATTTTAGTTCTTTTTATTATTCTGTTTGGTTTTATTTTTGGTGCGATATTTAAAAGAAAAGTCTTAAAAGTAAAAAATAGTGATGATGATGTAGAATACTCCTCTCATTCAATACGAATGATTATTTCAAATATTGGATACTATATTATTATAATAATTGCATTTTTTAGTGCTTTAAAATCAGTTGGAATAAATCTTTCGTCTTTAGCTGTAGTTGCAGGTGCTTTATCTGTTGGAATAGGTTTTGGATTACAAAATATTGTTTCAAACTTTGTTTCAGGTCTTATCTTAATGTTTGAACGAAGCATTAAAATTGGCGATTATATACAACTAAGTGATGATATAAGAGGTCGTGTAACAGATATAAGAATGCGTTCAGCAACAATAAGAACAAATGCGAATATTGATGTTATTGTTCCAAACCAGAATTTTATACAAAATAATGTAATCAATTGGACTATGAAAGATAATCTTAAACGATTTGAAATTCCTTTTGGAGTGAAATATGGGACAACTCCTCAACAAGTTATAGATGTTATACTAAAGGCTGTTAAGGAGAGTGGATTTAAAGATATTTATAGCTCTCGAACACGCTATACAAGAGTCATAATGACAGAGATGGGAGATAGTAGTGTTAACTACAATCTCTTTGTTTGGATAAGAGGAAGAGAAATCCTTTACCCAAAACGAACCACATCAAGATTTTTAATTTTAATCTATAATGCACTTAATGAAAATAATATCGAAATACCATTTCCACAGGTTGATTTACATGTACGTTCTATTGAAGCTACATTATCTAAAACAGAAGAATAAGTAGTTTACTCTCTATTTTTTAAATAGTGAAACATACTAATCTCACCAAAAAATGGTCCAAAGAGGTTAAGTATAGGTATAAAGTTAAAAAGAACGGTTACAAAACTAATAAACCATAAGGCTTTTCTATGTTCTTTAAGTTTCTCTTTTGTCACTTCTGATGAAGTAAGGGTAATACCGTCATAACCCATAGTGTCTTTGGTAAGCCATATCCATAAAGCAATCTGTGTGAAGATATTGACTACAGGAATAAATAGTAGAGGAAATGCTACAATTGAAAGAGCTAAAAAGATAAGACTGTCTTTGAGTGTATATCCTATAGAGGCGAATATATGGTCTCGCTTGACTTCACTTTCATTAAAATGTTTTTTCTCAACAGAAACCAGTAAAGGTTCACTAAATAGACTAGCAATAAAAACCATGCTTACAACAATCGCATTGTAAATAAGGTAGAAAGCAATTAGAAAAGCAATACCTTTTTCAATGGTCTCAAATGGAAGCCATGTAAGAAGTTTTAAAAACTGTGCATAGATGTAGTCACCTTTAACAAACCAAACAGCACTCCAAAATAGGGTACTTCCTAGTGCTACCCACAATGAAAATGAGCTATATCTATCTTTTGAGACTACTCTTAAAATAAGATTTCCTGCAAAGGCAAATACTAATGCAAAGGTTAAGAGAATAAGTTGAAGCCACAAAAAGGTAGAGAGCATCCAAGCACCATTAGAGCGAACCATTGAAAAAGGTATCCAACCTAAGATATGGCTACTAAGTGCGATGAGGTTATCCCAAAATAGAACACCTATTCCAATCCATATTGCAGAGATAATTGTTCCACTAATAAGAGCATACTTCATGGTGTTCCATGTTAAAATCTCTTTAAAGCCAAAGATGATGGCGTGTATGATATTTTTCATATATCTTCCTTTCTTTTGTTACGTTTTTTCTTATATTTATAGAGTGACATTATAGCTATAATAATGACAAGAAGGAGCATAAAATGTTCAATTTGAGTAATTTCAGTTGTAACTTTTTTTAAGCTACTACTTAGTAGATAGCCTATGCTAAGCCATGTGATAGAAGCTAAAGAGGTACCAATAGCATCAAATAGAGTAAATTTCTTATGTGAATAGTTTTGTATACCTAAAACAAAAGGAAAAGCAATGGCTCCACCGTATATAAAACGTGAACTCATTGCTAACCATTTGGCTTTAGTCTCTACTTTACTTTTTAAGGTATCAACTTTCTTTTTTAAGAGAGGGAACTTAGATAAGACTCTGTGAGCATAGTTTTTCCCTATATAAAACCACATTTGGTCACCTGTAATGGCTCCTAAAATGGCAACTACTAAAGTCTCTTCACAGGGTAGTATACCTAAATGACACAAGACACCTGAAAGTAAGATAACAGCAGTTCCCTCTATAATCATTCCAAAAAAAACTATCCAAAGCCCATACTCTGAGAGTAGGTTTATTAAATCTTCCATTTTAACCTTTTTTTAAAACTTTTCACAATCTTGATGAGGAATCTCTTTTCCAAATCGTTCTTCAAGCATCTCTAAACGTTCCATTTTTGCATG
>JALVXD010000060.1 GCA_027038295.1 Campylobacteraceae bacterium
CTGCATCAATCTCTTTATTTTTAGCACCTTCAATAAGTGCAGAAGTTGAATCATAATAGACCCACTGAGTATCAACGTTTAGTTCAGATGCTATTTTATTCCAAAGGTCTATAGAGAAACCAATAGGCTTACGCTTCTCTTCACTAACATTTTTATCGTACATGACCCATGGTTCAGAGGGTTTGATTCCAATTTTTAAAGTTTCACTCTGTGCATAAAGTGAAAAAAGTAACATAAAAGCCAGTAATCGTTTCATCATCTTACCTTCGGTTGATTTAGGAAGAGGAGTATACTTACTTATCATTCAATCTATGAAACAATAGAGTAAAAAAATTCTATTATTAAAAAATAGACCCTATTTTTTACATCTTTACTCATTTTACCTAAACTCTCGCCTTGCCAAAGAGTCAACCTCTTTTAACAAAGTAGGAAAGCGATATTTCCCATGCATAGAGCCAATAGCCTCTTTTGCCTCCTCTAACTCCATATCTTTAGAGGTAATATACAAAGGCTTAACACTCTCACCTCGTAACAGTTCACAAGCTTTTGGCGTATTGCCAAACTTTGCCTTTGCTACACCGATTATGGGTACTTTTTTCTCTAAAGCTTCATACAGGTGCAAACCTAACCCCTTATGTGTCGGCTCATCTAACCACACATAGCCATCGACTACAATGCACTCTATATCATCTAAATCTTTTAGAGCTTCTAGCAGACAAGGTAACTCACGCTGATAAAACTCACCTGGTACATAAGGTCGTATCTCTTCTACAAAGTGCTGTTTGGCATAGAGTGCTTTTTCATCTTCCCAATTTTCAAAACCCAAACAAGCAACTACTGCGTTTTCATTGCCGTTGTATTGTACATCTAAAACATATTTCATTCTGTCTCTCCTAACAAAAATAATCCACTCTCTTTATAGAACTCATGCCCCGTCACCAAAATGTTATGATGGTCACCCTCAACGTCGAGATAAAATACTTTTTCTTTAGAAGCAAAAGCATCAAAAAGCTTTTTACCTTGTTGATAAAAGATGAGTTCATCTTTTTTTCCATGTACCATATACAAAGGTATGGTTATGGTTTCTGCAATTTTAACAGAGTTTGCATGGCTTGGGTGAAAGCCGTAAAAGAGTGCCAAACTTTTTTCTAAACCATGGTAAAGAAGCTCACCAAACAAGCCACCAAATATGCTCACCGATTTTCTTTTTAAGACAACATCTAGTCTATCAAAAGTAGCAACCACAACCATCGCTTTAAATTTGTGTTTAGAGTGGGCTACATTGCTAATGGCAAAAGCTCCACCCAAAGGATGCTCCAACCAATCATAATGATAAGCTTGAAGAACACGGGTTGTAGGCTTCATAATATTTTCTTGATTATAGATAATAATGCTTATAAAAAGCAAGAACAAAAGTAAAAAGACAAAGAGTAGTTTTTTCATAAACAGATTATACACTCTACTCAAATTTATGAGTTTTCCCCATAGCCCTCTTTAGCCTCTGCCACCATCAACCCCTCATCTTCATACCCTACATTGTTCACCACAGCCACGTCCATAAATTTTCCAACATAGTCTAAAATTTTACCCGTCACACGCTTCGTAATTTTTTTACGTTCTAACAATTTAGGTTTTACCATTAGGGTCTCTTCTATCTCTTTACCTAAAGGCATACGCTCATCGTACATGTAGTTTCCTATTACCCGTTCTACCTCACCTGCTTTCAAGTTTTCTTCTGCACATAAAACAGCAAAACCTTTTGCACGTTCTACTTCCCAAAACTTTTCAAACTCCTCCATGACCATCTCGCTGTCACTTATCTGCATGAGGTTTTCATTAATAAACTTCTCTATCAGCTCACGTTTAGAACGCAAAGAGGCATTACCTTTAATAATGTTGTCAATATGCTCTCGTTGAGCCTTTTTGTCTTCCTCTTTTGCATCTTTAAGTTTGCCTAAAAGCATCAAAATATAGTTTACGTTTATCTCATCTTTGTGTATCAGTTCAAGTTCAAAGTCTACATCTTCAAGTATGGAGACCTTTTCACTCTCTTTGTTGCTCTTGATGCTGTCGTAAAGGTCAAGGTACTTCGATTTGTAGTCTTCAAACTCCTGCTCACCCATTTTCAAATCGGCAAAATCAAAATCGGAGAAGCCTTGTAAAATGTTACTCAACCTCATCAAGGCTCTAAAGGCTTGAACAAATGTCAGCTTCTCCTCTTCGTCCATCAACTCATCTACCGACTCCACCGTAGAAGCAATGGCTAAAAGTTTGTTCAAATAGACCTCATCAAACTCCTGCACATACTCCTCATAAGGTTTCATCAAAATAATATCTTTCGCCTCTTCGTTTGAAAAAAGGGCTATGGCTTCATCGGTAGCATCTTTTAAGTTTCTAAAACAGACAATATTCCCCTGAGACTTCTGCTCATTTAACGTTCGGTTGGTTCGTGAAAAGGCTTGAATCAACCCATGGTACTTCAAGTTCTTGTCCACATAAAGCGTGTTAAGCCGTTTGGCATCAAACCCTGTCAAGAACATGTTTACCACCAGTAAAATGTCTATCTCTCTCTTTTTTACCCGTTTGCTCAACTCGTTGTAGTAGCTGTAAAAACTTTTTGAATCTTTGGTGCTGTATTTTGTGCAAAACATTTTGTTGTAGTCTTCTATGTATTCATCGAGCTTTTCACGGCTATGAGGTGTCACCTCTTGGGCTTCTCCATCAAGTTCTATTATACCATCGGCATCTTTGTCCTCTTCATTGGCTTGGTAAGAGAAAATCGTCGCAACCTTTAACTTATGCTCTTTACGTTTAAACATCTCGTAGTATTTAATGAGCATATCGACCGAACTCACACACATCATGGCGTTAAACTCTCTGTTATGCGTTTTGCGTGAATGGTTGGCTATGATGTAATCAACTATTTTTTCGACTCTCACGTCAGACTCCAACAGCTCTTTGGTGTCAATGTCCTCAACCTCTATGTCAATGTTGGTAGCACTCTCACCCTTCTCTTTGTAGCGTCCCACATACTCCACCGAAAACTTTAAAACATTCTCATCGGCTATGGCATTGGTTATGACATACTTATGCAGAGGTTCGTCAAACAAGTCGCGTGTTGTTCGTTTTCCTTTGTGGTTGCTCACTGCATTTTCTGTCAGTATTGGTGTACCTGTAAAACCTATCATTTGGTTGTTTCTAAAAAAATCATTTATCGCTGAATGGGTATCGCCAAACTGAGAACGATGACACTCATCAAATATAAAGACAATCTGTTCATCTCTCAGCCCCTCCATTCTCTCTAAGTAACGTTTTTTAGAAATAGCCGTATTGAGCTTCTGAATAGTGGTGATAATAAGGTCAGTCGTCAACAACTCACCCTTAGCATTTTTATGTGTTCCTAAAAATTGGTTCACCAAGGTATTGGTCTTATCGGTACCGTCTACCGAACCTGCTGCAAAAGAGTTAAACTCTAAACTGGTCTGAAAGTCCAAGTCCTTTCGGTCAACCACAAACACAACCTTGTGTACCTTTGGTAGTTTCATAAGTATCTGCGAAGCTTTAAAGGAGGTCAAAGTTTTACCCGAACCTGTGGTGTGCCAAATGTAGCCGTTTTTAGAACTGTTATTCACCCTCTCAATTATCGCTTCAACAGCAAAAAATTGATAAGGTCGAAGCACCATCAAAATCTTCTCGGTCTCAGCCAAAACAATGTACTTGGCAATCATCTTTGCCACATGGCATCGCTCTAAAAACACATCGGTAAAGGCTTCAAGGTTTGTAATGTTATGGTTCTCTTCATCTGCCCAGTAAAAGGTCTGTTTAAACG
>JALVXD010000061.1 GCA_027038295.1 Campylobacteraceae bacterium
CAGATTCTGATTTAACGGGTGATGACTTTGATGGTGATGGCATTAATAATCGGTATGATTTAGATGATGATAATGATTTGTTAGTTGATGCAAAAGACCCTAATGACTACAACTCTGATAGTGATGGTGATGGTATTCAAGATGGTTTTGATGCAGATGTGAATGGTGATGGTATCATTGATAATGGAACAGATAGTGATGGTGATGGTATTAACGATGAGTATGATGTTGTTGATAACTCCAAAGACAGAGACCATGATGGCTTACCTGATGATTTAGATCCTGACGATTACAATTATGATATGGATGGTGATGGTATAGCAGATGGAGCCGATGCCGATATAAATGGCGATGGTGTCATAGATAATGGAACAGATAGAGACGGTGATGGGATTAATGATAGTTCCGATGTTGATGTAAATGGTGATGGAGTTGTAGATAATGGTAGTGACAGTGATGGAGATGGTATAGCTGATGATAAGGATACCATTGATGATAATGCAGATAGAGACCATGATGGTCTTCCTGATGCCATAGACCCCAATGATAATAACAGGGATAGTGATTATGATGGTATACCAGATGGAATAGACGCTGATGTTGATGGAGATGGTCGAGTTGATAATGGTCTTGATAGTGATGGAGATGGTATAAATGATGTTGCTGATGTGGATGTCAATGGAGATGGTATAGCTGATAATGGAACAGACCATGATGGTGATGGAATGAATGATGCTTATGATGAAGATGATGATAATGATGGACTTCCTGATAATCTTGACCCCAATGATGCTAATAGTGACAGTGATGGAGATGGAATTCCTGATGGAATAGATGCAGATGTCAATGGTGACGGTGGATTTGATAATGGTGTTGACAGTGATGGTGATGGAATCAATGACAAAGCTGATGTTGATGTCAATGGAGATGGTATACCTGATAATGGTATAGACAGTGATGGAGATGGAGTTAATGATAATTATGATGAGGTAGATAATCGTGAAGATAGTGATGGAGATGGACTTCCCGATGCTCTTGACCCTAATGACAATAATCACGACAGTGATGGAGATGGCATACCTGATGGAGCTGATGCTGATGTTAATGGTGATGGTGTAGTCGATAATGGAATAGATAGTGATGGAGATGGTATTAATGACTTTTCTGATGTTGATGTTAATGGAGATGGTACCCCTGATAATGGAGTTGATAGTGATGGAGATGGTATAGCTGATACACAAGATACGATAGATAATAGTATCGATAGTGACCATGATGGTTTAGCTGATAGCATAGACCCTAATGCTAATAATTATGATAGTGATGGAGATGGCATACCTGATGGAGCTGATGCAGATGTCAATGGTGATGGTGTAGTTGATAATGGAGTTGATAGTGATGGTGATGGTATTAATGATTTTTCTGATGTAGATGTGAATGGTGATGGTACACCTGATAATGGAGTTGATAGTGACGGTGACGGTATAGCTGATACTCAAGATACGATAGATAATCATCAAGATAGTGATGGAGATGGACTTCCTGATGCTATTGACCCCAATGATAACAATAGTGATAGTGATGGAGATGGTATTTTAGATGGAGCTGATGCTGATGTTAATGGCGATGGAATGGTTGATAATGGTTATGACCATGATGGTGATGGAGTCAACGATTTAGCTGATGAAGATGATGATAATGATGGTCTAAAAGATGTAACTGACCCAAATCCTAAAAACTATGACAGTGATGGTGATGGGATTATTGATGGAGTTGATGCAGATGTTAATGGTGATGGAGCGTTAGATAATGGAGCCGATAGCGATGGTGACGGTATTGCCGATGAGGCTGATGTTGATGTCAATGGAGATGGTATAGCTGATAATGGTGTGGACAGTGATGGTGATGGAGTCAATGATGCTCACGATTTAGTAGATAACAATAGTGATAGAGACCATGATGGACTTCCCGATGCTCTTGATCCTAATGATAATAACCCCGATAGTGATGGTGATGGTCTTGCTGATGGGGCTGATAGTGATATAGATGGTAATGGTATAGTAGATAATGGCGTAGACAGTGATGGTGATGGGGTTAATGATTTAAGTGATAGTGACAAAAATGGTGATGGAGTTATTGATAATGGCGTAGACAGTGATGGAGATGGTATAGCTGATAGATATGACCCAATTGATAACAATGCAGATAGAGACCACGATGGACTTCCCGATGCTCTTGACCCTAATGATAACAATAGTGATACAGATGGTGATGGTATTCCTGATGGAGCTGATGTTGATGTCAATGGAGATGGTATCGCTGATAATGGAATAGATAGTGATGGAGATGGTATTAATGATATTGCTGATGTTGATAGAGATGGTGATGGGCTTTTAGATATTTATGACCCTAATCCAAACAATCCAGATATGGATGGAGATGGAATTCCTGATGGTGTTGATGCTGATATGGATGGTGATGGAACATCGGATAATGGAGTGGATAGTGATGGTGATGGTATTATAGATTATGCAGATGTAGATATTGATGGTGATGGGATTGTTGACAATGGAGTAGATAGTGATGGTGATGGCATTAATGATAGTCACGATTTGGTAGATAATAGATTGGATAGAGACCATGATGGACTTCCTGATTATGTTGACCCCCAACCATATAATGCTGATATAGATGGCGATGGTATTCCTGATGGAGCTGATGCAGATATAGATGGCGATGGTATCCTTGATAATGGTGCAGATAGTGATGGTGATGGTATTAACAATATTGCTGATAGTGATAATCATCCTGAAGCTACAGACAGTGATGGCGATGGTATCCGAAATCATTATGATATAGATGATGATAATGATGGCTTAACAGATAGTGAAGAGGAACTTGTAGGAACCAATCCTATCTTAAGAGATAGTGATGGAGATGGTAAACCTGATAAAGTTGATGGGGTGAATGATAGTGATGGAGATGGAATTATTGATGCGTTGGATTCATCTTTGAGAGACAGTGATGCTGATGGTGTTGTTGATGAGTTAGATGCTGAAAATAGCAACCCAACTAACGATAGTGATGGAGATGGACAAGCCAATATTAAAGAGATAGAGTGTTCAGATGGAGACCCTCTTGATGAAGAAAAGAGTTGTCCATGGGCAACGGAAACAGTAGAGGGTGTAGCAATGAGTTCAGTTGGTTTTACTTATGTGCCAGGTGGATTTGATGTTGATGGAGATGGAATCAATGAGAGTGGTTTTTGGTTGTCTGCTTATCAAGCTAGAGAATCTAGCAGTGAAATTTCAGCTGAAGATATTATTAATATTGTAGGAAACTATGATGATTATATTCAAGAGCATTTTACACTTGTTAATAGTGTACTCTCTATAACAGGATATACGCATGATATTTTAGAAGAGACATTAAAAGCCAATGAATTATCATTTACTTCTGATGTGGCATTAACTCAGGATAGAATTAGTAGTCTGCCTCCATATTTGGCTTTAGCCAGTTTAAGCAAGTATGAAATTCGTGACAGTAGTGGTAATCTCGTGAATAGTAATTTTCAGTTATTGACCCAAAAGCAATATGTCCATATTAAAAAACTACTTGATGCAGATTTTGAAAATGGAGGTGATGGAACTACCCTAAGAAATGGGCTTCTTGGGACTGATATTCAAGTACCTGTTTCTGATTATGGTGTGCATGTTTATGAGTTTGGAGAGAGATATAAAGAGTACTTAAAAGATATGGTTTGGCTTATTGATGCTGATTTAAATATTCAATTTGATATGGATAGAGATGTTCCTGATTGGTGGGAGGTAGATAGAGATAAAATACTTTATAATGGTGATAGACGATATGGTGCAAACAGTACACTAGATGTTGGTATGGGTGTAGGAACTTATAAAGATAATTATTCTGTTATGGTACGGGGTGGATCTACTTTAGATTTAACTCAGGGTACTACAGGGGTTGATAGTGATAGTGAGGGGAGTACTAATGGAATAGGTTTTAGAGCAGCTACTTCTTATTTAGAGTAGTGTTACTTTTTGACAATTAATTAATAGGAATAGTAGGAGCTTAAGCAGGTTTTATTTTAACTAAGAGTAATATACTCCTAATTAAAATCAAAGGATTTAACCATGATGGGAATACCTCAACCAGCATTTTATATTTTTAAGTGCCAACAGTCAGCACCTCCTGGGATGCCAAAACCAAGCTGTGTAAGTCAGAATAACCCTGAGTCTCAAGAGCTTATGCAACACCTTTCTCAGAAATTAATGATGAAAGGTATTATTGGAACCGTTCAGCCTATTCAGACCTCTTGTCTTAACCGTTGTCAACAAGGACCAGTTATCTTGGTTGAACCTGGTCATACCATGTATGTAGGGTTGACAAAAGAGAAGATTGATAGAATAATTGATGAACACATTATTGGTGGTAATGTTGTTAATGAATACGTTATCCCTGAGCAGATGTGGGGTGAGCCTGTTTCTCCTTCTGATATGGCTCGTTAATCTATCTTTACCTGTGTATGATTATGTTTATATCATACACATTCCTTTAAAAAACCCTCTACTTTTTTAACTGTTTTTTTCTATTTTTTATTAAAACTATTCGTATCGCTATCTTCTAATAATTGACTCATTTTTATGATTTTTATTTAAAATTATATATATAATTTCAAAATAAGTTTTTGACAAGTTTTATATTGTTATTCTAATTTCTCATAGTATATTAGGAGAGAAGAATGGAACAATTATGGTATAAGCAGATTAAAATAGGCGTAACACTTTTTACAGTTCTTGTATTAAGTAGCTCTTTTGCCTTGGCAGATTTTGAAAATATAGATTGTCTAGAAAATCAAAAGACTTTAGGTATATCAGTAGATGAATGTAAAGTCTTAGAAAAACTTTGGGACAACACAAATGGTAAAGATTGGTTAGAAAATAGAGGTTGGGATACTTTAAGTAGTGTTTCTACATGGGATGGAGTGACTATTGAAGATGATAAAGTTTCCTCTTTGCTTCTCTATTCAAACAATTTAAAGGGAAGAATTCCTTCAGAACTAGGGGAGTTAAGTGCTTTAAAGAGATTGTCTTTGTCTCATAATATGTTATCTGGAGAAATTCCTATATCAATAGGTAAATTGTCTCAATTGATTTACTTGGAGTTAAGTAACAATAGTCTAAGTAGTCCTATACCTTCATCTTTAGGTTCACTTTCACATTTAAATGCCTTGTATCTTAATAACAATAAGTTAAGTGGAAAGATTCCAGATGCTTTAGGTGACTTGAAGCGTCTGGAGGTATTAAAACTTTATGAAAATAATCTTAATGGGGAGATACCTGTTAGCTTTGGAGCATTATCAAATTTAGACAGTTTATCTTTGGCTGAGAATAATTTAAGTGGGTCTATTCCTGTAGAGTTAGGTGAACTCTCTAAGTTAACCTATTTAGATTTAAAATCAAATCAATTGACAGGTACTATTCCTGTTCAGCTTGGAGAATTAGAAAATTTAACGGGACTCTATTTACAAGATAACAAATTAGAAGGAACTATTCCGAGCCAGTTAGGTAATTTGTTACGTTTAACAGATTTAGATTTATCAAATAATAAATTAGAAGGAGATATTCCCTCTTCACTAGGAAACTTGTCTCTTTTAAGATATTTAAATGTAGCAAATAATCAATTGAGTGGAAATCTACCCTCTAGCTTACTCAATCTTACTATCATGGACTACTTAAATTTAGAAGGAAACAGATTTGTTTTTTCAAATATAGAGGATATATATTCAGAACTTTTATATATACCAACCTTTATTATCTCTCCCGAAGTTTTATTGGATAAAAACAGTTCAATAGCAGTTGAAGATAAAATTTCAACGGATACTTTCGTAGTAACAAAAAGTTTAGTTGAAGAGGTAAAGCCTACGACTATAACTATATTGAGTGAAGATGAACTGGCACTATTGGAAGTAGCAACGTTACAGATAGTAGGAACAGAAGAGGCAGGAGACTCTTTGGTGGTTGAAAATGAAGGAGAGTGGAGCATAGAGGATGATAAGATTATATTTACACCTTTGGTTAATTTCAAGGGGACACCTCAATCTATTTTTTATACCATAAAAGATGGCGATGGTGTAGCGTCAAATCCAATAGAAATCTCTATTAATAAAAATAAAACAGAAGCATTAACCGTTAATCTTTTAGAGCAAAAGAATAGGGATATTGAAGGATATTCAGTTAGCATACTCTTGCCTGAAAGTTTTAAAGATAAGTACCCTGAGTATATCTTGAGTGAAGATAGAAAAAAGTTAACGCTTGAGAAGCAAGGGGTTTGGCAGGTAGAGGATAATGGAACAGCTACTTTTACTCCTGAAGAAGGGTTTAACGGTGAACCTGATGATATAGAGTATTTAGTATTATCAAAAAGTGGAGATAAATCTGCTGTTGGTATGATTGATATAAAATATAAGTTAACTTCAGAAGAAAATATGAATACAACGGATAATGTAGGATTGTTTGGAATAAAAGAGTTACTACTTATGCTTCTTTTTGGTGGATTATTGGGAATGTTTTATATTGGAGAACTTGAAAATAAGAAATGATAGAATGAAGTTTTAGTAAATGTAAATTTGGTATAATACGAAAAATAGAGGATAGCAATATAACTCTAATAGTAAATAGGAGAAATCTTTATGAATATTACTATGCTTTATAGTAAACTGCACAGAGCGACAGTGACAGAAGCAAATTTACATTATGTGGGTTCCATTACCATTGACCAAAATTTACTAGATGCTGCAAACATGCGTGTTGGACAAAAGATAGATATTGTAAACATTAATAACGGCGAACGTTTTTCGACATATATTATACCCGGTGTTAGAGGTAAAAAAGATATATGCTTAAATGGAGCAGCAGCACGAAAGGTGCATGTTGGTGATAAAATAATTATTATTGCTTATGCAAGTATGAGTGAAAAAGAGGCTGATGAATTTGAACCTAAAATTGTTATTTTAGAAGATGATAACAGTATAGCTCAAGAGTTTAAAGGACTAAAATAATGTTTGAAGGTTTAGACATGAGTAAAATGGGGCAGATGATGGAAGAACTTCAATCAAAAGCCAAAGAGATGGAAGAGCAACAAAAGTCTATAACCATGACAGCTAAAGCTGGTGGGGGAATGATAGAGGTAACAGCTAATGGGGCAGGAGAGATTATTGATATGACCATTGATGATTCTATCTTAGATGATAAAGAGTCACTTCAAATTCTTCTTATCTCTGCTATGAATGATGTTTTAAAAATGGTAGAAGATAATAAAAAGTCTCAAGCAATGGGCATGATGGGTGGTATGAATCCATTTGGTATGTCATAAGTGATAGCCCTTAAATGAAACAACGTATATTAACATATTTTTCAAAAGGTCACAAAAGAAGTATTTTAGCAAAAAAGAATATTATTTTTTCTCTATTTCTAAAGTTCTTTTCAATGGTTATCATTTTTATTATGGTTAGTAAGTCTATAGGCTACTTGGGTAAAGAGGCTTATGGTCTATGGGTACTTTTATCGAGTGTATTGGTTTGGACAGAACTGTTTGATTTTGGATTGACCAATGGACTGCGTAATAAACTCTCTGAGTTATTAGCATCTAAAAATGACACTGCTAAAATTAATATTAATATGATTTCTGCAACCTATGCAAGTATGTTTTTTATAGCATTGATAATCTACATGATGGTAGGTTTAGTAGTTTATTTTGTAGATTGGAAAACACTTTTTTCTGTTAACCTCTTTAGCAATGAAGAGATTCAATCTATATTAATGGTGATATTTTTTGCTCTTTCTTTTAATCTTTTTTTAAAACCTATTGATGCAATTTTAAAAGCCCTTCAATGGCCATCAGTGATGATGGTCTTTTCATTGGTTGGGTCAATACTTTCTTTACTGGCTCTTTATATACTCTTTGCAATAGATTTAGAAAATAGACTCTTTGCTTATACGGTAGTAATATCATTTTTACCTGTTATAGTACTCTTTTTGGGTTCTATATATCTGTTTAAAAACAAGCTGAAAAGATTTAAACCAAATTTTAAAAATATTGATTTTAAATTGGCTAAAAATGTAAGTACTTTGGGGTACTCATTTTTTGTTATTCAATTTGCAGGATTGGTTATTTCTCAAACTGATAATGTAATTATTGCTTATTTATTTGGAACTGAGAGTGTCACAGAGTACAGTGTTGTCTATCGCTATTTTAGTCTTTTTTTAATTGGTACATCTATTGTTCTAACACCTTTTTGGAGTGCATTCACAGAGGCATATATTAAGAAAGAGTTTGATTGGATAAGAAAGTCTATTCGTAAGTTACTGTTTACTTTTTCAGGAATGGCTGTTTTGGTTGCTCTTTTTGTATGGTTTTCTGATGATGTTTATAAAATTTGGATTAATGATAATATGAATCTTCCATTATCTTTATCTATTGCTATGGGAGTTTATGTTGTTGTCTATAGCTTTTCAAATATATTTGTCTTCTTTGTTAATGGAACAGGATACATAAAAATCCAAATGTATATAGGTATAACAATGGCAATTTTAAATATACCACTCTCTTATTTATTTGCATATATTATGGATTATGGTATAACAGGAGTCATTATGGCTACAACAATTTGTGCAGCAATACCAGGTATATTCTCATATGTTCAATATAATAGAATTATTAGTGGAAATGCTAAGGGAATTTGGATAAAATAAGTAAAAATATAAAATATAAAATATCAATTATAAAATATTAATTATAAAATATTAATTATTTTTTGGAAAGATAATTAAAGGCAGTTAGCATGAGTAGTCGCTTGGTTGTAGTCACACCTATTTACAAAAAAGATATCTCTAAAGATGAATCCTTATCGATACAATCTTCACTTGTACACTTAAAAGCATATGATAAAGTAATCATTGCACCCAATAAATTTATGAACGATGAAGAGTTTCTTATGATTTGGAAAAATTATGGATATAAAATAGTTTTTTTTGATGATAAGCATTTTGTGAGTTCTGAATCTTATAATAAATTTATGATGAATAAAGAGTTTTATAAAGCATTTAAAAAGTACGAATATATGCTGATGTATCAGCTTGATGTATTGGTTTTTTCAGACTCTTTAGACTACTGGATTTCTAAAAAAATTGACTACGTAGGTGCCCCATGGATTGTAGAAGATGAAGATGGAAAACACTTTCAAGGTGCTGGAAACGGAGGACTCTCTCTTCGAAATATTCAAACATTCATAAAAGTACTTGAATCCAAAAAGCTTTTTGATAAAAAAGAGAATTTTATGAGATTACCTTTAGATGTAACTTTTAAAAATATTTTAATTCTTTGGCTTTTATTGCGTTATAACTTAACAAGAAATTTTGCATCTCTCTATAGAAGATTATATAGTGGAAATGAGGATGGTTTTTGGGCATATTATGCAACATTTTTTGTTAAAGATTTTAAAGTGGCAACGGTTAAAGAGTCCTTATTATTTGCTTTTGAACGTTACCCAGAATTTTGTTTTGAACAAAATGGAGGTGTGTTGCCTTTTGGAGTCCATGCTTGGGAGCGATACAATCCAGCATTTTGGGAAAAACATCAAGTAGTCGCATATTAGAATATAAGGAGATAGTTATGAAGCGTATAGGTATAATTGGTACAGGTTTTATTGCAAAAGGATTGGTTAATTTAATAAGTAATCATCAGGAATATCAATTGAGTGCTATTTTGACTAGAACAGAGACTTCTACAAGAAATGAGTTTCCTCGGTCAGAACTTTTAACAAATTCACTGGAAAAGTTAATTAAAAACTCAGATTTAATTATTGAATGTAGTGGTGATGCACTATATGCTACAGAAAGCATATCTCAAATATTAGAAGCTTCTCTTCCTGTAGTAACGATGAATTCTGAATATCATGTTACAGCTGGATCTTACTTTATAGATAAAGGTTTTGTCACTGAAGCAGAAGGTGATCAGCCTGGATCGTTGGCTGTTCTTAATGAAGATATTATATCTATGGGATTTAAACCATTAGTATATGGGAATATAAAAGGTTTTTTAAATCATACTCCAACGGAAGAAGATATGAAGTTTTGGGCTAATAAATCAGGAATTAGCCTCGATATGGTGACCTCATTTACAGATGGAACAAAAGTACAGATAGAACAAGCATTTGTAGCCAATGGATTAGGTGCCAATATTGCTCAAGATGGATTGGTAGGAGTAGAAGAAGATAACATGATGCTTGGTGGAGTAGAGTTAGCAGAGTATGCTAAAAAACTTAATGAACCTATCAGTGACTATCTCCTTTCTCCTAAGTTACCAGCTGGAGTTTTTATTGTAGCAGAGCATGATTCTGTACAAAAAGAGCATTTAAAGTACTATAAAATGGGAGATGGTCCTTACTATGTAATGGAGCGTACTTTTCACCTTTGTCATTTAGAAATTATGAAAACTGTTAAGAGGGTTTTATCTGGAGGAACAGTACTGCTGGATAACAGTAAAAATCCTAAAATAAGTGTCGCCACTATTGCAAAAAAAGATATAAAAAAGGGTACCGTTATAAAAAAAGGCATAGGCTCTTTTGAAGTTCGTGGTGAGTGTATACGGATAGTTGAAAATAAGCAACATCTTCCTATAGGACTCTGTTCAAATGCTACAATAAAGCGTGATGTTAAAGCAGGAGAAGTTTTAACGCTTGATGATGTAGAATTAGAGGATAGTTTGGCATTAACTGCATGGAACTCTATTGCTTCTAATATAAATTAATCCTCTTACGCTTAACTGTAACAAAATATCATAATAATATTAAATTTATTAAAAATATAAGCAAATTACAATAACCCTTTAGTTATAATTCGCGACCTAAATCTAGGTTTAGGAGAATTCTGCGTGAAGAATTTTTATATAATTTGCACTGATTATATAAGAGTTGGTTGGATAGTAGTCGTAATATTCTTACTTCTACATTCATCCAACCATGACGCAACATAAGTGCAAAAAACACACAGGAGTAACCAATGAAGGTTAGACCATCAGTAAAAAGAATGTGTGATGATTGTAAGATAATCAAACGAAAAGGTATCGTTAGAATCATCTGCAAAAATCCAAAACATAAACAAAGACAAGGATAAGCATGGCACGTATATCAGGTGTTGATTTACCTAAAAAAAAGAGAATTGAGTACGGACTAACTTATATCTATGGTATAGGTCTTCATACTTCAAGAAAAATTCTTGATAAAACAGGTATTGATTATAATACAAGAGTATTTGAGTTGACTGGTGCACAAGCTGCAGCAATCCGTAATGAGATTCAAGAAAATGTTATGGTTGAGGGTGATCTTCGTAAGAAAGTAACTTTAGACATTAAAGCACTTATGGATCTTGGTTCTTATAGAGGTCTTAGACACAGACGTGGTTTACCATGTAGAGGTCAAAAGACTAAGACAAATGCTAGAACTCGTAAGGGTAAAAGAAAAACTGTTGGCGCAGCATAAGAAGGTAGTGATTAATGGCTAAAAGAAAAGCAAAAAAGAATATTGCTAAAGGTGTTGTTTACGTAGCAGCAACTTTTAACAATACAGTAATTACAGTTACTGATGAGATGGGTAACGTTCTTGCATGGAGTTCTGCTGGTTCTTTAGGATTTAAAGGTTCTAAAAAATCAACTCCTTTTGCAGCAACAGAAGCTGTAGCTGATGCAATGACAAAAGCAATGGAGCATGGAATTAAAGAAGTTGGTATCAAAGTACAAGGCCCTGGGTCTGGTAGAGATACTGCTGTTAAGTCAATTGGTGCAACTGAAGGTATTAGAGTAACTTGGTTAAAAGACATTACTCCACTTCCTCATAATGGTTGTCGTCCTCCTAAGCAGAGAAGAGTTTAATCACTATTCGTGATTTAATTCATATTTAATAGAATAATTAAAGGTATTACAAATGGCAAGATATAGAGGTCCAGTTGAAAAACTAGAGCGAAGACTTGGTGTTGATCTCGGCTTAAAAGGTGAGAGAAGACTAGCAGGTAAATCAGCTTTAGAAAAAAGACCATACCCACCAGGGCAACATGGTCAAAGAAGAACAAAGTTAAGTGAATATGGTGAACAGCTTCAAGAGAAGCAAAAAGCTAAATTTATGTATGGTGTATCTGAAAAACAGTTTAGAGCACTTTTTTCAGAAGCTAAAAGACAAGATGGAAATACAGGGGCAATCCTTATTCAACTTCTTGAGCAAAGACTTGATAACGTAGTTTACAGAATGGGTTTTGCAACCACTAGAAGATTTGCAAGACAACTTACAAACCATGGACATATTCTTGTAGATGGTAAGAGAGTTGATATTCCATCGTTTAGAGTTAAAGCAGGTCAAAAAATTGAGATTAGAGAAAAATCTAAAGCAAATCCACAAGTGGTAAGAGCAATGGAATTAACCAATCAAACTGGTATGGTTGAGTGGGTAGATGTTGAGAATGAAAAACTTTTTGGTATCTTTACAAGAATTCCAAATAGAGATGAAATTTCAATTCCAGTTGAAGAGAGATTGATTGTTGAGCTTTACTCAAAATAGTACGTATTAGTTAAAAAAGGCAAAGAATGAAAAAAATTAAAGTAGCTCCATCACTTCCAACAAATGTTGAAGTGAATGAACTTGGTGAAAATAGATCTGAAGTTATTGCCTACCCTTTTGAAAGTGGTTATGCTATTACGCTTGCACACCCATTAAGAAGACTTATTTTAGGTTCTTCTGTTGGATTTGCACCTATATCTGTTAAGATAGAAGGTGCAGCGCATGAATTTGATAGCGTACGTGGAATGCATGAAGATGTTGCTGTATTTATCATCAATCTTAAAAACATTCGTTTCAAACTTCAAGATGGTGTTGAGAAATTAGAAGTTTCTTATAGCTTTTCAGGACAAAGAGAGATTACTGCAGCAGATTTAGTAAATGATGATGTAGAAATTGTTAATCCTGAAGCTTTTTTAGCAACACTTAATGAAGATGCAGTTCTTAACTTTACTGTGGTTATTGCACAAGGTTTAGGATATGTCCAGAGTGAAGATCTTCGAGACGATGTAGCAGCTGACTCTATTGCATTGGATGCTTTCTTTACACCAGTAAAAAAAGCAAACTATGACATTCAAAATGTTTTGGTTGAAGACAACCCTAACTATGAAAAAATTGTATTTGACATTGAAACAGATGGTCAAGTATCACCTGTGGATGCATTTACAAATGCTTTAGAGACAATGTATAAGCAACTTTCTGTATTTAATGGCGTTCTTGATGTAGAAATCAATGCAGCACCAATTAAAAGAAGTAACGATGACAGTGAGATAAGAGCATATTTAGAACCTATTGAATCGTTAGGTCTATCTGCTCGTTCATTCAACTCACTTGACCGTGCAGGAATGAAAGTTGTAGGAGAGTTGGTACTCATGACGACTACAGAGATTAAAAATATTAAAAATCTTGGTAAAAAATCATTAGATGAAATTGCTGAGTGTTTAGAAAATCTTGGTTATGGTGAAGACTTTGAATTAGCAGACAATACAAGAGTTAATCTTGTTAAGAAAATTGAGCAACTTAAAGAGTAGCTCCTAGAGAAGGAACATTTATGAGACATAAGCACGGATATCGTAAGCTAAGCAGAACTTCTGCTCATAGAGCTGCGTTATTAAAAAACCTTTCTATTGCTCTTATCAAATATGGAAAGATGGAAACAACTCTTCCTAAAGCAAAAGAGCTTAGTAGATATTTTGAAAAACTTATTACAAAAGCTGCTTCTGGTGAAAATGCACACAGAGCAGTTTTTGCACTTTTACAAGATAAAGAGTGTACAAATAAACTTGTAACAGAAATTGCACCAGAGTATGCTGAGCGTAATGGTGGTTACACAAGAATTATCAAGACACGTATGCGTCGTGGTGATGCTGCACCTATGGCTATTATCGAACTCGTATAGTAGTTATAATTTAAGAGATCCTATTTTTAGGATTCTCTTCTTCTCCTTTTAATCTTAATTTTTCCAATAAATTTAATTTTACTTTAAATAACTTTTTTATATAATAATTAATATAAATTAACGATAAAAAATAAATTTAAATATAATAAAGGTGTTGAAATGAAAAAAATACTCTCTAAAATTTTATTGCATATTCTCTATAAGAGAGAAGAAAGATTACCTAAAGTTCAAATTTCTATATTAAAAGCCTAAGTTTAAGAGAATCTTATAATATAGTATTGTATTTAACGCAGGTTAAAACCATAAAATTTTATTAGAGAATTTTTTTCTAAATGTATGTGGTTTTTCTTTTTGAATGGAGTTAATCCATAGTTTATTGATAACAAAATAGATAAGTAGTGATACTACTGTAGAGTAGGGTATTGTTCCTACATATAGAGGGGTAAGTATATTGTCCCAATTATCACTGAACCAATCTAATGTTGGCTCAATATTATCAAGTCCTTCATTTCCTAAGATAAAGTTACCTGTTTGATACTCCATATAATACATAAAAGGCATGGTAAGAGGGTTACTAAGCCAGACCATAGAAATAGCAATAGGTACATTAAATTTAAAAAAAGGTGTCATTGCTACAACGGCTAACATCTGCATGGGCATAGGAATGAACCCCCAAAAAAGACCAATAAGTACACCTCTTGATATAGATTTTCGGTTAATGGAGAGATATTCTCTTGGTATTTTATATTTGTCAATAAACTTATCTAGCTTACTGTTACTTTTTTTTCTTTTAAAAATTTTACGAATCATTATTCAACCATTGTTTAATTTAATTAAGTATCTGTATTGTAATCTCTCTATCTTATAGATGATTGAATTTTGAGGATATTTGGCATAAGCTTAAATATTAAAGTGTTAAAAGTTAGCACATGCTTATATCTACTTGACAAAGTGTTAAATATAATGTATAAATAGAACAATAATATATAAAGGAGAAGCTGGTGCTTCCATTTACAGATGATGAATTAAGACCAATAGTAGAAGACATGCTAAATAAAGCAAAAGTTTGGATACAAAAAGATGGAGGAGATGTTACTCTCCTAAATATAAAAGATGGAACAGTATATGTTCAATTACAGGGTGCTTGTGTAGGTTGTGGGTCTTCAGGTACAACCATTAAATTTGGAATTGAAAAAGAGATGAAGACAATGATTCATCCAGAAATTATAGTAATGAATGTTCCTCATGGTTGGGAAGATAAATTGGATCAGTTAGGATAAGTATGGCTAAGATAAGTCTTGACAGTTTTCTCAGCAGAGCAGAAGAGTTATTTTCTTTAGGAAAATATGAAAATGCACTGACTACTTATGGACTTTTATTAAAAGAATATCCAGCAGATAATGATGCACAGATTGGTGTGTATCTTTGTGATATAGGTATGGAGAATGGGGAAGAAGCACAGGCTTTGTTTGACTACTATCAGATTATTAAGCATGAACAAGAAGATGCAGGTGAAGTCATGATTGAAATTCTTACTTCATTGGACAGT
>JALVXD010000062.1 GCA_027038295.1 Campylobacteraceae bacterium
GTTTAACAAGTTTTTAGATTCTGACCTTTGTATTCAATGTGGGGCTTGTCACTACTCTTGTCCTGCTCTTGAAGTAAATGATGCATTCCTTGGACCTGCAGCCCTCAACGCTGCTTACCGATTTACCGTTGATACACGTGACGAAGCAGGAGATGAGCGTTTAGCCATTACGGCTGAGAGTGGTTCAGGTGTTTGGGATTGTGTAAAATGTTATGAGTGTGCAGAGGCATGTCCAAAAGAGATTAACCCAATTGAGAAAATTGGAAAACTCCATAACATGCAGTTTGAACGTAACGTAGCACCAAACAATGTAGCAACACGTCACGCAGAAGGGTTTGTAAGAAGCATTAGCAAACATGGTTTCTTGGATGAGGCAGATATTGTTGTCTACTCTGAGGGTTACTTAGGAATGTACAAACACCTAACAACAGCAGTAAAAATGATAAAAGCAGGAAAAATACATTGGGACGATGCTCTTCCATGGGTAGACAATGTACCAAAATCTAAAAATCTTTCTGAAATTCAAAAACTAATTGAAATTTCACAAACAAATAAGCTGTAAGGAGAAAATGATGAGCGAACAATTACACTATGCACTCTTTACTGGGTGTACAGCCAAACAATCAACACCAGAGTTATTGTCATCTACACTTGCAGTAGCTGATAAATTAGGTATCAAAATCACTATTTTAGAAGAGGCTTCATGTTGTGGTGCCTCTCACCTACAAGATTTTGATGAGTTTCTAGCACATGTTCTAAATGCACGTAACATCTGTTATGCAGAGAAGTTAGGTTTGACCATGATTACTATCTGTAATACTTGTCAGCTTAACTCTGCTATGACAAAACATGCACTAGATAAAGACCCAGAGTTAAAAGCTCGTGTTAACGAAAAACTAGCAGAAGTTGGTTTAGAGTACAAAGGTACCTCTGAAATCAAACACTTCTTATATGCGATTATTGATGAATATGGACTGGACAACGTTAAAGAGAAAGTAACCACACCTCTTTCAGCCTTTAACATTGCTCCATTCTACGGATGTCATAACATTAGACCGAGTGAACTTCATGGTGAAAGTAATGGTAATGAGAACTCATACAACCCTACTTCACTAGATAGCCTTATTGATGCACTAGAGGGTAACCCTGTAGACTACGCACACAAAAACAAATGTTGTGGTTTCCATGTTGAGCTTCAAGCGAATCATACAAGTGAAGTGTTAGCAGGAAATGCAATGGTAGATGCCATTGACAACAATGCAGACATGATGGTAACACCTTGTCCTCTATGTCACTTAAAAATGGATACTTACCAAGACAGTGTTGGTAAAGTAGTAGGTAGAGATGTAGAACTACCTGTACTACACATGCCACAGATGGTTGCTCTTGCTCTTGGTTGTACCGAGAAAGAGATAGGACTTAACTTCCATGTTCAAAAGGCTAGTCAGATTTTTACTGAGGCTACTGCGTAAGTTTATTAGACAAGGTTTTTTCCTTGTCTAATTTTCTAAACTCTCTTTAAAACCGACTCTTCACACTATCCTTAACATTAATCAGCACTTTAATATGCTCTTCCACCTCCACCAAATCATCTTGCAGTCTCATCACTTCAAAGATATCTTTATAGGCAAAAGGTGACTCATCTAAGGTATTCTCATCGACTGTACCTCTAATGCCTTTCATTGAAGCTTCAAACTCTTCCATGCTGACATCTCTTCTTGCTTTCACACGGCTCATTACTCGCCCTGCTCCATGAGATGAAGAGGCTAATGAGTCTGCATTTCCTTTTCCGATGACTACAAATGAGCCATCTCTCATGTTTCCAGGAATCACACCTCTCATACCTTTTTCTGCATGGGTCGCTCCTTTTCGGTGAATCCACTCACCTCTTGTTTCATCGTACTCTGCGTGGTTGTGGTTACGGTTAATGAAACGAACCTCATCTTCATGTTTAAACTCAAAATCTCCACCCATAATCTCGTTCATGACTTCATGAATATCAGAAATCATACGTTTTCTGTTTTCAAGTGCAAATGCCAAAGCGAAGTTTTGGTCTTTGATGTAGTCTTGACCTAGTTGTGAACCTGTATCAAGAGGTAAAATCTCTTTAATATTGTCTAACTTTGACTTTTTCAAAATATTAACTTTTTGCTTCTCTGTAAACTTTTTCAGAGCTTTCTCAAACCCCTCAGGTTTAAGCTCTTTAAATTTTTTGTTACGCTCTTTAAAGTCCTCGACCAAGGCTTCAAGCTTTTCCTCTGATGGATTTTTTAGATTATACGCCTCTTGCATGTAGTACGAAGCGATTTTATGTCCAAACCCACGAGACCCAGAGTGAATAACAATCCAAGCTTTTTTATCTGCTCCATACCCTACCTCTATAAAGTGATTACCCCCACCAAGTGTTCCTACCTGTTTTAGCCCTGTAGTTTGCAAAACATGCTCTGCAAAATCTGTCTTAGGTAGGTCAATTTTAAGTGGTTGATGGTCTTTATGCGTCTTAAAACCTAAAGGGATTTTTTCGACTATTTTTTTATAAATTAACTCTGCATTGGCTTCGATTTGCTCTTTGGTATAGTCTGTTTTGTAAGCACACATACCACAACCAATATCAAACCCCACAAACTGTGGCACTACCATATCTTTGGTCGAACACACCCCACCAATAGGCATAGTATAACCTTTATGAGCATCGGGCATTAATGCTCCATAGGTCACATAAGGTTCATTGAGTACATCGGCAAACTGTTGCTCTGCACCCTCATCTAATAGCTCTGCATAAATTTTATAAGGTGTATTTGTCTTTTCTAATAATTCATGATTAATATCTCTAAAACCAAACTCTTTTAAGTCCATAATTGACTCCTTTAATTATTTTGTTAGGAGTATTATAGAGAGTATTTTGGTCGTATTATGTCCGAATTATTTTAAATATTTTAACTAACTAGGGAAGCTCATTTTAATATGATATACTAACGAAAAAAGGAACAATAAATGTGCCTCATTATAACCATAATAATGTCCATATTAGCCATACAAAATCTACTTGCAGAAAATTATCTAACAGGAGTTGTACAACTTAGTATCTCTATTGGGTTTCTTCTTTTACTTATTAACAACATCCAACGTACACGATGTGAACGAAATGGAACGTGCTATAATGGCTGTTCCATTAGCAACTGGATTGCTTCTTTGTTTAAGAAAAAACCTTAATATAATTTACGAACACATTAATTTATTCTCAATCACTTTTACATTCTCTACTGGATTTAACGTTGCACAATAGTTGCTGTTGTTGTCTTTTTCAACAAAGGCTATAGGTGTTGCTCCATTAACTCTAATAAGGTCAACTATTAATTTATCTGAATTGATAGTTCTAAAGGGTTTTGCATCAAAAAGAGCAAAATCATATTTTTTATTATCAAGTTGCTCTAAAAATTTAGTTTTGGAGCTATACATATCAACACTGTAACCAAGATTACTTAAAACAGCTGAGTAGATTTTTCCTGTTAGCTCTAGCTCTTTATAGAGAAGAATATTAGACTTTTTACTGTTTTTTAATTCATTTTTACTCTCTAACGTAAGCGTGTCTCGAAGTTTCTGAATAGGAAAATACTCCTCTATAACCACAACCAACTCTTCAACATCAATAGGTTTTTTAAGGTATCTGTCCATACCAGCATCTAAATATTTCTTTTTATCACTCTCTATAACATTGGCTGTCAAAGCAACAATAGGTGTATGCTTTATATTGTCCTCCTTCTCATACTTAAGAATCTCTTTTGTAGCTTCAACACCACTCAGAACAGGCATCTGTATATCCATAAATATCATGTCATAATTGTTCTCTTTATATAACTCAACTGCTTTGGCACCATCACTTGCTAAAGTAACGGTAATATCAAAATTATTTAAAATATTTTTAATAAGTTTTTGATTAATCAAATTATCTTCTGCAACCAAAGCATTAACACCTGTAAAGACCTTATTTGATTTTAAACCATTAACTTTTATAACTTTTTTATTACTGTGTAAACTATTGTTATCAGCTAATTGAAGAGCCTTCATTGTCTTAGAAAAGTTCACTGGTTTATAGACAATCTTAGAAATCTTATCTTTAATTGCTAAAGGACAACTCATCATCTCTGTAGTGGTAAGAAGTACTATTTTAGAATTAAGATTTAAAAGATTTTTCATCTCTATTTCATTTTTTATAGCTTTACGTTCTACAAATAGAGTATCTGCTACAAAAGATTCACCCAAATTTATCACTTCACTATAAGTATAAATTTTAAATTTTGCACCAGTATACTCTATGTAAGCTTGAAGATTTTTATCAACTTTTTTCTCATTATCTACAGGTATATAAGCAATATTCCTTTGATTTAATTTTGGTATAACTCTCTCTTTTGAATGTTCAGACTTATTTAAAGAGATTGTAAAGTAGAAAGTACTCCCTTCTCCTTTTACACTGTCAATGGTTAGTTCTCCACCCATAAGTCTAACAAATTTACTAGAGATAGTAAGCCCTAAACCTGTTCCTCCAAATTTTCTACTTGTACTGACATCTTCCTGAGAAAAAGCATCAAATATTTTACTCTGTTGCTCTTTACTTACACCTATTCCTGAATCTTTTACTGCAAACCGAACAGTTACTTGTTCTTTGGTTTCAGAATGCTTCTCTATAGAGACTTTAACCTCTCCCTTTGGCTCAGTGAACTTAATAGCATTACTCAATAGATTAATTATAACTTGAGAAATTTTGATTGCATCACCCATAAGTTCTACAGGAAGCTCTGGATCAATATATAACCCCAGTTCAATATCTTTTTGAGCTGCCTTTGCAGCATAGGCATCTATACTTGCTTCAAATTTCTCCATAACATTAAATGAAATATTTTCAAATTCAATTTTTCCTGAAGTAATTTTTGAAAAGTCTAAAATATCGTTAACAATGGTTATCAAATTAGTAGAACTCTCTTCAATTATCTCTATAAACTCTCTTTGGTCTTCTTTTAACTCTGTATCTTTTAAAATATTTGTAAAACCAATAATACCATTGAGTGGTGTACGAATTTCATGGGACATATTGGCTAAAAAATGGTCTTTTGCTCTACTTGGTTCTTTAATGGCATTTGCTAGAAACTTATAAATCTCTTGGGTATCATTTTTTCTAATAACCTCTTTAATCTCTCTTTTTTGCTTTTCATCTAAGTCTGATTCTAAATCTTTTAGAGTATTTGAAAGGAGACGAGAATTTATGTCTATATTAAAATAGATATAAAAAAAGAGTAATAAAATAGCAAATAAAATAGCAGTAATCAAAATAGATTTAAATAGTTTATCCTTCATAACTTCAACTTTTACATTCATGCCTCCTTTAATATCAGCAAGAATAATCTCTTCTATTTCAGACAACTTATTAATTTTTTTTCTAAAACTCTCTGACCACTCTTTTATAGATATCGTGTATTTTCCATCTATTAGACCTATAAATACTCTTCCTCTCTCTACTTCACCCATGGTCACATAATATTTTTTTTCCAGTATACTCTCTAATTTAGTACGAAGTAAAGTATCGCCTAGTTTAGAAAAATCTGGTATCACATCATTTTTAACAAACCCTTCCCAATGTAATAAATCTTCATCTGTCATTTTTTTAGAAGAGGTTAAAATAGCAGTTATAAAATTTTTCTCTCTATTTAAGTTCTCTTCTAATTCTAATAAATCAGTAAAAGATGAAATCTTTAAATTATCTTCTATATTGGCTTTAGATATAAGTTTTTTAATATTTAATACATTGTCATCTTTATCTATTGCAGTAATATACTTGGCACTACTCTCTACTTCTTTATAGTCACGATATATTTTAGATGAATTATATGCCATCGAGAAAATTAATATTGACAAAACAAAAATGAAAACAAGTGAAATATTTTTATTATTAATAATATTCATACAACTTCCTTTCTACTGATTTTTCTTATGATAAAGAGCTATTTTTTGAACTATTTTTTCTAAATTTTTGGAGGATGCTTCTAAAATATTAGGTAAAAATAGTTTTTCTGATTTGTATAAAAACTCTCTATGTGTTTTCCACATTAAATTTAGCTCTTTAGTCTCTTCTTGCAATTCAACTGGATACTTATAGAGATTTATCTCTTTTAATATCCTATCTATTTTTAAAATGGCTTTGTCCATATGGTCAAAATTATTAACCTTATCAAGATTTAGGTTAGAAGCTATATAATACTTAGATACCCTTTCCAATAAATACTCAAGCTCCTTCATAGACATCAACATCTTCTCTTCATCTGAAAATGCATAAGTATGCATAGAAGCAATAGAGTTCGCCCCCTCTAAAAAACTTTCACTGTAGTCCAGTATTAATATACTTCTCTCTTTATCTACATTTTTTGTCAATAACTCTTTAATTTCATTTTTATTATAAGTGAGAAAGTCTAAAATATTTTTACTGTCTGTATCTATTGTACTCATACCTATATCACTTATAGATAATTCCAGCATTTTAATATCTTTATTTAGCTCTTCTTTCAATTCAATTTTTTTAGGATTATTATAAAGGTAAAGATAATCTTTTGAAATTTTTTGTCCCAAATAACGAATATTTTCTGTTGCCTCAATAATTTGTACATCACTTCTTGAAGAAGCAGAGATACTCATAGTAGAGAGACAAATAGCAACTAATATATATAATATTCTCTTCATTTAATCTCCATTGCTATTTATTTTTTTGAATATACAGTTTAGTTATTTCATCCATCTTCTTTGTAATATTGTCCGTTGTATTAAAAACAATAAGAGGTAATCCACCCTTTTCTATATTGTTATAAAATTTATGAACAATCTTCCAAAGTTTATCTATATCTTTTAGTTTTTTATTTATCTCTACACTGTTGTTTTTATTTTTTAGTAATAGGTCAAGATTTTCAGAAAACTGTTTTACGGTATCTTTCATACTGTTAACTGTGTTTTCATCTTTAATACCAGACTGATAAGCAATATAATATTTTGCTATTCTTTGTGACAACATTCGTTCTTTCGCTGCTTTTTCTAACAGATTAGACTCTTTTAATTTATGTACCTCTTTTAATGAATCGACAATATATTGATTTCCTTCTAACATAGACTCTGTCAAATCCAAAATTAACTGAGCATTATCAAGCGTAAAATCCTTATTGGCTATCTCTTTAAGTTCATTTGAGCTTAATGCAACAAAGTCTAAAAGATTCTTTATCTCTGAATCAGTAATTAGCATAGTCAGCTCATTATGTATCTTCAAGAATTCATTCAGAGATGCTTTTAATTCTTTATCAGCTTTACTCGTAGCAATTTTCTTACCTACATAAATATAATCTTTTGCTATACGTTGAGAAAGCATTCTCTGCTTCCCTGCAATATCCATTAAGTTAGAGGCATTTACTTTTGAATTCTCTTTTGAAAATGAGACATTTGACAACAATACTAAAGATATAGAAACCAAAGTTATTTTTTTTACTATTCCATTTTTCATCATACTCTCCTATTTACATTCATCAACATAACATTGAGTTGCTTTATTCATATTGTTTAAAATATCATTAGATTTTTTATAAATTAAAGAGGGAATAAAAATATTGCTAGATTTGTTCATCACCTCAAAAAACATAAATGACCTCTCTACCTTGGTTAAAAGTTTATTAATTTCAGCAGTGTTCAGTTCTGATTTTTGTAACTCTTCTAAGGAACTCTTAAAAAGTTGCATAGAACTTTTCATTTTTTCTTTAAATTTATCATCATCTATACCCCAAACTTTCAACATGTAAAGACTTGCCATTCTTTGGGACAGCATTCGTTGTCGCCCAGAGATATCAACTATTTTCCCTGATTCTTTTCCTGTCTCTTTAGCAAACAATCCTGTAGTATCATTAGTTACAGAGAGTAGTAGTTCCAAATTTTCTTGAAGCTTTACAACTTTATTTTTACTAGGAGGAGTCTCTAATACCTTTTTAATGGGTAGCCATATCTCTTCCACTTTTTTAGTACTCTTCTTTATCTCACTATTTTTTGTATAATCATGAAGAGCATGAAGATGGTCATCAAATTCAGATATAGTATTATTTAAATCTTCATCTGCATTACCAAAGCTATTTTTCATACCAACCATAGCATAATCTTTTAACATTCTTTGAGTAAACATTCTCTGCTTACCTGCTATATCAACTGCATCATAAATATTTTTAATATCAACAGCTAAGAGTGAATAAGTAAAAAAAGAGGAAAGTAGAGAAAATACAAGTATATGTTTTATAATTTTTTTAGAAAAAGATGACATCCATACTCCAATATTTATAATTTAATTTTTTTAATTAACTATTATATTTAATATTAGATTAAGTTTATCTTAAAAAGTAAGTTTTAAAGTCTAATTAAACTTCAACATCAGCTAAAGTTAATGCAAAAAGTACCTCTATCCCATGTTTTTCTAATACTTCTTTCGCCTCTTTAATAGTGGTTCCTGTAGTTATAATATCATCTACAAGTATCACGTTTATATCTTTAGGACCAGTATAGATAAAATCTCTAGGATTCTCTAAACGATACTGTAATTTTTTACCTGAATAATTTACAAGACTTCTAGCCATGAGTTTTCCATGTAATACCTTAACATATTTACGAGACATCTCATGCGTTAAAAGTGCTACATGACTATACCCAGACTTAACATTTTCATCTACCCCAACCACATAGACATCTCTTGGGTCATTTTTTATAAAATTATCTATAAAAAGTTTAAAGGAGAGTTTTGCTAAAGCTTTGTATATCTTAAAGCCTTGTGGAGTATGTTTTGTTAAAAGTAAGTCTTGAATGTGTTGATATTTAAAAAAACTATAAATCTCTAAATTATTTATAGTTCGTTTTGTTACAGTAGGTTTTAAAAGTCTCTCTTGGCACTTTTTACAAAAAGTAGCCATACTTAATTTATGACAACTTAAGCATCGCATTATAAGTAAACCTTACTATATAGTATCTCGTATAACTATGGCATAATGAAGAACAATAAAGTTCAAAATAAAAATTCCCATGGAAGAACCACGAGATACAATAGTTTCCAGTTTAGTTCTCTCTTTTCCATTGGTTCTAAAAGCTATAATAGTATGGACTATAGTAATAAGTGTCATAATAGAGACAATAATAAGCTTCTCACGCAAAGCATCAAGAGCAATATTATGTATGCTCTCATCCCATAATAGATAGATAAGACCATTATTAATAATCATCAATATACCTGTTATTATCAATGTCGTTAATGCTACTATTTCAAAATATCCAAAAATAGGACCAATTCTAGGATAGACTGCATCTTGGTTCTCTTTACCACGTAATGAAACACCCAAAACAAACATAAAGACAGAACCACCAATCCATGATACGGCAGCAATAAGGTGTACATGTATTTCCCAACCCAAACTATTTCCTTGAAATTTAATTTTTACTATTGTAACTCAATCTAAATACTTAAAGATTGAGGTTTATCAAGAAATATTAGTCAAGTTTAAGTACAGCCATAAATGCCTCTTGTGGAACATTAACTGAACCAATGGCTTTCATACGTTTCTTCCCTGCTTTTTGTTTATCAAGAAGCTTTCTTTTACGCGTAATATCTCCACCATAACATTTAGCCGTTACATTTTTACCTGTTGATTTTACATTCGTTCGAGCAATAATCTCATTTCCAATACTTGCTTGAATCGCAACCTCAAAGAGCTGTCTTGGAATAAGCTCTTTCAATGACTTAACAAAGGCTAAACCTCTAGTTCTAGCTTTCTCTCTAGGAACAATAATGGAAAGAGCATCCACCACTTCACCTGCCACTTTGATGTCAAGTTTTACCAAGTCTCCTGGTCTAAACCCAATAGGTTCATAATCAAAACTTGCATACCCTTTGGTGGTACTTTTGAGTTTGTCATAAAAATCAAGAACAATCTCATTCATTGGTAAATCATATTCCAAAAGAACACGTTCAGAGTTAATATAATCCATTTTAACTTGAATACCTCGTCTATCATTAAGCAGTTTAATCACATTTCCAAGGTAGTCATTGGGTACTAAAATGGTCGCTTTAATATACGGTTCAAAAATAGTATCTATCTTTTGAACCTCTGGCATATCAAATGGATTTTGAATCTCAATACGTGTACCATTGGTCATCTCTACTTCATAGACGACTGTCGGTGCAGAGGCAATAAGTTCTAAGTTAAACTCACGTTCTAAACGCTCTTTAATCACCTCCATGTGTAACATTCCAAGGAAACCTGTTCTAAAACCTGAACCAAGTGCCAATGAACTCTCTGGCTCATAGGTAATAGAGCTGTCATTTAGTTTCAACTTATCAAGTGCATCACGCAAATCTTCAAATCTATCGGTCTCAATCGGATAAATCCCTGCAAAAACAAATGGTTTAGCAGGTTCAAATCCATCAATATAGTCAGCTGTAGGATTTCTAGCATCCGTTACGGTGTCCCCTACTTGAAGTCCATCAACCATCTTTTGACCTGTAACTACAATACCAATTTCACCTGTTTTTATTTTAGAGGTTTTAATGGGAGCAATAGGGTTTGGATACATCAAATCCAACACCACATGCTCCTCTTTGGTACTCATAATCTGAATCTTTTGACCCTTTTCTATACTGCCTTCATAAACACGTACCAATGCCAAAGCACCTAAGTAATTATCAAACCAAGAGTCATAGATAAGTGCTTTACAAGAAGCCTTTTCATCTCCAGTCGGAGCAGGAATACGTGCCACAATATCTTCGATGAGTTCAGGAACCCCCAAACCTGTTTTTGCTGAAACTAAAGAGTGTTCAGTACAGTCAATACCTATGGCATCTTCAACCTCTTCAAGTACCCTTTCAGGCTCTGCTGCTGGAAGGTCGATTTTGTTAACCACTGGCAAAAGCTCTAAATCATTCTCCATAGCAATGTAAACATTGGCAATGGTTTGAGCTTCAACCCCTTGTGCAGCATCAATAATGAGTAATGCACCCTCAGAAGAAGCCAAAGAACGACTCACTTCATAAGAAAAGTCAACGTGACCTGGGGTGTCAATAAGGTTCAGAATATAGTGTTCACCATTATTTGCAACATAATCTAGGCGAACGGATTGAGCTTTAATGGTAATACCACGCTCTTTTTCAATATCCATAGTGTCCATAACCTGTGCTGACATTTTACGGTCAGCAACGGCATTACACTCTTGGATAATTCTATCAGCCAAAGTTGATTTACCATGGTCAATATGAGCAATAATAGAAAAGTTTCTAATATGCGATTGAGGTATATTATCTGCCATTTAGTTCCTTCGTAAGTTCGGTAACACCAAACACTTAATTGGTCTCAAAAAGAGAATTCACACTCTCATTGTTATAAACACGACGAATCACTTCACCCAACATTTTTGCTGTTGATAGAACTTTGATTTTATCACAAGTTCCATTTTTAAGAGGAATAGTATCGGTTACCACCAACTCATCTAACTCACCATTTTCAATACGCTCAAATGCAGGACCAGAGAGAACAGGATGAGTACAACAAGCCATAACAGAAGTGGCACCTTTGGCTTTAAGTGCAGATGCTGCTTTTACCATGGTTCCTGCTGTATCGACCATATCATCAATCATAATGACATCTTTACCCTCAACATTTCCAATAATATTCATCACCTCTGACTCATTTGCTTTTTCTCGACGCTTATCGACAATAACCATCTCTAACCCCATGGTTTTAGCAAAATATCTAGCCCGTGCAACCCCACCAATATCAGGACTTGCCACTACAGGATTTGGAAGATTTTTAGATTTTACATAGTCATTAAATAGAACAGCACCATAAAGATTATCTACAGGAATATCAAAAAAACCTTGAATCTGTGAAGCGTGTAAATCAACCGTTACCACTCTTGTAATTCCTGCTGTCTCCATAAGGTTTGCCACCAATTTAGCTGAGATTGGCACTCTTGGCTCTGCTTTTCTATCTTGTCTAGCATAACCGTAGTAAGGAACAACTGCCGTAATAGAACGTGCAGATGAACGTTTAAGTGCATCAACCATAATAAGCAGTTCCATTAAGTTAAAGTTTACAGGTGCTGATGTTGGTTGTAAGATAAAGACATCTTTCCCTCGAACACTCTCTTTAATTTTAATGTTTATTTCATTATCTGAAAATCGTGTAATCTTTGCTTTAGAAAGTGGTTGTTCCAGATACTCCGATACCTTTAAAGCAAGTTCTTCATTAGCTGTACCAGAGAAAAGCATATATCCTGTCATGTGTCTACCTTGTTGTTATTTTCTGCCGAATTTTACCCGTTTTTTCATAACAATGTGATGAGATAAATATAAACATTAGACTATCTGTAAGATTTTTTAGATAGAATTGAATAAACATTATATAATATAAAGAAACACAAGGAGTAGGAAATGTTCAATATAATCTTAGCACTCTTCGCAGGTATTCTTATTGGGTGGAACTTTCACTCCTTCTTTTTAGCTCTCGATGCACCAAAAATCTTACGCGATAACTTTAATATATCACAAACATTTTTAGATAAAAATGTGTCAAAAAATGAGGGAAACAGTACTATTTCTCCTATTAAAGCAGTAAAAAAAATCTATCAACCTATTAAAACATCTTTTTATAGTCTTTTACATAACGGTCTTTTCTCGGATGCTATGGCACTCTATCAACAAGGTAGTTATGAGCGTATTCTTTTCTATCGTTCAACACTTAAAGAGTATTTTGAAAAAGAGAATATAACCAATCAAGAAAAAACGATAAGAGAACTTCTTGAGTATATTGAAATAGACCCAGAAAATGGCGAGAGTCAACTCTTTTTATCTAAAATATATAAAGAGCGTAAAGAGTATAAAGAGGCTATCAAGATACTTAATGGACTTATTGAAGCAAATACTCATATAGAAAACGATGTAGTATATACTGCTTTAATTGATACCAGTAGACTCTATATTGACTCACTTAAAGAGTCAAAAAGTTATCAAGAACTACAGAGCTTTTTAGAAACACAAATACGCCAAAACACAAAGAGCTCATTTTTTACCTTTGCACTTGCAGAGCATCATGTTTCTATGCAATCATTTAATACTGCGACTACTTTACTAAAAGATATTGAATTTGATGATGAGTATGGAGAGAGAGCCAAAGCACTTCTACTTAAAATTGAAAAAAATGAAACCAATAAAGAGGAGTATGATTATAAGATACCATTAAAACAAGAGGGTTCACACTTTACGATTGATGTCACGATTGATGATACACCACTCACACTTCTTTTAGATACAGGTGCCACATTAACCCTTATTGATGAAGAGAAACTTCCATCTTCATTAATACTTATAAACGATAACATAAAACTAAAAACAGCAGGAGGAGAAGTTTCTGCTCAATTAAAAATGGCTCAAAACTTTACAGTAGGAGAGGTAAAACTTAAAGATTTTAAAGTAACGACCTCCTCTTTTACTCAAGAGAATGCCGATGGACTACTGGGTATGAACTTTTTTCAAAGATTCAAATTTAAAATTGACCAAGAAAAAAGTTTACTCTTTTTATCAAAAAAAGAGTAATAAGTTTAATTCCAACCTATTTTTTCAGGATAGTCCTTAAATTTTTCTGTCACAGGAATTACAAGACTCATTCCTTTTCTTAGATGCATACTACTTGGAATTCTGCCTCTATTTGCATTATAAATAACCATATAATCATTCTCATCAGAATAATAAATCCCAGCTAACTCGCTAGTTTTCATATTATAAGGAACTCGTATCTCAATCCATGGTAGATTTTTAACTGCTTTTCCTATTGGTTCTAACTGTTCAGCAACAGCTAGGTTCGTTGTAGCTAATAACACTATTATACTAAATTTAGAAATTATCTTTTTCATCTGTTTTCCTTTATTTTTTGATAAGTACGTGTTTTACTATAAATGGACTTAAATTAAAAGAAAATTACAAATAAAATAATATATATAAATAATATTTAATATATTATACCAGAACCAAGAACCCTATTATCTTCATAAAATACAGCTACCTGTCCATATGCCAAGCCAAAAACGGGTTCTTCAAGTACAACCGTTCCCAATGCACCATCTAAAGTTACCTTGCAAGGAATAGCTCTGGTTCTATATCGAACTTTAACACTTAAGTTACTTGCATCTAAATCTTTAAAAAGATTAATCTTTTTTATTTTAAAACTATTCTTTTCTAGTTCCTCTTTTTTCCCTACTACTATCTCATTTTTATCAGGATTAATAGAGAGAACAAAATGAGGGTCATGAGCTCCATCAACCGTGAAGCCTCGTCGTTTTCCTATGGTATAGTGCATATAGCCCTTATGTTTACCCACTACTGTACCATCTGCATAGACGGTTTCACCCTCTAAATCTATATTCATATGCTTATCCAATATTTCTGTATAATCATTCTCTACAAAACAAATCTCAGAACTCTCTTTTTGTGTGGCAAAGTCCTGAAGAGGCTCTATCTTACTTGCATAGGCTTTTACATCATCTTTTACCCATGAGCCTAAAGGGAAAATCAGTCTAGGCAGTATCTCTTTACGTACCTGTGCTACAAAATAACTCTGGTCTTTAGAGTCATCCTTTGCTGTATAGAAAAACTCTCCATCACAGTTAAGGTAGTGACCTGTTGCTACTTTTTCTATGCCTAAAGAGTCTGCAAACTCTACCATTTTTCCAAACTTAATGGTTCGGTTACACATAACACAAGGATTTGGGGTTAATCCTTGCTTATAGGTCTCCACAAAATAGTCATAAACCTCTTCTTTAAATTCAGAAGATAAATCATGAAAATGGACATCTATTCCTAAATACTTTGCTACTCTTTGTACTTTAGTATAGTTCTCTTCATGATAACCCTCTTTTTCATGAAGTTTCATATAGACACCTGTAACCTCATAACCCTCTTTTTGTAAAAGTATAGCAGTAATAGTGGAATCAACTCCTCCACTCATACCTACTAAGACTTTTTTATTTATATTACTCATTATTTTCCTCATTCATAAACTGATTTAGTAGATACTCTTTTGTTGCGACTATTAAATCTTCTGGTATCTCTTGACCTATTGAGAGGTAGCTTACTGGTTTTTCGTTTTCTATTAAAAAATTTATCATATCTGAAAGGTCATAGGTCTCATCCAGTTTAGTAAAGATTAAACTATTAATCTTTAAAGCTTCAAAAACAGTATAAATCCTCTTTAAATCTTTAGCTTTAGATGTAGCAGAAAGGACTAAAGAGCATTCTATTTTATAAGAGGTACTCTCTTTGATAATCTCTATTAAAGACTTCAACTCACTAAGGTCGTCACCAATGCTTCCTGCTGTATCTATCAAAATAATATCGTACTCATTATCAACAAAATCTTCTAATGAGATAATAGGTATATCCATTGCATCAGCATA
>JALVXD010000063.1 GCA_027038295.1 Campylobacteraceae bacterium
CTTCAAAAAATGTCCATGAAAGGTGATGCTATAATTCCTTGTCCTGTATGTCATAAAAACTACTTAGGTAAGCATTAATAGAACTCTTTTACGCCCAAAAGTCATCGTCGGTCATACCCCCACGTCTCTTTTTGGCGACCATTGAGGCTTTCATAACATACTCTCCACATCGGTCTTGAGTCATAAACTCTTTTAAATGAAGTATCTCATACCTCTCATCAAAAGTTGCCTCTAACTCACCCTCTTCTAGTAAAAAACTTTTGTTTGAAGGCTCTTTAGTATTATCAGGATGGTGCATAAAAGTCTCAAAAATAAACACTCCATTCTCTTTGAGTGCTTTCTCTATTTGAGGAAAAAGTTCTCGCTTCAAAAAGTAAGTACAAACAATTAAATCATATTTGTTCTCTGCTAAGACATAGGTATCAAAATCAACCTCTTTGGCATAAAGATTCTCTATGTTTTGCAGTGAGGCAATGGCTGTTGGACTAATATCAAGTGCATCAACTTCAAAACCTTGCTCCAATAAAACTTTAGAGTTTCTCCCCATACCACAGGCCAAATCTAATGCTCTTCTACCCTCTGCCAACTTCGAGTAAAGCTCAACCACTTCTACATTACCTTGAGGTATAAAATTGGCAACGTACTTTTTTTCCCAACGCTCTTTATCTTCTAATGACATATCACTCCTTTATCTATAACTCTCTAAGTCAGGTGATTTTCGACACCATTTTAAAAATAGCCTATCAGGATTAACCCTCTTATCTATCTCTTTATTATCAACTATTTTATCAGCCAACATTTTACCCATCATAGGTCCAAAAACAAAACCTCTACCACCAAGACCATTGCAAATGTAAAGATTCTCTATCTTTTGAAGTTCTGCTTTGGCACCTTTTACGATTTTAGGATAACTTTTTAACATATAATTTGTATCTATCACCTCACCTAGCAGTGGAAAATAATCTTTAGACCCTGAACGCATACCACAAAAAGTCTCTTTGAGTTTAAAATCAGAAGTATCTACCATGGTTGAAGCCACCTTAAAAAGCTTTTTAAGTGGCTCACCAGTACACTTAATACAGACATCCACATCTTTCTCATGTGTGGCACCAAGTTTAACAATACCGTCTATATTTGCAGAGACAGAGATTTGTTTGTGCATTGAAACATCAAGCTTAATCTTTGTCTCATAATCCCCCCTACTTCCCCATGTACCTTTAACTCCCATGTATCGCATATCAAAATATTTGTTCTCATACCCTGTAGCCAAAACCAAGTGTTTAGCACAATAGTCACCAATAATCCAACAACCATTTTCATAAGCCAAAGAGTTCAATTCATACTGTTCATACTCTATCTCTTCCAAAATAGCCTCACACATCTTAGGTGCATCACAAACCCCTGCTTCTGAGAAAAGAAAACTCTCATAGCTGTTGTCTATGCCCAAAGCATCCAATTCATCGTAAGAGAGTAATTTCCGTTTTGATTCATTATACGCTTCATACTCCTCAAACTTCTTGGCATCTTCTACATCTTTTGGAATCCGAATCACACCTGTTTGTGTGAAATATTTAGGAAAATTTTGAAGATAAAAATTTTTAGAGAACTCAAACGCTTCATTGGTCAAAGACTGAAGTCCTGAACCTTTCCCAATCTTAGGAGAAACAAATGCCCCAGCAGCAGCCGACCCACCAGAAGCAGCCACCCCTGAACGGTCAATAACCAGTACATTTAAACCCTTTTTCTTTAAAAAATATGCCGAAGAACACCCTGCTATCCCTGCTCCTACTACTATGGCATCATATTTTTTCATATAATTACTCCTAACCACCATTAAAATCACATCTCTAAACCATTAGCTTATTTCCAAAAATAGAAGTATATCACAAAAGAAGTTGCTATTTTTATCATTATATATTCTTTTTTAATTTAAATAAATTTTCATAAGTAACATAACTTATTGATTATAATAAAAATTTATATAAAAAATGACAAATCATTAAAAAAATAGATGAAAATTGAGTATAATAAAGCATTAATATAAGGAATAAATCATGATAAAAACCTATGGTAAAATAGTTTTAACTTCTCTACTTCTTTCTCCATACCTGTTTGCTACAGAAGCAGTGAAAGTAAAAAAAGAGCCAAAACCAGCATTTGAGACTGTTTGGCAAAAAATATATGGTGGAGATGATGATGACATAGCTCATGGAGTTGTTATGCTTGAAAATGGGGACAATGCTATAGTAGGTGAATGTAAATCATTTAACGCAGAACGTTCTGACATTTGTGTAACACGCATTACAGCCGATGGTGCAACAAGATGGCGTAAACTTCTAGGTGGAAAAAAATCAGACCGTGGTATGGCAATTTCTCGTGCTAAAGATGGAAACTTACTTGTTTTAGGTTCTGGTAAATCATTTAATGATAATGCTGACAGAGATTTGTATGTTGCGAAACTCTCTCTTGATGGTAAAGTTATTTGGGAAAAAAACTTTGGTGGAGAAAGAGATGAATATGCTGGTGGTATAGCAGGTACAGACGATGGTGGTGTACTGGTTGTGGGAAGTTCAGAATCTTTTTCAAAAAGAGGAGCCAAAGATATTTACATTGTTCACTTAGATAAAAATGGAAAGCTCATCTCAAAACGAACCATTGGTGGAAAACGTAATGATGAAGCCAAAAGTTTAACCCGAACAGCCGATGGTAACTTTATGATGGTAGGAGCTAGAGAGGTTAGCCATGCAGGTGATTCAGATTTCTTTTTAATGAAACTTGACCAAGATGGTAAGAAAATTTGGGCAAAAACATTGGGACAAAATGAAAATGATGTACTCAATGCTGTCGCCCCTACTCCCGATGGTGGTATAGTCGCAACAGGCTCAACACGTTCATACATGTCTGAACAAACTGATTTGGCTGTTATGTACTTTAATAAAGAGGGGAAACTAATTTGGTTTAAGATTTATGGTTTTAAATATTATGATGAAGGAAACGCCATTACCATGACAAAAGATGGAAACTACTTGGTTGCAGGTACCACTAATTCCATGGGAAAAGGCGACTTTGACAACTATATCATAGCACTAGATTCAAAAGGAAAACTTATTTGGTCAAAACTCTATGGTGATAAAAACAAAGATATTGCACATGGAATTACACGTACAACAGATGGTGGAGTGGTGGTTGTTGGTGAGAGTGATAGCTACAAACGCCCAAAAGATTTTTACATGATAAAATTGAAGTGATTTTAATTTAAATCATGATATACTCGACTCGAAATCAAAAACAAGGAGTCCATAATGAGTGGAACAACAACAGCAATAGAGGAAATGACTTTATCAGGAACTAAAGGAAGAATCACTGTTTCAACAATAGCAGAACCATATGGTCCAAAAAGTGAGAGTGTCGCAAGTATCGGAATTTCTTTAAAATCAGATGCAAATGAACCTGAGTGGAAAGTACATATTCCAAAAGCAAACATTGACCAAGTTATTGAAGCTTTACAAAAAGCAAAATCTACAATTTAAACTTCTATATCATAGGCTCAATTTTGAGCCTATCTTCTACTAAATCTATTTAAAAACGTCTGTTACTTTATCTAGTAATGACTTAGATTCATTATCTTCAGCTTTCTCTTCTGTTTTTTCTGTAGCTTCTTCTGTTTTTTCTGTAGCTTCTTCAGATTTTTCTGCAGCTTCTTCAGGTTGTGCTTCTGTTTTTTCTGTAGCTTCATCAGATTTTTCTACAGCTTCTTCAGGTTGTGCTTCTGTTTTTTCTGTAGCTTC
>JALVXD010000064.1 GCA_027038295.1 Campylobacteraceae bacterium
ACAGAGTAAGCTTTACCTGAACTTGCGTGAATAAACTTAGAGTTCCCAAGGTAAATACCACTATGATTAACATGTCCTCGCGATGAAGTATCAAAGAAAAGTATGTCTCCTACTTTCAGCTCTCTTCTTGAAAGCTTTGGACCTCTTATTTTTGACTGATTTAAAGAAGTACGAGGAATGATAATAGAGAACTTCTTATAGACAGCATAAACAAAGCCTGAACAATCAAAGCTTTTTGGACCAACGGCTCCATACTTATAAGGTTTACCTAAATATTTCTGAGCTTCTATAACAATTTTATTGCTAGAGTGAACAGGAGTTATTTTAGATTTTGATTTTGTCATACATGCTGTTGAAGCAAAAAGAACAAACCCTATAAAAATACTACGTAGTAACATTCACTAAAAATACTCATTCATAATTTGAGGAAACAACTTAATGGTCTTTTCTGCTTTAGCTATTTTTTCATTAAAAATTTCTGCTGAGTGAGGAAAGGTCTCTGCCAACTCTGCATAGATTTCCATTTTACTTAACATATGATTTTCTAGTGCATCTAAAACCAACTGCATACGCTCTTGACTGACTGCAAACTTCATAAGTAACTCAAACATACGTTTTCTTGGGTGAATGGACATAGAGTCACCTGCTGCATCGGCAATATCTTTAATGTCCCAACGTGAAAGGTAAATACCTGAAACGTGTGGAGCCACTAGTTTTGCATAGAGTGCTTCTGTATAAGAGGGGTAATCTCTTAAATCTACCTCTTCATCACTGGAACAAGAGCCATCTTCACAAAATGCTCCCTCTTTCATCGCATCAAATTCAGCTCGTAAATCTGCTATATCTTTCATATTCATTTTATCCATCACAACTCCCTTTATATAATTGTAGGTATCAAATCCATATCTATTTTTGTACCGTACCATTTATTTGCTAAAAGCATCATCTTCATTGCCAGTTCCATGTCGGCATCTACATACTTTGGATTTTCAACCATACTAGCCAACTCTTCATCTAAGCAGTAACCATAAATGGTCTCATCTTTAACCTCAATATAATCAACAGCATGACTAGCAATAGCACTTTTGTTCATCACATCACAAAAAGATACAGCATTCTCTCTAAACTCATTTTCAAACATCATCTTCTTCACTTTTGAAAAAGCAACACCCTCTAAAGTAGTATCGAGATGCTCATCTTTAATATTTAATGCAATGGCTGTTGCATTAACACCATTTTCCTTTAATATTTTATTAAAATACTTTCTACACTTTCCTGTCTGTGCGTTATATCCAAGTATGGTACATAACTTTGTATCTGGTTTTATCTCTTCTGGTTTCATATAATGGTTCTCCTTTTTACTATACGAAGGGCAGACACATCGGTCTGCCCCTACGTATCCTTTTTTCTAGCATTTTCATGAAGCTCCATCGCCTCTTCTTCTTCAACTTTACATCGAAGGCACTCTTTAAGTCCCCCTGTATAAGTAAAGTAGTTTCCACATTCATTACAACGTTGTATGTCAAACTTTGCTAAGGTTCTTTGCGTTGGTTCAAAAAACTCTTTTATCTCAAACCCTGGTTGCAACTGTATGGCATTTGGCTCACAAACATCATGACAAAGATGACACTTCACACACATCAAGGCATCAAAATTTATAAGCGAAAACTTATTGTCCGAACTCAACGCTCCTGTAGGACAAATTCTATAACAAATTTGACAGTTGGTACAGCTCTCATCTACAAATTTTTGAGAAGTGAAGCTGATGTCCTCTTGGGATAAAACTTCATACGCATCTTTTTTCTCTTCACGTTTTAAAAGTGAAAAAAGAAGTTTACGTTTATCTGGAATCTTTTTGTCTTTGATTCTAGCTATCACATCATCGTCTAGTTCAAATGCTTTCAATTCATCAGACTCTACTGCTTCATCAAACTCCATTTTGCTTTTAACAGCACCTTTAAGTGACAAAAACGAACGTCGGTCTCGTACCTCTTGCTCTTCTTCACTTAACTCTTTTTCATCACTAAGAGAATCAATCAAGATTTGTTTGTCAGAAAAAGTAGAAAGTACAAAATTTGCCTCTTCTATGTTGGCTTCTATCTGATTGTTTAAAAGTTTTGATTCTCCACCACAGTTACAAGCCTTTGCATCTAAAATAATCTGTTCATCAGAACCCAATGCCAAAGCAATAAGATGCTCAACAGATAAAACACTTAAACATGGAAGTTCTGTTTTACAAGCAAACTTATGCTCTTTTTTTTCTAACGCCCCAAAAAAGAAATTAATCGCTGAAAAATCACTCAATGAAAAGGATTCCGTAGGACAGACACCCACACAACCACCACACTCTATACAAGCAGAAGGGGTAAATGCAGGAATATTGTCAATAAACTCTATGGTTGAAACAGGACAAATATCTGCACATTTGGTACACTCAGAAAACTTACTCGTAGCTCGTACACACGAGGCAACATCAAACTGTAAACTCATGCTTATGCCAATGCTTCCAACTGCTCACAAACGTACTCATAGTCACTTAATATAAACTCCAAAGCCAACTCTGCACCATCATGATAGAGTGCTGTTCTTGACTCATTTTTCATGTTGATTAAAAAAAGAGGAGCCCAGTTTAAAAGGTGGTCACGTAAAAAACCTTGCTGTACAAGCAGTAACTCATCTACTCCACCTTCATCATGGGCTTCAAATGCTTTTTGAAGTGCATTACAAAGCATGTACATAAACTCCAATTCTACTCCAATATGGTCGGGACTAATCACTCTTGCTTCACTCAACTCTACACGAAAATCCAAAGCATCATACAAGTTCATAAGGGGATTCTCTCCCCCACTCTCTATCATCTGGTCATCACGTGTATAAAAAGTTTCGTAAGGAACAAGATGCATTAAAAAGAGACTGGCATAATCGACATCCAAATGACGCTCTTTTAAAATGCTAGAGTTAAACTCTTTTCTTTTACCCCACTCCTTGTAGTTAGGGAACAGGTTTAAAACTTCTTCATTTGACTCTATAGTCTTTAAAAACTCAACATCAACTTCCGTCATCATCAATCTTGAAATCACGGCATAAAGGGCTATACGGTTTTCTATCTCTTCTTTTGTTATGTTCATATTTTTCCATTTTTTTCTTTATGGCACATAATACCACTTTCATAATAAATATAGCTAAAAAATATTGATTGTGAAAAAGGTCTGTGTAGCGTGGGCATTTCTGCCCACAATTTATAGATTAGTCATTAATTTTAACAGTATACGCTTTCTTAGAAAGAGGCACTGCTGGTCTCTTAACGTGTACTGGTCTTCTTAATGTATCAGAAGAGTTAAGAGGACGTGTTAATTCATCTCTCCATGCTTGGTAAACTTTCATGTTGTTATCATAGTTAACATAAATGTCACCAATTTGGTCTTCAGCAGAAGCCAGTTCAATACTTACTTTTTGATGCCAAGCATGATTCCCTGCAATTGGGTCTGGATGTGAAGGAGCCACAGCATTTTGCCATGAACCACTTAGTCCATCCCACCAAATGTTATCAAGGTCTTTGTTAAACTCTTTAAACTGCCAAGTATCTCTTCTCTCATACATTGCGTCTTTAAGACCAGCTACAGGTTTAAGTGTACCTACTTTTCCATCCATAGTCATGTCGTATAGTGGAGCTCCAAGCCCCATAACACCTAACTGATGAGAGAAACCAGGAATATCTACTGCATTTTTAAGCTTCCATCGTCCAGCATGGTGAGAGTTAGCAAGAACACCAGGCAT
>JALVXD010000065.1 GCA_027038295.1 Campylobacteraceae bacterium
CTTCTTCCACTCTTTCTCAAACTTTTTACGTTTGATAAAAGAAAGTTTTTCTATAAATACTTTTCCGTCCAAGTGGTCAACTTCATGCTGAAGGGCAATGGCTAAAAACTCATTATCATCAATGGTAAACTTTTTACCATGACGGTCTTGGTACTCTAAAACGACATGCTCTGCACGTTCTATGTCTTCATAAACTTTAGGAATACTCAAACAACCCTCTTGGTGTTTACATGAACCCTCTTTTTTTATAAAAACAGGGTTTATAATCTCTAAGGTATCTTCTTTTACTTGAATTGCATCTTCATTATCATCATCTGGTAAGTTAATGATTAAAGCACGTTTCGCAACACCTATCTGAATAGCTGCAAGACCAACACCACTCTTAGAGACCATAGTATCATACATATCATCAAGCAACTCATGTAGTTCACTGTCAAACTCAGTAACTTCTTTAGAAATCTGTTTTAAACGTTTGTCAGGGTAAATTACAATATCACGAACCATATAAAACCTTAACTAAAACTCTTGGTTAATACTTGGTCTATAAGTCCATACTCTACAGCTTCAGCAGAGGACATAAAGTTGTCTCTCTCTGTATCTCTTTCAAGTTCTGATGCTTTTTTACCACAATTATCAGCCATAATTCCATTGAGTGAATCTTTTAAACGTTGAATCTCTTCTGCTTGAATCTGAATATCAGTTGACTGCCCTTGAGCTCCACCTGATGGCTGGTGAATCATAATTCTTGCATTTGGAAGGGCGTAACGTTTACCTTTGGTTCCTGATGAAAGTAAAAATGCACCCATTGATGCAGCTTGACCAATACAGATGGTTACAATGTCAGGTTTAATATAATTCATGGTGTCAAACATAGCAAGACCAGAAGTAATTACTCCACCTGGAGAGTTAATATAAAAATAGATATCTTTGTCAGGGTCTTGAGCTTCTAAGAAAAGAAGTTGTGCTACAATAGTCGATGCTACTTGGTCATTTACTTCACCACTCATCATAATAATTCTGTCTTTTAAAAGTCTTGAATAGATGTCGTAACTTCGTTCACCACGACCTGTTTGTTCTACAACGTAAGGAATATAACTCATTATTGGTACCTTTATGGTTTAAATTTAATTATTAGGAGAATACAGTTTTTTTACTTAGAAGTGTATTGATAGCGTGGGCAATAATGCCCACAAAAGAGTATTGGTAAAAAACTAGTTTTCTATTCCAATGATTTTTGCAAATAGTTTGTCTTCAATCATTCCCATTTTAACAGCTGGTAAAAGATTATTTTGTTGATAATACTCAATCACTTGTTGAGGGTCTTGCCCTGACATCATTGCTTCATAATAGATAGTTTGAGTAACCTCTTGGTCATTCACGGCAATGTTTTCTTTTCTAGCCAAAGCATCCACAAGGAAAGTTGCTTTTACTGAACGTGTAGCCTCTTCTCTTACCGAGTCTCTAAGCTCATCAATTTTCTCATTGTTGTCTTTGTAAGTCGCAAGTTCTTCTTCACTCATATCTTTTGCTTTGTTGTTTACCTGTGCGTCAATCTCTTGCTCTACAATGTTTTCTGGTAAGTCAAAGTCATACTCAGCAACCAAAGCTTCGATAAGTTGAGGCTTCAATGTTTCATTATAAAGTTTAGAAACTTTCTCAGATTTAATCTGCTCAGAAACTTTATCTTTTACAGTTTGTTCTGTTGCTGTATCATCACCAGGAATAAGTCTTTTAACCATCTCTTCATCAAGAACAGCTTCACCTTTCTCTTTAATGTCATTCAGAGTTACTGTAAATACTGCCTCTTTACCAGCAAGGTCTGTTGATTGATAATCTTCAGGGAAAGTAACCGTTACATCTTTAGTCTCTTCAATTTTCATACCAACCATTTGGTCCTCAAAACCAGGAATAAATTGACCAGAACCAATTACAAGCTCAAAACCTTCAGCTTTTCCACCTTCAAACTCTTCACCATCAATCTTACCAACAAAATCAAAGTTTGCTTGGTCATCCTCTTTTAAAGCTCTTTTTCTTTTAAGCTTTTTAAATGGTGTATTGTTATCAAGAAGTGTTTGAAGACGCTCTTCAAGCTCTTTATCTTCTACCGTTGGTTCATCGTAAGTAGGTGCTAGTTTATCATAACCTTCAGCTTCGATGGTTGGTCTAAGAGAGAGAGTAATCTCTACCTCTATACCATCATCTACTTTGTCATACTTTTTAAATGAAGGGTCACCAATAATATCTGCTGTATTAATATCTAAATCTTTTTTAGCAGTTTCAATAATATCTTGAATGGCTTGATTCTCAGCATCTTGTTGAAGTTGTTCACCATACATTTTTTTAATAATTGCTAAAGGTACTTTACCTTTTCTAAAACCATCTACCGATGCTGTTTTTGCAATATGTTTTGCAGCTTTTGTAAGATTTTTCTCAATGTCAGCAGTCTCGATTTTGGCTACTACCAACACATTTGCTGCATTGGTTTTTGTTGCTGTAATATTCACTACAATCCTTTTTTTCCATAATAATTTGGAAATTTTAGCTAAAATTGGCTAAAAATCTTTATATATTTAATTAAAAAGTACAATAATAAAATAGATTGTTAACTTTTATAATTAAATTTTAGCCAGAGAAAATGCTCCATTATTCTCAATTGACCTATGCTACGGGTTCCTGATATAACTGTTGTGCAAGTTCTGCTTTTGCAACATAACGTATGTTAAACTCTACATATCCATTCTTTAATAATTTTTCATATAAATTTGTAAGAACGCCACTTTTACCTTTTAATACTCCAACCTCTTTAAGTACCAATCTTCGTGGTATAAGGTTATCCCCAAATTTTACATTACCATTGTCCCAAAGAATTCTAAGTAGCTTTTTCTCTGCTTCATCATAAACTTTTAAATCTAACGCTTTTACTCTTTTTGGACTTTTATTACTCTTTGTTACACTCTCTACCCCCTGATTTCCTAAGGGTTTAATGATAGACTCACTCTTTGTCGTTTTTTCTATACCAGCAGAAGTTTGAGGATAATAACTACCCAAGGTACAAGGAAGTGTACTTGTTGTCTGTGTTGGTACATATGAGGGGTGTTGTATCTGCTTTAACTGCTCTTGATGAACCTCCTTTTGATACTCTTGTACAGCTTTAATCTTACTCTGTGTTTGTTCAATTTTTTGATAACCTAATGACTCATAAGTATTGCTCTCCAACTCATCTAGCTTATCCATAAGTCCAAAGAAATCTTTTACATTTGAAGATACATTATCAACCACAATAATTTTACTTAATATACTAAACAGTGCCATTATCTCAATCATTATAAAAATAACCAATATGGCAGAGGCTGTTGTTTTTGCCGAGTTTTTAGACTCTTGCAACAATAGGTTGGTGTTATGCATATTATTTTGAGCTGAAAGCTTCTGCAGTGTGCTAATGAGTTGATTATTACTTTTTACAGAATCACTGGACTCTTTATCATCATAACTTGAACCATTATTCAAAGCTTTAGCCAACTCTGCATTGGTTGCAATAATAGAAGATATTTGTCCGTTTTGTACCTTTTGCAAATCTCTCTGATAATTAATCTCACTTCTCAAATCATTCGTAACCAAGTTTTGTTGAAAAGTTTGAACACTCTTATAATGGGTATAGAAACTAACGCTTATTAAACCTAAGGCCACTATGGAGATTAAACTTTTACTCAATAGGTTCATGTCTGAAAACATTCCCTTTATAGATAAGTGCTTAAACCCTTCTAG
>JALVXD010000066.1 GCA_027038295.1 Campylobacteraceae bacterium
CTTCAACTCTAGCAAATGCCAATGGTTTTGCCACTTCGTTAACCAAGGTCATCGCCATATCTTCTCGATGCTTTTCCAACATATCAGCCACATCTTCCAACCATGAAACACGTTGATGTAGAGGGGAGTTGGCTGTCTCTTTTGCTGCTTGTTTAGCAATTTTTAAAGCACGAATAGTATCTTCTGCTGTACAGATAGGAGCCACACTTACTACTGAATCATCATAAGGACTTCTTCTTTCAGATAACTCGTCTCTTGTCTCTTCCGAACTTCCCATAAAAACCTTGGCTTCACCTTTGGTATCACTATTAAATATACTAAACATATTTCACCTTTTCTACAAATATAAGAGATTATAGCAAAAGAAGATTACAAAAAAATATAGAAAAAAAGAAAGAGGAGAAAAGAAAAAGAAGTTCCTCATAAAGAGAAACTTCTAAAATAGAGAACTATTTTGTAGCATTAGCCTCTGCTGTAGCATTGGTTTCTGCTGTAGCGTTAGTCTCTGCTGTAGCATTAGCATCAGCTTTTGCACTATCACCACCTTTAATCTCAGTAGCGATTGCTTCAATTGCAGCATCATCAAGTTTAGCAACTTGACCTTGCATTACAGATTTCATTGCTCCACCATAAGTACCAGCTTTGTAACCTTTAAGAGCTTTAACGATATCTTCTTTACTTAAATCTTTAACAATTTTAGATTTACCTAATGCTGATTTCTCAAAGTCTTTTCCATGACAACCTGCACATGCTGTTGTGTCTGCGAATGCTGCTGTTGTTAACAATGCTGCTACTGCTGCTAGTTTTACAAATTTACTCATTTTTGTCCTTTAATGTGTTTTTTAATTGTACGGGCATCATTTTAAATTACCTTTGTGGAATAATTGTGTTTTTTTATTGATAATTAAAAAAAACCATCAAGAATTGATTTAGCCGTTTGTGTAACATCATCTACATCTATCTCTTTTAATTTTTTTGTTACATCTTTTTTCACACTCTTTAACTCTTTTTTAACCACTTCACTGTTTTGGGTACCTAGCCATGCACCCATCTGTTTATTCATCTGATATTTTAAAATTTTACGCATGTCTACAGAGACTTTTGGATTTTTTAAAGTTCCATAAATATCTCCATAAATCTCTTGACCTTGCATTTTTAACTCAAATTTTGAATTTACTTTGTTGTTTTTAGCATTCATTTTTGTATCTACTAAATAGAGATGATTCTTCCCATCATCAATCTTAAGTTCAGAAGAGAGTAAGTTATTTTGGTATCCACCTGTAAAAGTACTTTTGTCATACTCTCCAGAGAGTAGATTTACCCCAATGGTATCGTAAATCATTTTAGTCATTTTGGTTTGAACAAATCGCGTTTTGTGTAACATTGTGTCCATTAAAACAATTTTATCTTTCATATTATAAGTGATGGTTCCAGAGACATTAGACCTTATAACTATCGGATAAGAGAACTGTTTTAAAAGACGCTCTAAATAGACCTCTTTTAATTTTAAATCAATATTTTTTTGATTATAAACATATTCTAATTTTCCCCCAAACTTATGGGTATAGCCTTTGACCAAAAGTCCATTATCATAAACCACACTCCCATTTGCATCTAAACCACCTATATATTTATGTTTTAAAAACTTTTCAAAATAGGCTAAATCTTTTAAATGTAACTCATAGTTTGCCTGTGCTACTTTTCTACTCTGATGATACTCACCCTTAGTTACTATTAGGTTTCCTATTTTTGAGTCTATTTTTCCTACATATTTGTAAGCGATATCATCAAAATCTATAGTTGTATGTAAAGAGAATGGAACCTTTGGGGCTACATCAGGCATAAGAGCATGAGACATAACAATCTTAGCTTGACCCCTTTTTTTATATTTGGAAAAAGCTTTAAACGTTGCATCTACATCTAGCTTACCTTCTACAATAAGAGGCTTTTTTAAAAACTTTAAAACTTTTTGACTATCTACATCCTCTAACATTATATTCATATCTCTAATTTGTGTAGGTATTTTTGTAAATCCATAAACTACATTACCATCAAAGGCTCTCCCTTTACCTTCAACCAAAAGTTTAGAAAAGGGACCATACAAACTTCCTTGAACATCAATATTATCTCCGAGATAAAAATTATTGAATTTAAATGCTTTGCCTTTAAGATGATAATCCATATCTATTTTGTACTTATCTACTTTACCCTCTAACAAAACATTTGAAGTGCCATTTACTGTTATATCCATAACTATATGAGGATATTTCCTCAAATCTAAAGAGTGTACTTTTATATCATTGAAGGTTTTTTTAGAGAGATAACCTTCGACCAAGTAACCCAAATTTGCATGACCTATAGAAGTATTTAAGAAGTAGAAAAACAGTATAGTTAAAAAACTTAAAAGCCATAAAAAATATTTTACAAAAATCCTCATCTCACCCCACCAAAACTTTTTTTCATATTTTATCATAAAAAGAGAGTTTAACACGACTTTGGCTAAAATGTGCAATTAATTTTTACACGGAGCAAAGCAGAGATGGATGCAGCAAAATATATATGGATGAATGGTGAGTTTAAACCTTGGGATGATGCAAAAACTCATGTTTTATCTCATACTTTACACTATGGAAATGGTGTAATTGAGGGTACAAAAGCTTATAAAACAGCAGATGGTTATGCAATTTTTAGACTAAATGACCATACAAAAAGACTTAAAGAGTCTGCAAAAATGACACTTATTGATATTCCTTACAGTGTAGAGGAACTCAATGAAGCACAGATTGAACTGGTTAGAAAAAATGAATTTACAGGTGACAATGTATATCTAAGACCCTTCGCCTTTTTAGGCTATGGTGTTATGGGTGTGTACCATAAAGATGCACCAGTAGAGACGGTACTCGCAGCATGGGAGTGGGGAGCATACCTCGGTGAAGAGGGACTAAAATCTGGAATTAAGCTTAAAATTGCATCTATGACAAGAGCTGGAAACACCTCAAATATGGGAAAAGCAAAAGCAACAGCCAACTACTTAAACTCTCAAATGGCAAAGTATGAAGCCATTGATTGTGGTTATGATGAAGCCCTACTTCTTGATGACCAAGGGTATGTAGCAGAAGCATCAGGAGCTTGTTTCTTTATGGTTAAAGATGGAGAACTTATCTCTCCACCAAATGACAACTCTTTAGCTTCTATTACTCAAAAAATGGTTATAGAAATGGCTGAAGATATGGGTTACCCTGTATCAAGAAGACGCATTACCCGTGAAGAGGTCTATGTTGCTGATGAAGCATTTTTAACAGGAACAGCAGCAGAGATTACACCTGTTCGAGAAGTTGATGCACGTATCATTGGAGAAGGTTCACGTGGACCAATCACAGAGATTATTCAAAGTAACTATTTTGATATTGTATTTGGAAGAAATGAAAAATATAAACATTACCTAACGTATATTTAGGAATAAAGGAAAAAACATGCCAGCAGACATGAACGACTATTTTAAGAAAAAACAGCCAGGAAATGGTGGAAACAACAAAACACCAAACAGACCACAATCACAAAACTCTAATAATGGTGGAGGTGGAGGGAAAGCTCTACCTTCATGGCTATTTCTAGTATTAGCAATTATTATGGCTGCTGTTTTCTTTAAACCATTTACCATTATCAACTCTGGTGAAGTGGGGATTAAAGTGCATACAGGTAAATTTAACGAGGAGCCTCTTAGTGCAGGACTACACTTTTACATTCCAATGTTAGAACAAATTATAAAAGTCAATACACGTATGAGACAGATTATCTACTCAAACCAAAACAACACCATGACAGGAGACAACTATAAATCTGCTCGTACATTAGGTTCAGATGATTTAGAAGGTGGGTTAAAACGTAACAAAGCTATTCCAGTGCTTGATAAACGTGGGCTTACTGTTAACATTGACCTTGCAGTTCAATACCGTTTACGTGCCAAATCTGCACCTAAAACCATTGAAGAGTGGGGTTCAAGTTGGGAAGAAAAAATTATTAACTCAAAAGTACGTGAAGTTGTTCGTGACGTTGTAGGAAAATATACAGCTGAAAAACTTCCTGAAATGAGAAATGAGATTGCCACAGCTATTCAAACAAAAGTAATGGAAAAGGTTAATGCCCTTGACAACAAACCTGTAATTATAGCTTCTGTTGAACTAAGAAATATTGTTCTTCCTGAAAAAATTAGAGAAAAAATCGAAGAACTTCAAGCAGAAAAACAAAATGTCAACATTGCAGAACAGCAAAAAGAACGTGCAAAACAAGAAGCTCAAAAAAATGCTGAAATTGCCCGTGGTGAAGCTGAAAGAAACAGAATTGTAGCTCAAGGTCAAGCTGATAAAATTAGAATTGAAGCCCAAGAACAAGCAAAAGCCAACTCTTTGATTTCTGCATCGTTAACACCTGAATTACTTCAACTGGAGCAAATTAAAACTCAAGGTAAATTTAACGAAGCACTTAAAACAAATAAAGATGCTAAGATATTCTTAACACCTGGTGGAGCTGTACCTAATATTTGGGTAGACACCAAAGATAAAACACAAAAAGCTGTTTCAGCACAACAATAATTGTAAGGTGTAGTCCCCGACTACACCATCAAAACAACAAGTCAAATATTAAATAGATTACAAATTTCATAACACGGTGTAGTCGGAGACTACACCCTACGGAGACCCCATGCAAATCAATTGGAACCAAAACCCTCTCATCCCTGCTATTGCACAAGACTATGAAACCAATGAAGTACTTATGTTAGCCTACATGAATGAAGAAGCTTACAACCTAACACTTTCTACAGGTTATGCCCACTACTTCTCACGTTCTAAACAACGCATCTGGAAAAAGGGAGAAAGCTCAAACCATACACAAGAGATTAAAGATATATTACTCGACTGCGATGCAGATACAGTTATCTTAAAAATTCACCAAAATGGTGTGGCTTGTCATACAGGTACTAAAAGCTGTTTCTTTACTTCTGTAATTCAAGAAAAAAGAGTACTAGAACAAGAAGTAGACACCACTGCGATGTATGGAGTAGTAGATACCCTTTATCATACTATATTAGAGCGTAAAAACTCTACATCTACAGAAAAATCATGGACAAAAAAATTACTCAATGATAAAGAGCTTATGCTCAGTAAAATTCGTGAAGAAGCCGACGAAGTTTGTGTCGCTATAGATGAAGAGTCTGATAAACAAGTTATTTATGAATCAGCTGATTTACTCTACCATACTTTAGTTGGTCTTGGATACAGAGATATTTCACCTGACCGTGTTAAACAAGAATTAGCACGTCGTTTTGGTGTATCTGGAATTACTGAAAAAGAAAAAAGAGTAAAATAAAACTCTTTTTTTACCTAAATTAACCTATAAAAACATACATTGTTCCTATAAAATTTATATTGACAGAGAGTTGTTTAAAATTATTTAAACAGTGTGTAGTCATATCTTAAATTCTTCATATATCTAACCTCTACTCTAGCTTTTAAACTTTATTTTCATTATAATAAATAAAACTAAATTAAATTACTAAGGAGATTATATTGAAAAATATTATTATATCTATTAGCCTACTTTCTCTACTTAGTACATCTGTTTATGCTGACACCATTTTAACATTTGGTGAGCGTAGAAACTCAGATATAGACTATATGCCAGCAAAACAAGTAGCCGATACCACAAACATTGTACAAGACACAACACCATTTACAAAACAAATTACACCCATGAGTAGAGAAGAGCAACTCTTCTATGATAGCCAATACAATCAAAAATATTTTGAACCTTGGGATATCACAAGTATGGAGCTAACAGAAGTTGAAAAAACATGGCAATTCAAATATGCCAAAGAAAAAACCTATAATAGAGATGGAAGTAGAATTTCAAAAGCTTGGTATAAATATGCCATTAAAAACTCTAATTTTAGCAACTATGAGAGCATAGCTAAACCAGCAATAACACTTAAACATACAAACTTAAAATTGTATCCATCACTAAAAGAGATTTTTTATGACCCAAACAGAACAGGGGAAGGTTTTCCATTTGACTACAATCAAAACTCTGCTGTCTATATGAATACTCCTCTCTTTGTATCACACTACTCTTTAGATAAAAAATGGGTCTACGTAAAAACTTCATATGCCTTTGGTTGGATAAAAGTTTCCGACATGGCTTTCGTTGATGCAAACTTTCAAAACAGTTTTAGAAATGACAAGTATGCTATAACGGTTAAAGACAACTTACAAATATTAGAAGATGGAGTCTATAAAACCATAGTCAAAATGGGAACCATATTCCCTGTTGACCCTGTAACAAAAGAGTACCTAATTGCAAAAAAAGACGATAGAGGTTATGCCCGTATCTCTAAAGTAAAAGTTAATGATAATGATATCAATATCATTGCCTATAAACCAATTAAGTTCAATGCCCAAAATGTTGCTTATATTAGTAAACAACTCGTAGGTGAACCATATGGTTGGGGTGGAAAAATGGAAACGAGAGACTGCTCTGCTTTAACTCGAGACTTTTTTGCTCCATTTGGTATCTATTTACGTAGAAACTCAAGACAACAAGCACAAGATGGTGAGGCTATCTCTATAAGAGGTCTTGATGCTGAGACTAAAAAAGCAACCATTTTAGCCAATGCGAAACCTTGTCGTTCCCTACTCTGTGTTCCTGGTCACATAATGCTCTATTTAGGAGAACACAAAGGTGAACCTATTATTCTACACAACTACTGGGGTGTACGATTAAACAATGGAGACAAAAGGGTTATGGGAAGAGGGATTATAACTACAACCAAACCAGGAGCTGAACGTTCCGATGTTCGTAAAAAGAGTATGTTAATAAATACATTGACAGGGATTGTCAACTTTTAAGTATTAATTACGCTCAGCTACTAAGAGCTGAGCATAGTTGGAGTAAGTAAGATAAGTTTACCCCATTGTACTACATCCAGGGCTATCTGCATTTCCACCTGCAAAATAGTTCCCATCAAAACTAACCAATGAATAGTTACTATCATCACCTAAAGACTCTTTTAAGCCCTCTATAGATAAAAATCCAAGTGAATCTGCACCAATATACTCAGCTATCTCTTGGGGTGTTTTAGAAAATGATATAAGCTCCTGTGAAGTAGCTGTATCTATACCATAACGACAAGGATACTTAATTTCAGGTGCTGCAATACGCATGTGAACCTCTTTTGCTCCTGCATCTTTAAGCATTCTAACTATCTGTTTAGAGGTTGTTCCTCTTACCAATGAGTCATCTACGATAGCAACACTTTTACCTTTAATCATATCTTTAATAGGTGAAAGTTTTAATTTTACCTTTAAATCACGAATCTCTTGTGTTGGCTCAATAAATGTACGACCAATATAATGGTTTCGTACAATTCCCATCTCAAAAGGAACACCCATACCATCTGCATAACCTTTTGCTGCTGCTACACCAGAGTCTGGTACAGGCAAGACCAAGTCAATATCAGCAGGAGTCTCTTTTGCTAACTGTTTACCCATCTCTAAACGCATATTATAAACCGTTTTACCAGCAATAATAGAGTCAGGACGTGCAAAATAGATATACTCAAAGGCACAAGGGTGTGGGTCAGATTCAAAAATCATCTCCGATTGTGGCTCTTTCCCTTTTTCAAAAACAAGCATCTCTCCAGGTTTTACATCACGCACAAACTCTGCACCGACTAAGTCAAAAGCACAAGTCTCTGAAGCTACTATATAGCCCCCATTTTTAAGTTTACCAAGGCTCAAAGGACGAATACCAAAACGATCACGAACTACAAACATTTTACTTCGACTTTGAATGGCTAAACAGTAAGCACCCTCTATCTTTTTTAACATATCTTTGATACGTGCTTTGAGTTTATTTTTTTGACTCTTTGCTATAAGATGAACTATGTTTTCTGTATCCATTTCTGTTTGGAAGATAGCACCTTTTTCGATAAGCTCATCTCTAACTTCATACTTATTGGTTAAATTCCCATTATGTGCTACAGAAATCTCTCCTAGCTTGTATTTGGCAAATACAGGTTGTGCATCCAAAACCGAATCTTTACCTGCTGTAGAGTAGCGATTATGTCCAATAGCACACGAGCCTTCAAGAAGTTTTAAACGCCCCTTATGAAATACATCGGTAACCAAGCCTCTTCGCTTAACCAAATGAATTTTCTTTCCATCTGCAGAAGAAATTCCCGTAGACTCTTGACCACGATGTTGCATAGAAAAGAGTGCATAGTATGCTAACTGTGCTGCATTTTCAGCTCCAAAGACACCTACAATTGCACACATACTATATTCCTAAACAATCATTAATAGAGTAGAGACCACTTGGTTTACCAACTATCCATGAAGCTGCTCGTATAGCACCCTTAGAAAATGTTTGACGACTGGTTGCTGTATGGTTCAGCTCTAAAAATTCACCATCATTATAGAAACCTACGGTATGTCTTCCTACGATGTCACCACCTCTCAAAGCCATAACTGCAATTTCATCTTTTGTTCTAGCACCAATCTGTCCATCACGCCCAGAGATACGAACAGCATCCAAATCTAGTCCCCTACCCTTAGCAGCAAACTCACCCAAAGTCAAAGCTGTACCTGATGGAGAATCTACTTTATGTCTATGATGTTGTTCTACTATTTCAATATCAAAGTCCTTAAGTGTCGCCGATACCTGCTCTACAAGTTGCTTAAGCAAAGCTATTCCTGCCGACATATTTGAAGAGTAAAGTACAGCCATCTCTTTTGAAGCTTCTGCTAGAAGATTTTGTTGATGTTCACTAAAACCAGTAGTTGCTATAACCAATGGTGTAGGATTTTCAAGTGCAGCTTCAAGCAGAGCTTGTGTTGCTACAGGAGCAGAAAAGTCAATAACTACATCACAATTTTCTAAAAATACCTTCATATCATTAGTGATTAAAGTTGTTTCAGGAACCGTTGTTTTCAATTCATCAAAAACATGTAAAACACTTAACTCTAAACCATCTTGTTCAAGAACGTTATTGATAAGCTGTTCACCCATTCTACCTGTACTACCTAAAATTCCTACTTTTGCCATGTGATTATCCTCACGTTAATTTCTGTCGGATTATACAAAAATTTATATAATGTAAGGTTTACGCCAACTCTTGAATATAAGCAATAACTTGTAAAGCAGCGACTGAGCCATCACCAGCAGCAGATACTACTTGTTTTGGTGCTTCTATTCTCATGTCCCCAGCAGCAAAAAGACCTTTTAGTGATGTTTTCATACTAAGGTTAACTATTACCTGCCCCCAGTCGTTCATATCACAGATAAAGTCACCATTTTCATCTTTTAGCACAGAGTTTTGAACATTATGACCTACAAAGACAAAAAGTCCTGAGTTTTTCATATCGGTAATTTCATCGGTTTTAATGTTCTTAATTTTCACACCATCCAGACCCATCATACCACCATAAGCCTCTTCTATAACAGAATCCGTAATCAAGTGAATATTCTCTTTTCGTTTAACTCTATCTAGTGTTGGAGGTGCTGCTCTAAACTCATCTCTTCTATGCACCACGTAAACATCTGAACAAATATTTGAAAGGTAAAATGCCTCCTCTAAGGCTGTGTCACCACCACCTAAAACAGTTACTGGTTTATTTTTATAAAAGAAGCCATCGCAAGTAGCACAAGTCGAGACACCTTTTCCAAAAAACTCATCTTCTCCCTTAAACCCTGCTCTTTTAGGGGTAGAACCTGTACAGGTAATCACGGTTAACGATTCTACTGTTTCTCCACCCTCTAAAGTAATAGTAAAATGTTCACCTGTTTTAGCCACACGTTCTACTTTTTTCATCTCATGCTTTAACCCAAAATGAAAACACTGCTTTTGCCATGTGTCCATAAAGTCCATACCTGTTTTGTCATGTTCAAAAAACCCAGGGTAGTTCTCTATTTCAGAACTTTGTGTAATCTGCCCACCAGGAAGACCCATTTCAAACAGGGTTACATTTTTAAGACCACCTCTAGTCGCATAAAGTCCAGCAGTAAGTCCAGCAGGGCCTCCACCGATAATTGCACAATCTAACATAATAATATTCCTTGAATTAAATTTTTAACAAAATAGATAACAGTTTATAGTATTTTAGTAAAAATTTGAGAAAGAGAGCGTAACATTTGTTACCATTGTTAAGAAGAGGTGTGGACAATAATTGCCCACAAAATATTAATGACTACAGTTGAGCATTAATTTTTTCAGCAAATGCATCTTTAGAAGCTGCACCTACCATTTGGTCTACAAGCTCACCATCTTTAAAGAAAAGAATAGCAGGAATAGAACGAATTCCATATTTTACAGAAATCTCTTGCTGCTCATCTGTGTTTACTTTTGCGATTGTAGCTTTACCATCAAAATCATTTGCTAGTTCTTCTACAACAGGAGCAATCATTCTACAAGGTCCACACCATGGAGCCCAAAAGTCTACCATTGTTACGCCTTCTGCGATTGTTGCTTCAAAATTGTCTTGAGTTAGTTCAACATATGTTGCCATATTATGTATCCTTTAATTAGTTAAATTCGTTAATGCTGTAATTATACATCAACTTTGTTAAACCTAAATAATAACTTTATCTAGGTTACATGTTTGATTTATAACCTATCTTAGCTTATTTGTCAAGCCTAATCCAATAAAATTTCAGGATACTCTGCTGACCTGCTCCCTTTTAGTACTTTTGTTCTTTTCCCTTTAACGGTATAGACAAAAGATATTTTAGGGGTATCAGTACTATTTTTATTGGCTCTATGTAGTAGTTTACAATGAAAAAGAACCACATCTCCACGATTTAAATTTGTACTCTGTTTTGTTTCTATGAGAGATTTGTTAAGAGGATGTTCTATTTTAAAGTAATCTTTCTCTCCAAACTGCTCTTGCGAAAACTGCATTCTGTGACTTTTAGGAATAAACTCTAAAACACCATTTTGACTATGTTCCTCATCAAGTGCTAACCAAACTGAGACTAAATTATCATTTGAAAAAGACCAATAGCGTCTATCTTGATGCCAAGCAGTCTCAGAGCTACTATAGGGCATTTTAGTCATAATAGAGTTATGATGTGCCGTAGTTATAGCCACTTCATCTTCTAAAATTTGTTTTAAAATGGGTCGAATTTTCTCACTTTCCATCCAATTTTTAAATAAAATATCTCTATGATAAACTTGACGAAGCCGTCTTACTGTTACGACTTCTTTATCTTCTATACTGTTATAATCTACAACTTTAGTTCGATACTCTTTGGACTTTGTATGATAACCAACCTCTGTCTCTATAGGTTCAATTTTATGTTTTAAATGGGCTTTTGCTACATCTAAAATAGCTTCACATGCTGCTTTATCTGCAAAATTACGTAAAATTAGATATCCATTGGTATTAAAATCATCTAGCTGAATTTGAGTCAACTCCATAAGTAGCCCTTCTTATTTAAATAGGTTTCTATTATAGCTTTAATAGATTAAAAATAATCAATAGATTTATGGTACAATACTTCTTTAAAATAACAAAATCAAGGATTAAGTATGAACAAAACTTTATTAATTGCAGCAGCAACAGCTATGTTAACAACAGCATCTTTTGCTGGTAATGTAGGATGTGGACTTGGTAATCAAGTTATCAAGAATCAAGACTCAGTAGCTATGCAAATTTTTGCAGTAACAACAAATGGAACATCAGGTAACCAAACTTTTGGTATTACATCGGGAACTTCAGGATGTGCAAAACCAGCTAAATTTGTTTCAAATGATAAAGCAAATGAATTTGTAGCAAAAAACATGGATGCTCTTGCACTAAACATTTCAAATGGTCAGGGTGAAGCACTTACAACACTTGCCTCTCTATTACATGTTTCTAACCCAGATACTTTTGCTAGTGTACTTCAAACAAACTTTGACAAAATTTATACATCTTCAGATGTAACATCTGCTAACGTTATTGATAACATTGTAGCATTAGGATAGTCATTACTTTATGACACTATTTAGTACAAAAGCAGTCAAACTTGTTTTTGTACTGCTTCTTCTAACCTCATCTCTTTTCTCAGAACACAACTTTTCAAAACAGATAGAGCAATTATCAAATACCCAACAGTGGCATAGACTTCTTCATTTTAAAGATGGAAAAAGTGAAATAGATGATGAAAATTTTTTTATTTCCAAAGATGGAAAAACCAATCCAAAGGCAGAATTAACAGCCTTTATAGAAAAACTTATATCTGACAAAAGCGATGATGAAAATTCGACTCAATGTTACTATCCTTCACGTTCTTCTTGGATTTTAGAGCAACTACCACCACTAGAAAAAGAGATTATAACACCAACATGTGAAACCCTTAAAAAAGAGCTAAAATCAATAGAAGCTAAACAGGTAACCCTTGTACTTGCTTCTGCTCATATTAACTCTCCTGCTTCTGCTTTTGGTCATACTTTTTTACGGATAGACAACAACGACAATACTCCTCTACTCTCTTATGCTGTTAACTATGCAGCCCAAACAGCAGAAGACAATGGTTTTATATATGCTTACCAAGGACTCTTTGGAGGATACAAAGGTCTCTACTCTATCGACCCTTATTATAAAAAGCTGAAAGAGTACTCTGACTTAGAACAGCGTGATGTTTGGGAATATACCCTTAACCTATCACAAGAGGAGATAGATAAAATGGTACTTCATATTTTTGAAATTCGCCATTTTTATGCTGATTATTTTTTCTTATCTGAAAACTGCTCTTACAACCTTTTATGGCTTTTAGAAGTAGCCAAAGAGGATATAAATCTAACAAAACAGTTTAATCATAAAGCCATACCTATAGATACCCTAAGAGCCATTATTTCTGAAAAATTAGTCAAAAAGACCATCTACCGTCCCTCTAAACGAAAAGCTATCTTAGCTATTGCAAAACCTATAGAAAACAATCCAACAGCTCTAAAATTTGCAAATAGCAATGAGTATAATCTAACCAAAATAGATAAACTCTCTAAAGAAGATAAGATTGCTTCACTAGAACTGGCAACTGCACTTTTACGCATAAAACTCTCTAAAAATAAAATTACAAAAAAAGAGTATCTACCTAAATTTTTAAAGATACTAAAAACACGTAGTAAACTTGGAACTTCACCTAAAAAAATTATAGAAAAACCTTATGAACCAACAAAAGGTCACTACTCAGCAAAAGCTTCCTTTGCTTATACCAGCCATCAAGCCTCTACTGCACGAGTAAAAATAGCGTATCATGATATCTATGATAACGATAAGGGTTATATACCTGGTTCTTACATAAGCTTTTTTGATACAGCACTTCAATATAAAGATAATAAGTTAACACTAGATGAAATAAATCTTTTAGATATTCGCTCTTATGCCTTACAAGATGCCATATTTAAACCCATCTCATGGCAAGTTGCCTTAGGTGGAAAACGTATCTTTAACAATGAATTAAATACATATCTACAGGCAGGTGGAGGCTTCACCTTTGGAAGTGAAGAGTTTTATACTTATGCTACAGTTACCCCTACTATTTACTACAAAACGGAAGAGGAGCATAGTCTATCAGCAAACATAGGCGTACTATATAACCCCTCCAAACATTTAAAAGTTGGTCTACTAAGCTCTAAGGAGTGGTTTACTCACAACAGAGAGATTCTAAAACTAGAACCCTTCCTTACCTACTCTTTTAACCAAGCCAGTGCCATCAACCTAAGGTATGCGTATAAAGAGCTAAATAAGCAAAGTGAAGAAGATACTACATTATCTTGGTTTTGGTATTTTTAGTAATTAACCTCAAACTCCGAAGTAAACTTATAGCTCTCTTTAGCTTTTAACAAAATGGTAAACTCCCTCATAAAAGCATTTTTCTTCTTCACTGAACAGTTATCTTTACAAGAACTCTTAACCGTAATGTCATTTCCATAGACAGGAATACTTTCATTGATTCTAAGCTCTAATGGCTCTTTGCCTTGGTTTCGTACATTGTAAGTAGTTTCCACATTTCGGTAATGTTTCTTCACCACAAACTTTGTTACCGTTTTTTCACCTACGGCATCAAAAAGTGTTCCCACGGTTAATGTCACATTTTCATCTTCTGGTATGTTTTGAACTCTTGACTCACCTATAAAGTGGGTCTCATCTGAGCTGTCTTTTTGATACATACGTACCACACCTGCTGGAAGTGAAATTCCCATGTTGTTCTCTTTTTTATTTTCAAACTCTATCATGTTCGAGAACTGTAACTTCTGCTCACCATAGTTTTCAAAATAGTTGTTAATGTTTTTCCCATACTGATGGTACTTCACCTCTTTTTTATCTATAAATGAAATCTGTTTCTGCTCTTTGTTCCCAATGGTCTCTCTAAATGGAATTTTATAAATATGATAACCAGAAAAAGACTCTTCTTTAACTGCATCCATTACTGCCATTGGCATAGATTCTTCTTCATAAATAGCATTTTTACTTTTATAATGCATTCTTCTTTCAGGCACTGCATTTACATCTCCAGCCAAACAGGTTATCTGTGCATTTTCATATGCCACACCAGAGTTGTTGTTAACCGTAATCCAACCTGTTAAGTCTAAAATATCTTTTTTCAAATTTAAAACATAGTCACTTTTCCATGAAATTCCACGGGTCAAATATTTCAAATCAATACCCAGTTTCCCCTCTTTTTCAGCCTCCATATTCCAAACCAAACTGGGCTTGGTTATCATGTTTTTAGGTACTTTATCAAAAATCACTTGAGTTGCAGCGTTAAGAGTATATATTTTTCCTGTACCATTCTCTTTTATCATAGCATTTGGAGAAGCTGAAAGTAAAATACCCTTACTTAATGTTGGCTCTTTTTCATTACTATAAAACTCCACCTCTTTGTTAATGCTTTTGTTTAACATGGAAGATAAAGAGACTAAGTCATAGATATAATTTTGAGAATACAAGTTGGTCTTCATAGCTGAAAAAGTAGGCACAACAGACTGAGTAATAACCGAAGATGGCACCCCCTCATAAACAAGCTTCTGTTTTCCTGCTTTAACCTCTACCTCTCTTGTATCATTTATGAAAGCTTTATCATTATTATAGATAGTAATTTTTAAGTCTGAACCTGTAGAGGGAACGGTTATGTTTGCTAATCCTAAAAGAGGAAGAAGAAGTGTTGAATAAAATATTTTGTTCATAATGTTTTCCTTTAAGTTTAGGATTAGCTTTGAGGAGTTTTTATACTCCCCTAGAATTATTTTATATAGTTTTTATATTTCGTTCGTGTTGGGTCCCAAACACCATCTATAAAAATAGTTGGTGTTCCTGTTACCATCAACC
>JALVXD010000067.1 GCA_027038295.1 Campylobacteraceae bacterium
GACTACTATAGGCTATCTCTTTATAGTCCAAAAATTCTTGAAAAGAGAAAGTATCAAGCTGAATCCCTAGAGTTCGCCCACTTAGTAGCGTGTTGAGGTCATGAGAGAGTAGAGAGGAGTTTGAACCTGTGATAATAAACTTAATATCACTACTCTCATATTTACTCTTGATAAAAACTTGCCAATTTTGAAAAAACTGTATCTCATCAAAGATAACATAGGTTTTTCCTTGGGGATTTGCAATTTTAAGGTACTCATCATAAATGGTATTAAGATAGTTGGCATCATGCTGATACTCTAAAAAGTAAGGTTGTTCAAGATTAACAAAAAGAATATTATAGGGGTTAACACCACTCTCTATGAGGTGTCTAATTGCCTCTTTGGCTAATGTACTTTTACCACATCGTCGTATACCACTAATGGTAATGATTTGTCGTGTAGGCAGATAGAGAATAAGTTCTGTTAATTTCTCTCGTTTAACATAAGTTCTAGTTTGACCTTGCCAATGAAGGTTTTGTTCTAAAAGGATTTTTTCCATCATACTTACCTAAAAAATGATATTTTTCGTCGTTATACTTACGAAGTATAACATATTTTTAGGAAGTATGGAGAATTTTATAGCCTATTTTGCCTTATTCCACTCAAAATAGGTTTTAGCCTTAGAGATGTTAGAATATTCAAAACGAATATCTTCACCTTTTTTTTCAATGGTAAAACCTGTTTCATCAGCAGAGACCATAAGAGCTTTTTCTTTGTCTCCACCGTTAATTTTGAACTTCACTATTTACAAAAAGAACTCTCTTTAACACAACGAACATAAAAACCATTGTCCTTGGTGTCTTTATTTGCAACGCCATTGTAAAAGCCTACAAACCATGCACTCTTCTCTTCTCCCTTAAAGCTACTAGAAGACCAATAATCACTCGCATCACTAAATCCTTGCTTTTCATAACAATCTTTATAAAAAGTATTTTTTTGATTTTTACTATACTCATTTACGGTTCCACCACAATCTGTCACAACTTTTTTTAACTCATCAACCGTTACCAATCTTCCTCCACTAGCAGAACAGATATCTTTTGCCTTTGACCAATTTGCAATACAAAAAGAAGCACTACTGCCTATCTTTCCACCATTAGCCTTACAAACTTTTTGAGTAGGGTCAATCCATATAATTTTTTCATTTTGAGACTTACTCTTCTCCTTCGTCTCTATCTTAGTAACCTTTTTGTCTGTCGATTTTAAAGTCACATCTTTATTAGCGTCTGCATAACTTCCTACAAGCAATCCCAAAATAGCCAATGGTATTAACATAAATTTTAGTTTCATTTCATATCCTTTTTTTATTCCAATATTGTAGCATTTTTTATATCAATCTTTATATGCCATCTTTTATATAAGATTTTTATTTATGATGAGTTATGTCGGGAAGAGGAAATCCCGACGATTTTTTTAAGGCTTTCGGAGAAATTTTATTTTATGCTGATTTGCTTAAGAGTGCGTTGTCCCACAGACATACATTTCAATAAAATAGTACCCTACTTTGATTTATTCCACTCAAAATAGGTTTTAGATTTAGAGATGTTGTTGTACTCAAATCGTACATCTTCACCCTTTTTAGCGATGGTAAAACCACGCTCATCAGCAGAGGTAATCTCACCTTTCTCTTTGTCGCCACCATGGACTTTAAACTTTACACGTTCACCAATAGCTGACATAAAGTGTCTTGGCTCTTCTAGTTTACGCTCAATCCCTGGTGATGAAACTTCTAAAAAGTAAGCTCCATGCATAGGAGGGTTAACATCAAAGAAAACAGAGAGTTCATGGGAAATATCAGCACAAAGGTCAAGGGTTACACCCTCTTCTTTTGTAATATAGACTCTATAAATGGTATTTCCATCTTCTTGAGCTGTTTCTGTTCCATAAAAGTTTGCACCATTGGCTTTAACAATTTTTTCTATCTGCTCGTTAAGACTCATCTGATTCATCCTTCTCTTCTTTATTCTTTCTCTTACCTATCTCTTTAAAAAGAGATTCTATTTTTGAGATTTCTTCAAGTTGACTGTCAAACTCAAATGTAAACTTTGGTGACTTAAACCAACCTTCACTCTCTCTCACATAGGTTGACAAATAACCCGAAACGGCTCTAAGTTGCTTTAGTGCTTCACCTTGCTCTTTGTCTGTTAAGTATGATTTGTCTAGGTAAACTTTAGCATCATAACGTCCACGCGAACAGACCACTGCTGTCACAGATAGAGCATTGATACGATTGTCATTCATTCCAGAGAAAGCCTCAGGAAGTAACTCGACCAAGCGTGACTCGGTTCTTTTTCTTTTTATCTCTTCTTCTCTCATATTTATCCTACAATAAAAAAGGGCAGAGACATCGCTCTGCCCCTACAAATAAGGGCAGACACAGAGGTCGCCCCTACGGTAAATTAGACTAGTCTAATTTTACTTTCTCTTCTACCATTTTAAAGGTTTCGATTACATCTCCATCTTTAATGTCGTTGTAGTTATGAAGCATGATACCACACTCGAAACCATTTTTAACCTCTTTAACATCATCATTGAAACGTTTAAGAGATGAGATTGTAGTTGTGTAAACAACAACACCATCACGAATAAGTCTAGCACCTGCATTACGAACAATGGTTCCATCAGACACTTTACACCCTGCAATGGTTCCCACTTTAGCCACAGTAAATGTCTCACGAACTTCAGCTTGACCTGTTACCTCTTCGGAGATAGTAGGACTCATCATACCACCAAGAAGTGCTTTTACATCATCAAGAAGCTCGTAGATGATTGAGTATGTTTTAATCTCAACACCCAACTCTTTTGCTTTTTTCTTAACAGCACCTGTAGGTCTAACGTTAAATCCTAAGATAATAGAGTGTTCAGAAGCGTCTGCTAATTGAACATCGGACTCGGTAACTCCACCCACACCTTCGTGAATAATGTTAACTTTAACCTCTTCATTTTTAAGCTCTGCCAACGTACCTTTAATCGCTTCAAGAGAACCTTGAACATCTGCCTTAATGATTACAGGAAGTGCTTTAAGGTTACCCTCTGCAATAATTGCAGATAGGTTATCAAGTGTAACTTTTGTACTTTTTGAAAGCTCTTTGGTTCTTGAATATTCAGCTCTTTTGTCAGCCAACTCTCTTGCCTCTTTTTCCGAATCCATAACCACAAGTACATCACCTGCCATTGGTACATCAGAGAGACCAACAACAGCAGCAGGAGTACTCGGTCCAATTGCTTTGGTTTTTGTTCCATCATCTAAGATAAGTGTTTTAACTTTACCAAAGGTTGTACCAAGAACAAATGAATCACCTATAGAGAGTGTACCATTTTGAACAATAATATTTGCAGTAGCACCAAAGCCTTTTTCTAAAGAGGCTTCAACAACTACTGCTTTAGCATTACGAGAAGCATCTGCTTGAAGTTCAAGTACTTCTGATGTAAGAAGTAGAGTTTCAAGAAGTGTTTCAATCCCCTCACCTGAATGTGCAGAGACAGGAACAAACTCATGCTCTCCACCCCACTCAACAGGAGTAATTTCTAGTTCAGCCAATTGACCTTTTACTAACTCTGGGTTTGCTGCTTCTTTATCCATTTTGTTGATAGCAACAACAATAGGAACACCTGCTGCTTTAGCATGAGATACGGCCTCTTTTGTTTGCTGTTTTACCCCATCATCTGCTGCAACAACAA
>JALVXD010000068.1 GCA_027038295.1 Campylobacteraceae bacterium
TCTCCTGAAAATTATTAGGCGTATTATAGGGGATTTTTGTTGAAATTGGTATAAAATATTACATAACAAAACAATAAGCACTAATTGGCTAAAATACACCCCTTATAATAGTCTCCAAATCAAAAGGTTTAATAATAATGGAAAACAAAAGCAAAGATTTTTTACGTAGAATAGTTGAAGAGGATTTAAATGCAGGTAAATATAACGAGGTAGTCACAAGGTTTCCCCCAGAGCCAAATGGTTTCCCTCATATTGGTCATGCTAAATCTATCGCTATCAATTTTGGTATTGCCAAAGATTATCAAGGGCATTGTAACCTTAGAATGGACGACACCAACCCCACTACAGAAGATACTCAATATGTTGAAGCTCTTAAAGATGCTGTACAGTGGCTAGGGTTTGAGTGGGACAATAATGTACGTTATACCTCTGATTATTTTCCTAAACTTTACGCTTATGCCATAGAACTTATTAAAATGGGTAAAGCCTATGTAGATAGTACAAATGAAGAGGAGATGCGTGAACTTCGTGGAACAGTAACCCAAGCAGGAAAACGAAGTAAGTATGCAGAGCGTTCTATAGAAGAGAACTTAGAGCTTTTTGAGAAGATGAAAAATGGTGAGTTTAAAGATGGGGAACATGTTCTAAGAGCCAAAATTGATATGTCTGCTTCTAATATGAAAATGCGTGACCCTCTGCTTTACCGAATTCGTCATGCACACCATTTTAGAGCAGGTGATGAGTGGGCTATCTACCCTATGTATGATTTTGCTCACTGTCTCTCTGACTATATAGAGGGGGTTTCTCACTCTATATGTACATTAGAGTTTGAAAACAACCGTGACATCTATAACTGGGTATTAGATACATTAGGATTAAAGCCTACAAGACCTTATCAACATGAGTTTGCACGGCTTGGAATCAACTATACGGTTATGAGCAAAAGAAAACTTTTAGAGTTGGTAGAGGGTGGTCAAGTAAACGGTTGGGATGACCCAAGAATGCCAACCATTGCAGGGCTAAGACGAAGAGGTTATACACCTGAATCTATCTTGAATTTTTGTGATAGCATTGGAGTAGCAAAAGCAAACTCTATGGTCGATGTAGCACAGTTAGAATTTGCCATAAGAGATGACCTAAATACCAAAGTTCCAAGAGTTATGTGTGTTATGAATCCACTTAAAGTGACCATTACCAATTATGAGGGAAGCGAAGAGATAGAAGCATCTTACTACCCACACGACGTACCAAAAGAGGGGACAAGAAAGCTACCATTTTCTAAAGAGATTTATATAGATAAGAGTGACTTTAGTGAAAACCCTGAAAAAGGTTACTTCCGTTTAACTCCTACTCAAGCAGTACGGCTTAAATATGCTTATATTATTAGTTGTAAAGAGGTTATAAAAGATGATAATGGTAATGTTGTTGAGATAAAAGCCGAGTATCACGCAGACTCTAAAAGTGGAAATGATACCAGTGGAATAAAAGTAAAAAGTGCCATTCAATGGGTTGAGGCGAATAATGCTAAACAAATAGAAGTAAGACTTTACGATAGACTTTTTAAAACAGAAGCTCCAGAGGGTGTTGAGGATTTAAATCCTGACTCTTTAAAAATTATTAAAGATGCTTTGATTGAACCTGCTGTTATTAACGAAAAGCCTGATGTTCGTTTTCAGTTTGAACGAGAGGGGTATTTTTATGCTGACCCTGTTGATTATAGTGATGAAAAGCCTGTGTTCAATAAGATTGTAGGGCTTAAAGAGTCATCCTCTAAAAAGAAAAAAGTAGTAAAACAGACAGCAAAACCTCAACCTAAAAAAGTACAGATAGATGGTGAAGTTGTGCCAATGACTACAGAGGAACAAGCACTTTTTGACAACTATACCAATGAGCTAAAACTAAATAGTGAAGTAGCTAACACCTTAGCTCGTGATGCACAACTTTCAGCTTTTTATCAAGAGGCTTTGGAGGCAGTCAATAGTCCTGTGGGTATCGCAAACATAGTTACTAACGATGTAGCAAGAGAGTTAAAACAAAAAGAGCTAAATGAGTTAAACTATACTCCAAAACAGATAGCAGAACTTATGAAAATGGTTGATGATGAGCTTATCTCAACCAAGATTGCAAAACAGGTTTTTGAAGAGATGAGTAAGAGTGGGGAAGAGCCAACGAAAATAGTTGAATCTAAAGGGCTTGTGCAGATAAGTGACCCTGCTGTAATTTTGCCGATGATTGATGAGGTTATTGCTAAAAACCCTGAGAATGTAGAGAAGTTTAGAGCAGGGAATACGAAGCTGTTAGGCTTTTTTGTAGGACAAGTTTTAAAAGCTACCAAGGGGAAAGGGAACCCTAAAGTTGTTAATGAGTTGGTGGCTCGGCAGTTGGGGTAATTTTACCCCCAACTTATTAAAAAATATCTTATCTATTTTCTTATCTCTTTAAAAATACTTAATTAACCTATTTCTCCTTTAAAAATATAAAATTTATTCATATATTTAGTTAAAAATTAATAATATAGAATTTTACTTATTAAATATGATATTTAAAATAACATTTAATCATAGAAAATGAACTTTTTTTCATAAACTCTAAAAATATTGGAAAAAAGGCAACAAAAAATTAAAAAAATTTGTTATGCTGTAAATATCAACATATCAAGTAAGGAGGATTTAGATTGATGTTAGAAGGTAAAGTACGGAGGGTATCACTCTTAATATTCGTTTTGTTGTTGTCAGCTTGTAGTCAAACTCAACCACAAGTTAGTAAAGAGGTAAAGAAGAAAGTGACTATCACTTCTCATCTTAGACCAACTGTTCTTGAGGTTAAGGAGCCAAAAGAGCAGATTTGTTTAACAAAATTAAGTTTAAGTTCTAAACAATCATCAACTCAAGAAGAGAATTGGGTTCCACTAAAAGTTGAAGATGAGATAGAGTGGAATGCAAAAGAGCTTTTAGGACATAAATATGTTTGGGGAGCAACGGGACCTGTTAACTATGATTGTTCAGGATTTACACGAAAGATTTTTGCTGATGTAGGTATTCACCTACCACGTGTATCTCGTGACCAATCTACAAAAGGTCAACTTGTCTCATTTAATGAACTTAAAAAAGGTGACTTGGTCTTTTTTGCAACCAAAAGAAGACATCCTAATCGTGTGACACATGTTGGTATCTACTTAGGTAATGGCAATTTTATTCATGCCAGTTCTGGTGTTAAACAAATTGTAATTTTTAATTTTAATCAAAAAGAGTACTATAAAAAACATTTTTTATGGGGAAGACGTGTTATCCGAGATAATAGTCACGTTGCTTCAGCTATTTAAAAAATAGTACAGCTATGTTTTTAAGTGAACTATTTTAAAAGCTAAAATGGTTCACAAATAGAAATAAAAATTTAGTTTAAATCCACTCTTTTAATCCCTTTATATCACTATGTGAAGTCATATCCAAATGCACGGGAGTAATTGAAACATAACCTTGTTTTACAGCTTGAACATCACTCATTTCTCCTGTTGTTTTACGCCATTCATGGTTAACCAATCCTATCCAAAAATACTCTTGACCTCTTGGGTTAAAGTGAGAGTCAGCATCGTTGGTGTATACACGGCTTCCTGTTTTTGTGATTTTAAAACCTTTTGACTTACTAGGACTAAGCGCAGGAATATTTACATTTAAAAATTTTCTTGGAGCAAGAGGAAAAGCGCCATTGAAGATTTTTTCTACTAACGTTACTATGGTTTGGGTGGCTAGTTTATAATCAAATCCATTTTTCTCTCTCATGTCATCTGAAAAATCTTGTGAAATAGCAATGGCAGGAACTCCTTGAAGTACAGCTTCCATCGCACCACTTGCTGTTCCTGAGTAGGTAATATCTTCCCCCATATTGGCTCCAATGTTAATGCCAGAGATAACTAAATCAGGGTAGTTCTCTTTATATATTTTATGCAGAGCTAAAAAGACACAGTCTGTAGGGGTTCCATCATCTAGTTTATAGAAATTAGGTTTTAACTCAACAAATCGCAGAGGTTTAGTAAGTGTTAAAGAGTGTCCACATGCTGATTTTTCTAATGTAGGGGCAACGGTAATTATTTCTGCCAATGGTTTTAATGCTTCAACTAGAGCTAAAAGAGCAGGGGAGTCAAAGCCATCATCGTTTGTTATTAGTATTTTTTTCATGCTTGTATGGTATAATATCCACAATTAAAAAAGAGTAAATATAAGGGAAATAATATGCAAAAAGAACCAATGTTGCAAATGACATTTAATAAGCTATCTAAAGAGTTAGAACAACTTAAAACTGTAGAGAGAGGTGCGATAGCACAAGTAATAGATACAGCCAGAGAGTTAGGTGACTTAAAAGAGAATGCTGAGTACCATGCTGCAAAAGATAAGCAGGGGCTTATGGAGGCACGTATTCTTGATTTGACCGATTTGGTTGGACGAGCTCAGGTTATTGACCCTAGTAAATTGGCACATGAGCGTGTAAGTTTTGGCTCAACTGTCGAGTTAATAGACCAAGAGGATGACTCTGAAGTAACGTACACTATTGTGGGTTCGCAAGAGTCAGACCTTTCAAAAGGGTGGATTTCATCAGGTTCTCCAATGGCAAGAGCGTTACTTGGAAAAGAAGAGGGTGATGAGGTGACACTAACACTTCCTTCGGGTAAGAAGAGTTTTGATATAGAATCAATAGAAGCAATGGAGCTATAATGATAAATGTAGGCGTGGTTGGAGCCAGTGGTTATACAGGGCTTGAACTGGTAAAAATGTTGTTAACTCATCCTCAGTTTGTTTTAAAGTACTTGGCAACTACGACAGGTGATACCGTAATAGAAGTGTTGCATCCATCGCTTCAAGATGTTGTAACCTATCCTGTAGAGAAAGCTTCAGTTGAGGCTGTTATTGAGCATTGTGAATTGGTTTTTTTGGCTCTACCTCATAAAGCATCTATGGGGTTTGCAAAAGATTTAATTGAGAAAGGCGTGAAAGTTGTTGACCTTTCGGCTGACTATCGTTTAGAACTTGATACCTATGAAAAAAATTACTGTGAACATGAAGACAAAGAGCATTTAGATGAATCTGTCTATGCGTTAATAGAGTATTATCGTGAAGATTTAAAAAAGGCTAGACTTGCAGCCGGACCAGGCTGTTACCCAACGGCTACGTTACTTGGAATTTTGCCTTTTATTCCGTACCTTGATACCTCTACACCCCTGTTTGTAGATGCAAAATCAGGAGTAAGTGGAGCAGGGAAAAAGCTTTCAGAGACTTCACATTTTGTGAATATTAATGATAATATCTTTGCGTATAATCCTCTAAAACATCGTCATGGACCAGAGATAGCAGAAAAAATAGAGAAAGTACATGGTGCTAAGATGAATGTAAATTTTGTTCCACATCTTATACCTGCTACACGTGGTGAACTGGTTTCTGTTTATGCAACTTTAAAAGAAGATATTGACCCTCTTGAAGTGCTAAAAAAACATTATGAGAATGATACATTTATTCGTATTCGAGAAAATCCTGTAAATATCAAAAGTACAGCTGGAACACACTTTTGTGATATCTTTGCTACTAAAAATGGAAATGCACTGTTTGTAAGCTCTGCTATAGACAATCTTTTACGTGGAGCATCATCACAAGCTTTAGTCGCTGCCAATTTAATGTGTGGACTACCCGAGGGAATGGGAGTTCCTACAGTAGCCTACATGCCATAGGGTCGGTGTCACCGACCATTATATATTATTGTCTTGTTGCCCCTGAATCAGGAAGTTTTATAATAAAGGTTGTTTTGTTGTTCATAATACTTACAGCCTCAAGTGTTCCCTCTACTTTTTCAATAAGGTTCTTACTCATATAGAGACCTAAACCTGTCCCTTTTGTTTTATGTTTTGTGGTGAAGTAAGGTTCAAAAATATTTTTCAGAATAGGTTTTGAAATACCACCAGCATTGTCTCTTACAGCGATTATTAGTTCATCTTTTTCGTGGTAAACACGAATATAGATTAAACCATTTTCTATTTTTCTATCTTCAAAAGCATCACGAGCATTGTTTATAAGGTTCATAATAACATGTTTAAAGTCATTTTCAAAACCTTTATATTTAATATCTTCTGGACAATCCAGTTCTATTTTAATGCTTGATTTTATTAACGTCTCTTTAATAAGTAAAATGGTTGACTCAATGGTTTTGCGTATGTTAAATGTTTGTGCCATATCGGAGTGGTCTACAAATCGTCTAAAGTCCTCAATGGTTTCAGATAAGAACTGTACAGAGTTATTTACTTTTTTAGCCAACTTTTCTAGGTCTATCTCATCACTACGTCCCATTTTTGCCTTGATTAGAGTATCGTTCATTATCCATGAAACAGTGTTAAGAGGTTGTCTCCACTGATGAGCAATATTTTCAAGAATCTCACCCATTGATGCCAATCGTGATTGTTGGTTCATAATGGCATTTTGTCGCTTCTCTTTACGTACAGCATTGTCAATTTTTATTTGAAGTTCTTGGTTTAGTGTTTCTAGCTGTTTGGTTCGTTGGTTAACCATGTTTTCTAGGTTTTCAGTAAGTACATTTAGTTCGTTTGCCGTCTTATGCATAATAGAGTAGAGGTTTTTATTGGCAATTTCAAAAGGTGTAATATTTTTACTTCGACTCTCTTTTAATGGAATATAAGAGCTACTTGACTCTGAAATAGCAGCCATAATGAACGTATGATTATGATACGTACTTGGTTGATTCTCAGTATTATAATACTCTTGAGCAGTAGAATATCCAAAAATATTATTAGAATCTTCTACATTTGAAATGTAGTGAATAATAGGAATTCTAAAACCATACTCATAAGATATACAAGAACCTATCCATAGTGCTTGTGCAGGTGTCTCAGAGAGAAAGTCATGAACCTCTTGAGTCCTATTCATCATGGCATTGTAGTTACCAATTGAGAGTTGAACCACATCTCCTTCTTGAAAACCTTTTACTGTTTTTAAACTCTGTTTTTTATAGTCAATGTCTAAAATATGAGCCGTATGAGAGAGATTGTTTTTTGTAATATAAAGAGGAACTTGTAGTAGTACAGAAGTATCTTTCTCAATATTTGGGAAATATTTTGTATAGATGTCAAGTGCTGGATTATGGTCAATCGTAAGTATCGAACTCTTTTCAACTTTTGTAATTATTTTCTTTTTAGAGATAGGTTTCCAGTCAAATGCTTGAAAAAGTTCAACGTTAAGGTTTGAGCCATGCATAAAAATAAGTATAACAGCTTTTGTATAAATGGTGCCATTATGAAAAATAAATGCATTTTCAGAGTTTGGATTTTTATTGGTGGCTCCACCACCAAAAATTTTTAAATGACCAAAAGTAGTACCGAGACTATTTATATAGCTAGATGTATTGGACTCATTATAGCTTGAAAGAACTTGTAATGCTTGTGTGTCTGGTTGAAGATACTCTTCAATGAGTGTAATATTTGGTTCTTGTGGTTTTCCTTTAGTATAGTTTTTTTCTAGGTCTAAAACTAAAGTAGAAATATTACTGGTCTCAAATTCAATAACAGAGATAACAGGCTGAGGATTTATATCTGTAATCATATGATTTACAAATGATGTAAAACTTTGCATCCCTACAACGGTAGCAGATGGAAAAATAATTTTAATTCTTCCTAATAGATTTTTTAATTTCTCTTTGTCATCATTGGGAAAATTTATCTCTATTAAGAGTTTATCACTGTTATAGAGCTTATTCTCTTTAATCCATGCCAATAGTTTTTCATCATGATAGTAGTAGTGTACAAGTTGTCGCATGTGTCTCTCCCCTTTTTGTTATTTAAATATTTTTGAGCCGATACGGACAAGGTTTGAACCACATTGTATTGCCATTTCATAATCGTTACTCATTCCCATAGAACAAATGGTTGCATCGTCTTTTTCTAATTTTTGATAAATAGCATGAGTTAGCTCAAAGCTTTTTTGTATCTCTTTTTGCTCTTCAACATGAGCCCCAATACTCATAACACCTTTTAGTTTTAGTTGAGGGCAAGACTCTTTAATCTGCTGATAAATATCAAAAGCCTCTTCTGTAGAAACCCCTGATTTACTCTCTTCATTCGCAGCATTTATTTGAAGTAAACAGTTCATCTTTTGGTTTTTTTCATCCAGACGTTTATTGAGTGCTTGGGCTAATTTTAAAGAGTCTAGTGATTGAAACAGTGTAGGGCGTAACTCTATTAGTTTATTAATCTTGTTACTTTGTAGGTTTCCCATCATGTGCCACTGAAGTGGTAGCTCTTCAAGTTCTTTCATACGTTTTTCTAGCTGCTGAACTTGGTTCTCTCCAAAGGCACGTTGTCCTAGTTCATAAAGTCTTTCTATACTCTCTTCATCAGAGTATTTCCCAACAGCTACAAGCTGAACAATGTGATGTTCTGAGACTGAAATTCTAGCTTGTTCTATGTTCCATATAACTTCATCTAAGTTTTTTCTAAGTTCTTCTTTTCTAAGTTTTAATTCATTCATTTTATTATCCTATTAGTCTATTAATATCATTATATACGCCAAGTAGCATGAGACTGAGCAACAATGCCCAGCCCATAACAGTTAGTCTAAACATAACCTCTTGACTGGGAGCCTTGTTTGTAATCATTTCATAAAGGTTAAACATAATATGCCCACCATCCAGTGCTGGAATAGGTAGGAGATTGACCACACCTAAATTGACTGAAATTAATGCAGCAAAAGCAAGTAGTGCAACAAATCCCATGGCAGATACTTTTGACGTAGTATCTACAATTCCTACAACTCCACTTAAGTTATCCATAGGGATAAGCCCTGAAATAAGTTTTTGTAGACTTTTTACTATAAGTAATGAAGCAGTTTTTGTCTGTTCATAAGCATACGCTATACCATGACTTAAGTCATATTGTACGGTAGTTGTTGCGTTGAAATCAGGGCTAATACCAATGATGTTTCTTTTTATAACTTCTCCAAATCTATTTTTTGTCTCTAAAAGTTTGGGTGTGATGCTAAAGTCTAAGTATTCATTGTTTCGTAGAACGGTTACCTGAAGAGGTGTTTGACCTTTTTGAATTCTATCTGCCATATCATCCCAGTAGATGATTGGTTGACCATTAATAGTGGTAATATTGTCACCCACTCTCATACCTGACGCATAAGCAGGGTGACTTTGATTGAGGTCTGCAACAGTAGAGAGTAACTTTGGTATACCTATTTGAGAGATAGAAAGGTAGAGTAAAAAAGCAAGAAAAAAGTTTGCTAAAGGACCTGCTAGTGAAATAATAATACGTTGCCACGGGCTTTTTGTGTTGTAACTGTCATTATCATAACTTCTTAATGATGGGTCTGAGTCATCTTGACCTTTCATACGAATATAGCCACCAAGAGGAATCATAGAAAGACTCCACTCGGTATCTCCTATCTGCTTTGTAAGAAATCTTTTTCCAAAACCAATACTAAAAACTTCAACATGTACACCAAAAAAACGTGCAGCAATAAAGTGTCCTAATTCATGAAAAAATATTAGAAATGAGAAGACAATAAGTGCTGTGAAAATCCCCATAAATATCCTATTTAATTTTTTAAAGTATTATACCAAGCTTATATTAAATGGTACTTCTCAACTATTTTTTGAATTAATTATGATAGAATATAAGGGAATGAATTATTAAAAAACGAGAAAGGAAACGAAATGGGAAACGAAAGTTCAAAAACTAACGATGCTACATTTTATGCATCATCAACAAGTGAGGCTACTGAAAATAGTCTTGAGGTAGAATCAATTACTGAAGAGTCTCTAGTTGAAGATGGGGAGAAAATAGAAGAGAAGGTTGAAAAAGTAAAAAAACCTTTAAGTAAAAATGATGAGTCTAAAGCTCTGATGAAAAATGCTGAAATGCTTGTTTCTAAAGCAGATAAAGATGTAAAAGAGGTAGAAGAGGTTGTAGCTGAACATGTTTCAGAGTTTAGAGCAAAAAAACAAGCTTTAGCAGATAGTACTTTGGCTGAAACAAAAAAATTATTAGAAGAAGTAAATTATGAGTACAGTAACGATGAAGAGTCTGAACCCTTTGAACTCTCTTTAGGCTCTACAAAAGAGAAAGTAGATATTAAAAAAATTAGTACAGGATATTTTTCAGGGTTTATATTGGCACTAATAGGAATGTTAGCTACTGTAGCAACTTGGATATTTTTTGCTGCTCAGAAAACAGGTACAGCCATAACTCCAGACAAATTACCAGAACAAAGTGCTTTAGATGCAATGTTTACATGGATAGGTGGAGGTATGACAGGTAGTACAGGAAATCCATTATTTGGTATGATAACTGTAGCACTGACAGCACTTTTTATAGGGTTTCTAATTTATAAAATGCGTGTTTCTTTGAAAGAAAATAAAAACTTTAAAGTTGCAAATAAGGCTTTTGAAAAATCTCATGTTTATGTTGAAGAACAAAAAGAGTCGAAGAGTGAAATGGAACGTATTGATAAACATATTGTAGAGGCTACACCACTCATTGAAGGTTATTCTGTTGTTTTAGAGGAAGAGAATGCTAAGTTAAAACGTATACTACATGTTGAAGGTAAGCTTGAAGAGATGAGTGAATATCATACAAACTCTAAGCATACTATGGATGAGACTGCAAATTTAATGAAGAGAGTAGAACGTTTTATTAACACGCCTGTTTCAAAAGATGGTAGATTTAACGAAGACTCTGTTAATGCTTATAGAGAAGCTAAAGCATTATATTCAACTTTCATTACGCAGGTTTATGCATAATTAGGGGCAGTGACTAAAGTCACTGTATTATTTCATGGACTAAAGTCCATGTTCCTATTACATCTTTACCTTTTTAAAAAAGTCTCTTACGTACTCATACCCTGAGTAGAGTGTAAGAGCAACGGCAATCCACAAAAGAATTTCTCCTCCATACCAATGCATCAATAAAAATCCAATAGCAATCATCTGAACCACTGTTTTTACTTTTCCCATCCATGAGGCTGCTATGTCTATGCCTTCTGCTACGGCTGAAACACGAAGTCCTGTAATGAAAAGCTCACGAGTTATAATGAGAAATACTGCCCAAGGGGAAGCAGAGCCTAACATCATAAGCCCTAAAAAACCTGCTAAAGTTAGCATTTTGTCAGCTAGAGGGTCAAGTATCTTTCCCATGGTAGTAATTTGATTAAATGTACGAGCTATGTAGCCATCAAAGAAATCGGTAGCAGAAGCCAATACAAATATAAAAGCAGCAGCATAATTAAGCCATGAAGGGTGAATACCTTTAAATGTTGTAGCATCTTGATTGACTAAAAGCATGAACATAATAGGGGCTAGGAGTAGGCGAATAAAGGCTAGAATATTTGGGATATTTACGATTTTGTTGTTTTGCATGAGAGATTTCCTATGTAGGGTGTTGTCCCCGACAACACCGTCAAAATAAAATTTGAATTGTTATATAATTAGAATGTATATAACACGGTGTTTTCGGGGAAAACACCCTACAGAAATGAAATGTTAACGAAACGTAGTCCCACCATCAACCACCAGTGTCTGACCTGTAACCCATGAAGCTTCATCTGAACATAAAAAGTAAACAGCACCAGCTAAATCATTAGGGGTTCCCATTCTATTGACAGCAGAGCGTTTAATGGTTTCTGCTTTAACCTCTTCATAATTGGTAAAAGCTTTCAGTGCATCGGTGTCGATTGGTCCACCAGAGACAGCATTGACACGAATACCCATATCACCAAGCTCAACAGCAGCGTAACGGCTCATTGCCTCAACTGCTGCTTTGTTGGTTCCATGACCAGCATAGTTGTCTATGTAGATAAGGTTTCCAGTAGAGCTAAGTGTTACAATAGCACCACCACCTACTTTTTGCATACGGGTAGCAGCTTCTTGTGAACCACGAACAAATGCACCAACGGTTGCAGTGTAGATATTTTGAAGCCCTTTCGCAGGTCTAAGTTTCATAAACTTACCATAACCCCCAACAACAGGACGACCATAAATCATAGCATTAGATACAAAGAAATCGATTCTATCAAAATCTTCATCAATTGCTAAAAATAGTGGTTTAAATTCATCTAGTTCTAAAATATTTAGAGGGTAAGCTTTTGCTTTCACTCCATATTTTGACTCTAAATCAGTAGCAATCTCTTTAGCTATCTCTTCATTTGAGTTGTAAGTAAATGCAATATTTACCCCTTCAGATGCAAATTTTTCTGCAACTGCTTTACCAATTCCTTTGGTTGCACCTGTAATAACTACTGTTTTACCTTTGTTGCTTGACATCTATGCTCCTACTACATTGTAATTTTTTAGTACTTCTTCTATCTTTTTCATATTTTCAACACTGGGTTGAACCAGTGGCAATCTATACTCTAAGGTATCTATAAGACCTGCAATGTACATTGCAGCTTTAATAGGTATAGGATTACTTTCACAGAACATTACTTTGTTAATAGGGTAGAGTTTATCATTAATGGCTTTAGATGCCTTGAAATCACCCTTTAAAGCTAAGTGTGCCAGTTCAGATTTCATATCTGGTAACAAGTTTGATGTAACTGAAGTAATTCCTTTTCCCCCATTGGCTAAGATAGGGTAGTCAATAGCATCATCACCAGAAAAAACATAAAGGTCAGGACGTTTTGATAAAAGTTCAACAGTTCTTTCAATAGAACCTGTAGCCTCTTTAATTCCAAATATATTTGGAACATCATCAAAAAGTCTACAAACAGTATCAGCTTGAATGTCTACCCCCGTTCTCCCTGGAACATTGTAAAGCATAAAAGGAAGTTCAACAGCAGATGCTATGGCTTTATAGTGCTGGTACAGACCCTCTTGGCTAGGTTTGTTGTAGTAAGGGCTTACAGAAAAAATAGCATCAACCCCACAGGTCTCTGCATGTTTAGCTATCTCTATGGCTTCATGTGTTGCATTTGAACCTGCACCTGCAAGTACTTTTGTGCTAGTACCTTTACACACCTCTACAGCAATCTCAATACATCTTTTATGCTCGTCATGTGTTAATGTTGCAGATTCACCCGTGGTTCCTACAGGACAGATAGCATCTATTCCATTGTCTATTTGTCTTTTAATTAATTTTGCAAAGGTTGCTTCATCTAAAGTTCCATTTTTAAATGGAGTTATAAGTGCTGTTGTAGCACCCGTAATTAAGTTGCTCATTTAGTTTTTCCTATTTACTTTTTTCATTCTGTTTTTTTAATATTAGTGTTGTAGCAAGGTTATCGTTAAAATATTTATTTGCTATTTTAGTAACCAATTCAGGTGTAATTTTAGCTAAATTCTCTTCATATTCAAGTAAAGGTTTTAAGTTTCCTCTAACAAAATAAGAACCAAAAAGTGAATTGACACTTGCAGAGTCTTCTAAGGAGTAGATAAAATCAGCTTTTGCATTGATTTTTACCTTCTCTAACTCCTCTTTTGTCACGTCACCAGATTTTATCTTCTCTATCTCTATATGAATGGCTTTTTCTAAATCTTCAATTTTTACATTAGGGTTAGCCAATCCCATAAAGAGGAAAATCCCATCATCGGTCATCTCCATATTGTAAGCATAAATAGTATTTGCCAACTGCTTTTTGTCTATAATCTCTTTGTTTAAACGGCTACTACGTCCAGAGCTTAATATTTCAGATATAGCAGAGAGTACCACTTGGTCTTCATGTTCATAGTTTGGAATAGGGTAGGCTATGGCAATAGTATCTACAGTGTTGTTCTCTTTATGAATAATTTGACGTATGCTTCCATCACGTTTTGGTTCTGCAACGTTAAGTTTAGGAATTTTTACATGATTTTTGATTTTTCCAAATTTCTCTTGGGCTACTTTAAAAACCTCTTTTTCATCAATATCACCTGTAACTATTAAAATAGCATTGTTTGGTTGATAGTATTTCGAGTGAAACTCTTTAATATCATCTATTGTCCATGTCTGAATGTCATGCATAAATCCAATAGGTGTCCAGTGATAAGGATGAGAAACATAGTGGGTGTTAAAAAGTCTAAAGTATAGGTAACCTATTGGTGGGTTGTCTGTTCGTACTCGACGCTCTTCTGCAACAACATCACGCTCTACTTGGAACTCTTCATCTTTTAAGTTTAAGTTCTCCATAAGCTCTGCAAAAAGTTCCACAGAAGTCTCTAAGTTTTTAGATGATGACTTTATGTAGTAATGTGTATAGTCAAAAGAGGTAGAAGCGTTGTTAACTCCACCTTTTGATTTAACTATTTTATCAAATTCACCAGCTTCAAGGTTTTTAGTTGATTTGAAGTTCAAATGCTCCAACATGTGGGCAATGCCACTTTTTCCCATAACTTCGTTACGAGAGCCTACTTTATAAAAAATATCAGTTGTAATGACATTTGAGTTATTTTTCATAGGTATTGCAACAACTTGCATTCCATTTTCTAATGTTTTAGAGTAGTATTGAGGTAGTGAGTTTGCCATTAATAATCCTGTTAATAATATACTTACTGTTATAAGTTTGGTTAAATTTTTCATTTTGTACTTTTCATTTATTTGTAATCTGCACCAATGGCTTCTGAAATATTTTTATAACCATCAGCCTTTAGAAGCTCTATAAGCCCCTCATTTATCTCTTTTATCATCTTTGGACCATTGTAAATAAGCATAGAGTAGACTTGAACAAGTGTTGCTCCAGCTTTGATTCTTCTGTAGGCATCTTCTGCTGTTTCGATTCCACCTACAGAGATAAGCGTGGTTTTACCATAAAGCTCTTTACCAATAGCTTGGAAGAGTTTAAATGACTTTTCACGAACCAAGGCTCCTGAAATTCCACCAAAGTCTTTGGCGTGTTCTGTAATAGAATAATCTATGGTGGTATTGGTCGCGATGATTCCTGCAGCACCTGCATTAACGGCTGCAGTACAAAGGTCTATGGCATCTTGTGCTTCCATGTCTGGAGCTATTTTTAGGAAAATAGGTTGGTTGGTTATGGTTTTTGCCATGGTAAAAAGGTCGGTAATAAACTTCTCATTTTGTAAGTCTCTAAGCCCTGGTGTATTGGGAGAAGAGATGTTTATAACAATATAGTCACCATAAGTTTTAAAAGTATGAAGTAGCATTTCATAATCTTTTAAAGCATCATCTTCTGATGTGAGCTTATTTTTACCGATGTTAATCCCAATAGGGTAGTCAAAAAAGTAGAGCTT
>JALVXD010000069.1 GCA_027038295.1 Campylobacteraceae bacterium
TTCACCACATGTTTAGCTGTGACCAGAGTATGATTGTCTATAAAAAAAGCTGTTCCGTTAAAGTGACCATCTTTATAGGGGTCACCTATCCAAACTCTTACAATGTTTTTCATTTTGCCTCCCTTTTAACACGTCTATTATAATACTTTAACGGGTTTTTGCTTTAACTATACCCAATACCACTTAATCAACCTAATCCAATTTCCATAATCCTTAGAAAAATCCAACTTCTCATACATCTCAAAGGTCTCTTTAAATGGTCGTTTTTGTGAAGGGAAATAGATAGAAACCCCATGAGCATCTCGCATACGATTACCTAAAGTGTGGTTGGCGATTATCATCTGTTCTAATGAGAGTAACAGCTTATCAGCATAAGGTTCTACAGCTTCTAACTTCAAACGGCTCTTCACCTTTTTAACAAAGTCCACTAAGTCAATATAATCACTCTGCCCAAACATTTGAGAGCTTAAAAAAGTATATTTCAAATCTTTTTTACACGCTACATTGTCACGTAAAACCTTAGCAAAAGCATCCAAATCTTTAGCTACCTCTTCTAAATGTTCCATCTTAAAAGCCGATTGGGTTACGTCATAACTTTCACGTTCGTAGTAGTCAGCATAAAACTGCACCAACGATTCACCTATGTTATGAGAGTTTTCCTCAGAATTTAACTCCTCTAATATACGAGGGTAATCCCAACCTGTAGGAGGTTCAATATATTGAGAACCTACAAAAACATCACTTTGATTACGAAGCTGATAGGCAACCTCAAACATCCCCATTAGACAGGCATCAAAGCCTAAAACATCTATTTTGACATCTACATCTAACGCCTTTTGTAGCTCTATGTTGTCTAAAAAGTCTTGAGCCGAGTCATCATAAGAGACGCCTATCTCTTCTACCTCCTCTTTAGGCACAAAGTAAAGCTCTCGTTTTCTATCGTAAATATCAGCATCATCAACCCCCGAACCATGAGACCAAATCACCACCATAAGTTTGTCAGAGGGGTAAACCTTGGCTGACTCTTCTATAAAGCTCTTCAAAACAGCAGGGTCACCAGCATTGGTCTCACCCAAACGCTTTATCTCGGTGAGTTCCCCATCTTTTATAAGGTAACGAATGGTCTCCTCCACATCCACAAACTCCCAACGGTCAAGCTGTACTATAACGGTTATATCACTATTAAAAGAGCCTCTACGCAAACTTTCTAGGTCTTGCCTGGCTGAATCGTTTAGGTTGTTGTCGGCTGATAGGTAGATTAGTAGGGTTAGGGTCATGAGGGTTCCTTTACTTATTTCCTATATTTAAAGTATAACTAAATTATTTTAGATTATGTTCACATAAGCCTAAACTAAAAAAACTGTAACTTTAGGATTTAAATTTAGAGACGAATTACTACTAAAACCTTACTCCCTTAGAAATTTGTTCTTTATAGACAAAAGTTTTCATAATAAAATTATTTATTTTTATATATTTAGGTTTTTTACCTCGAATAGTGTCTATAACTTTTTGATACTCCTTATCAACTTTTTCACTACTTAATAGAAATTCATATAAGTTTCTTGCATCTAAAAACTTTGTATCTCTACTTTTAATCAATGCTTTTAAATTAGCCAAAAACCTTTTATTTTGTATCTGAAGCTTTATCATAGAATAAGCAATACTAAATTTGATATATTTTTCTAAATTTTCATCTTCTATAAAATTGACTAATTTTTCTATAGTTTCATTATTAATATATTTAACATGTGACAAAGCTTGGCTAAAAGAAAAACGAAGTCTACTATCAATAGTGGTATCTTTTATAACTTCTATTATCTTAGAAATAACTCTTTCGTTAGACTCTTCAAACTCTAGTAAATATTTAAATACCTCCATTGATATCTCTAACCTAACCAACAAATTTTCTTTATTATTAAAGATAAAATCTAATACCATATCTATATGTTCAGACTTATTCAATGAAGATATAGCATAAATCAAACCTCCTTTTGCCCAAGCACTTGTTTTTTCATCATTAATAATTTCAATAATATTTTTAATAAATGCATCATCTTTTCTAAATTTAAATATAGATTTCCCAATATTAAATTTAACTTGATAATGTATATTTTTATCTTTAAGAGATTTAATAATATTTTTATTTTTTATTTCATTTGTCATCTCTTAATTCTCTATCTTATAAGTATTGCTTTCCAAAAATTCAATATATTTTTTTATAGCTGAGGGGAAATTAGTATTACTTGTTATTTCTTCCCATTCACCATTTTTTAAATATCTTTTTCTTAACTCTTCTAAAAAACTTATATTTTTACATTCAAACAAATTTGCATACTGAGTATTATCGTCATACTCTTCTAAATGTTTTGGAATTGATTTTTTAAGTACAGTGACATAGTTTTCAATAACATAATTCTGACTCATTCCTCCCTCATCTTTTGCCCATATTCTAAAATAATTTTCAAGATAAAGTGATAAAACAAAATTAGCAATAGGTTGCCATAAGGTAATTATTTTATTTTCTTCTTCAAATACTTTGGCATGATTTTTTTCAGAAATAATTTTCATTCCATTATAGTGTCCTAAAAAAACTTTTTCATCCATCTCTGTAAAGTTCATTAATTCATGAAACTTTACAGGAAGTTGATTGAACATAGATAATTTAATATAAGCAAATAATATTCTTGAATTATATTGGTGTGGTTTACTTAGCCATTTAGGAACTTTTCGTTTCACTCTCTCTATTTCATTCTCAATGTCATTACTTGGGTTTACACCTATACCCACAGTTAGTTCCTCTTGAATCAAAGTTAAATTAGTAATTAAGGCTAAAGATTTATCCTCAACCAACTCATTTTCATTTACAACACCATATTTATAAAGTTCTTTTGCAAGATTTATACTGTCTGTTATTTTATTCATTTAAAAATCCTTAAATTTTTTATTTATTATTACATAAAAGATTTAAAATAAACTTATTTTTACTTATAAAAACTTATTTTTACTAATTTAAGTTTTTTTAAATGCCAAAAAAGACTCTTAATACAAAAATCCAAACAACCAAAGAGGAATTTTATTACCTTTTCCCAATTCTATCTCATCTGCTACCACAAAAGAGTGAGGTAAATCTTTTATCTGTTTAAATGATTTGTTTTTACCTCCTATTTCAACTCTATATTTTTCATCAATGGTAAAGTCACCCTGTTTAGAGATATTTAGTTTACTTCTTTGTGAAACTTGATTGGCAAAAAATGTCTCTCTAATTGTTCCTATTTTAGAGTTCTGACAATAAGCATAAAGCAAGTTTGTGTTGTTCAGATATATTTTTGCAGGTACCGATATTTTTTTGATACCTTTTATTGGTTCGTCTATCAGTAGCAACATCTGACCATCTGCTAAAAAAGTTACATAGTCATAGAGTTTGGTACGACTTATCTCTGCTGAGGTGGCTATTTTGCTGTAGTTTACCTCAAATGGACTACTTTGACAAATTACTTCCAAAAGCTTTTTTAGTTTATAGGTATATTTCTGCTCTATCAATCCAAGTGAAGTGAGGTCAATGTCAATAGTAAGATTAATAGTATGAACAAGGTTTTGAAAAAAAGAGGTTTTTTTGTCAAAATAGAAAGGGTAGTAGCCTACCTTTAGATACTCTTTAAACTCTTTTAGTACATCAAACTTCTGTTTTAAAACTTGTTGACTTAGAGCAGTATGGTTTTCAAATATCTCTTCTATCTTCCAAGCCTCTAGTTTAACTTTATATTTTAGCTCTAAAAACTCTCGAAATGAAAACCCATAAAGGTTATAGAGGCTAACTCTTCTACTCAAATCACTTTTTGCATTGAGTAGTGAAGTAGCAGAAGAGCCTGTAAATACTATGTGTATGTCAAAAAGGTCATAAATAGTTTTTAAGTAAGCAGAAAAATCATTATAACGATGAACTTCATCTAAAAGTAGATACTCTCCACCATCTTCTACAAAAGCTTCCACTATATCTATCAAGTCTACACCTGCTAAAAAAGGGTAATCTAAAGAGATATAGAGTACATTTTTATCTTTGGCTTGTAGCTCTAGTAAGTATTGGAAAAGTGTTGTAGTCTTTCCTACTCCTCTTGCACCAAAAATTGCAATCATCTTCTCATCAAAGTCAATTTCATTGAAGATATATCTCTTATATTTTATTTTGAATGATTTTAAAAGTCTCTCTTGATATCTTTTTAGATTTTTTAGCATAATTTGTCCTAGTGTATATGTTCATGGTCATGGACAATTATAGCTTAAATTAGCTTTGCATATGTCTATGGTCATGTACAATTTAAATTTACAGACAAGACCTATTAAAAATGAAAGTAATAGAAAAATTATGTTTTTTTATATATTATGATAATTTGTTGATATTTTATGTTTCTTTTTGTATTGCTTGTAACCTCTGATGAAATAGTATGTTTACATAATTATGTTATTTTAATCCCTCAAAGTTAAAACAATACAATATACAACAAAAAAAACTATAAAAAAACAAGCCTATTTTGCTATACTTTATATTTACAAATATAAAGGCAACAAAATGAAAAAAATAATTATATTTCTATTTATATCAGCTCCTATACTCTTTGCTCAAACAGAGATGGATATAGCATTGACACTTTCAAACAATAAATTTGATGACTCTTTTATTTTCCCACCCAGCAAAGTATTTACGGGTGTTAGAGTAGGAGTCTACCAAGACAAAACCTATGGTATGCAACTTGGTTATGAATATAAAAACAACATCAACTGTTCAGGAATAAATCTAAAAAGAGTGTATGCTAATGCTCTTGCTCAAATGAATCTTAGCAAAGAGAGTAATCTCTATGCCATAGGCACACTTGGTTATGAAACAAGCAGTATAAAAAGACAAAAACCAAATCAAACCGTTTACGGTGCAGGGGTAGGAGCAAAATATCACTTCACTCCAAACATAAATGGCTTTGTTGAAGCAAGGTTCTTAAATAAAAAAGAGACAAAAGATAGAGACAGCATTACAACTCTAGGTGTGGGTTATACTTTTGATGGTCTCAGATATTAGATTGATTAAAATAAAGAAAAACTATCACCTTTTACTTGAGCTATTAATTTCATTAATCTTAAAAAATATTTGATTTTAATTTTAAGAATTTTTTTTGGGATTCTAATTATAAAGATTATGCTATCATCATCGTAAAAAGTTATAAAAAATATAAGTTTTTATAATTTATTTTGGAAATAGTTAAATGGGAGAAAAAATGAAACAGATCGTTATGTTTGGGTTGCTTGTAATGGTGTTTACCTCTTGTGGTAGTGTCTCTACTAGTTGTGGTGATTCCTCTACGGGATGTAGTAGTAATAGTAATAATTCTAATCAACGTCTAGTTGATGACAATGATACAGTAGTTGATGACAATGATACAGAAATTAAAGTGGTAGATATATTGCCACCAGCGATTGTAGATTTAAATAAAACGCATAATCCTAATAAAACAGTAACAGTTTATGTACATGGATTTAGTGGGCATGGTGCAGGTAAAACAGATACGGTATATGGTGCAGATGAGCATGAGAGTTTTATGGATGACATTCCAGTATTTTTAGCTTTGCCAACCATCAACAACCCTAAAGATGAGAACAAAACAAATGTTTTTGCTGCTACGGGTTACTATGGAGACACCCCTCCTAGTTACTATACCAAACAAGATATTAAAGATATTGAAGCTATTACAGAAGAGTTTGGAGGGGGTATCCCTCGTTATGCTCTAGTAGTCGCTAAATATGCCAAGCATCTTATGAAAAGAACAGGTGCAAAACAGGTCAATTTTGTAAGTGGTAGCATGGGGGCTTTAGTTACTCGTTATCTTATTGAAAAGAACCTAGAGGGACTTGCAGGAGATAAAAAGATAGCACGTTGGTTGACTCTTGAGGGAGTGGTTAATGGTAACTATGCAGCAAGTAATGATGATTTACTAAAAATAGTCAAGCTTTTTGAGCGACCCAATATTGATGTTGACCATATGAGTTATAATTGGATTGAAGACCATCTTGCATTGGGGAGAAAAACAGCAACCAGCCCTTACTATAAAGATATTTTAGTAGGAAATGAAACCTCTACAAAAGATGATTTAAAAGAACATGCCTTAACATGGTTATTGGTTGCAAATGGTCAGTATCAGCCCAATGATTCCTATCAGACAGTTGAAGATACCTATTTTCATGATGTTGCAAAGTCATCTAGGTTTAGAGGTCAGCTTCCAACACATAGTTATTTTCATGAAAACCATCTAAGCATTAAAAATAACAAAGGTGTATGGGCAGAGATAGGAACATTTTTAACCTCTAATAAACGGGTTAAAATCACTCTAACAAAAGCAAAAATATTTAATAAGCATGAACATGATATCAAATGGACAGCTTTTGGACATACTATTTTTAGTCGAACCAACCCAGCAGAAGTGGTCTTTAGTTCTAAAATATTTTCTCCTGAAGTTAAAAGACGATGGAAGATTAATCATGCAATTTCCAATATAAATATATATGGGGCTGTTCCAGGTATTGTAAAATATCGACATAGTGGTGATGAAGAGATTGTAAACAAAGTCCTTTTTGATGATTTGGTTTTAGAAAATGAAAAAGAGTTACAGGTTGATTTAGTAGTTAATGAAATTGACCAAGACTTTAGATATGGTGTTCATGAAAATCTATTAAAAGGTGTTGATAGAGATTATGACTATATAGGCTCTTCAAGTGTCAAGGTTCCTTTAAAAGAGGGAACCTACTCCTTTAAAAATGAGTACTATAACTATGATGTTAAAGTAGAGTTGTTTGATTATGATTTCCCAATTTTAGGTGATGCATCTGTGTCTAACAGTGACTTACTTGCAACCATAAAGCACTTCTATAACGCTATTCTAAAAAGAGAACCGACCCAAAAAGAGAGTGCTGAGTGGTTAGAGTACCTAAAAGTTGACCCATACAACAATGTAAAGGTCTTAGGAAAAGCTCTGTTAAATACAAAAGAGGTAGAAGCTTTAGATGATGAAAATTATTTAGAACGTGCAAATCTTGCTTTTGCAAACAACCAAGTTACCTTACAACATGATACAAGAGATGAAGGTCTAAAAGAGATTGTAGAGTCAGATGAGAGTAGACTCTTTTTAGATTCACTTTTTGGAGAACAAGCTGGAAACAGTAGCCGATTAGGTGAGAGAGGGGAGCTTATATCTTTTGAAAAAGTCACGTCAAAAGATGCCAATTATATGAAACAACTCTATCAGCCACTATTAAAAAATTATCCTGCACTTGCGAATAGCAAATATTATGGGGTAGAGGCATACAAAGTTGTCTATACAACCGTTGATGAAAAGAATCAAAAAATTAATGCATCAGGGTTAATTACCTTACCACTTAATTCAGAAAAACCAGTGGCATTGGTCAGTGACCAACATGGTACACTTTTTGGTGACAAATATGCACCTTCAGAACATGCACCACTTAGAACAACGGGTGCATTAATCTCTACATTAAAGGGACATGCAGTAGCCATGCCAGACTATATTGGTTATGGGATTACATCTAAATCCTACCACCCTTATCAAGTTAAAGAGAGTTTGGCACCAGTGGTTGTTGACCTTATTTTAGCAAGTAAAGAGTTTATGAATAAGAGACATATAGAGAGTAACAACAAACTCTTCTTAACTGGTTACTCTGAAGGTGGCTATGCAACCATGGCTGCACTTGAACTCTTAGAAAAAGAGTATGGTGATACTATCCCTGTTACAGCAGCAGCTCCTATGGCTGGTTCGTATGACATGAAAGGTACGGCAGATTATATTTTATTGAGCAAGGATGAGTATTCAGAACCTCATCTTCCTCTCTTTTTACTCTACAGTTATAACCGATATTATAAATGGGATATTCTAAAAGATATAATACAAGCTCCTATTTATGAGCAAATAACAACTTATGTCGCTGAAAAAGAGAAAGGAAATATAATCGCAACCGATTTCCCAATAGAGCGTAGTAAACTTTATGAAGAGAGTTTTTTAAGCAGTTATAAAAATGGTGAAGAGACTCAGTTAAATAATGCTCTAAAAGAGAACTCTTTAATGGATTGGAAACCAACCATGCCAATACACCTTTACCACTGTAAAGGTGACAAAGTTGTTCCATCATTTAACTCACAAAACGCCTACGATAGCTTTGTAAAAAATGGTTCAACATCAACAGAGTTAATTTTAAAAGATGGTGGAACACATGATAGTTGTTCTATTCCTTTGTATTTAGAAGCATTTGCGTGGTTTGATACACTCTAAAAGATAGGGGGTAAAAATTACCCCCTACTTAGCTATTTTAAAGTATAGAATACAACTATTTCTTCTCATTTACCAACATATAAAAATCACCTATATGCCATTTTATATTTGTACCCTCTGCTGCAGGGAAAGCTTTAAGTTTATTTAGCATGATAGTGCTAACATTGGTGTTAGAATTATTTTTACATCCAGTTAAACTATGTGTAGTATCTACACATTTATTAAAAATTATTAAAGAATTATTTTTAATATTAAAAAATTATTTATAACTATAATTGTTTTATTTAGTGCCACAGTATCTATTTTCCTCTCTTTAACCTATATTTATTATTAAAATATTTTTTTATATTAAATTATTATTATTATTTTAAAGTTAATAAATTTTTAACTTAATAAATTAATTTATAAAAATTATTTATAAATTATTAAATTGTTATATGCTAATAATGTTACACATATTTACAAAGGAGTTTTTTATGTACAAAACAATACGTAATGTTGGGTTTAGTTTAAGTATTGCACTTAACTTAATCGGGTGTGGTGGAGGTGGAAGTAGTTCTTCTACTTCCATTAAACAGTCTGTTCAGGGAATAGCAGAACTAGGAAGATTAGCAGGGGCAAAAGTTGAGATTTATGAACTTCATAATGGTGAAAAAAAACTAAAATGGACGGAAACAACTTCTGGTGATGCAAATTCAGATTTAAATACAATGGGGATATTTGATTCTCATTCTGTTGATATGGATTTGAATAGACTCTATATCTTTGAAGTTACTGGTGGGACAGATTGGGATGTTAATGATGATGGCATAAAAGATGCTCCAGCTGAAGCCAAAGCCAATACTGGAATCTTAAGATCCGTTACAAAAGGTGAATGGTGTTACACCTGTAAAGGTGATGCCATTAGAGTTACCTATGCTACTGAAATGCAAACTAGAATGTTAGATGAAAAAATAGCAGCAGGAACGTTAACAGAAAATGACATCACAGCTACTGTGAATGAAATCTTATCTACAGCAGATTTAGATGGAGATGGTAAACCTGATGGAGACATTGATGGTGATGGTAAAGTTAATGGTCGAGACATGATACTTTTTGGACCAACAACAAATTCAAATGCCTTAAATGAAACATTTGTTCCAACGATACCTACTCTTTTACAAAGTATTCACAATGCAGAAAATATATCAGCTGACCAAAAAGATAGCGATGGTGATGGTATTTTAGATAAAGATGAATTTGATGGAGATAGTGATGGTGATGGTATTTTAGATAAATTTGATTTAGATGATGATAATGATGGAATACCCACTAGAGATGAAAGCAATGATGGTGCAGATAAAAATAGAGATACAGATGCTGATGGTATACCTGATTATTTAGATAATGACGATGGTCTTCCAGCTAATACAGAGACTGACCCTATAAAACCATATGCAGACCCTGCGAATCCAACAGAAAGTGAGATTAAAGCAATAATAGATGCTAAAAATGCTGGGGTGGTTTCTTTACCAAGTATTGGTGGTATTTACAATGACATTGTAACCGTATACGAAGGTGATACCGTTGAATTACTAGGAAATGAAAGTTATGATATAGATGGTGGACCTATCGCAAACTACAAATGGTACAGAGCTTGTAGAGGTGGGGTAGCTGGTTGGAAAGTTCTATCAGATGGAGCAAATGCAGACGTTAACGATACCATACCTGCTGGAGCAAAGTTTTGTGAATATAGACTTCTTGTTACAGATGAAGAGACACAAAGAGTAGACCACAATAGAAACGGATTTGGAGAGCAACGTATTCTTCGTGTAAAAGTGGAACCTGCTGTTGCTGAAAATGAGAGACCTGTTGCTTTAGCCAAAGCAAATGGAGCAAATACTCCAATGTGGAGAGATATAGCAATTGGTGATACCGTTACACTTGATGCAACGGGTAGTTACGATGGAGAGACTAGCAAAACAAGCGATGATGATATAGTTAAATACGAGTGGTATAGAGTAGTAAGTGGTCTTGGTGGCTGGAAAAAGATAGGCGAAGGTAAAGAGCTTGTCGATGAGCTTCCAGTGGTTACAAGAAGAAGTGTGGTTAGATACTTTGTTAAAGTATATGATGCAGATGGTCATATCGATACCTCTATAAATGGATATAAAGAGAGAGCATTGTTAAACTTTAAAATGGATACTGAAAACAAAATTAACAGTAAGCCTATTGGATTACTTTTCTTTAAAAAAGGCTCAACATATCGTGCTACTACGGTAATTAGAAAAGATGGAGCAACGGAAGAGATAACTCTTGATGCAACCAGAAGTAGAGACAAAGAGGGTGTAAAGCTTTATACATTTGAAAAATCAGAAGACAATGGAGCAACTTGGGATGTAGCTTGTGAAGAGAATGCAACCCCAACATGTGCTGATACTCCAAGTGCTAGCCTTTCTGGTTCAAATATATATTGGTCAAGAACACTCTATAGAGTACTTGTTAAAGATGCAGATAGCAACGAAGATTACTCTGTAAATAGAGTAGCTTTAGTAAGAAATGCAACTGAAGATACACGCCCTCCTGTAGGAATAGTACGTGTTGATAATAGAGCTTCTAAATTTATACGTAAAGATGGAGAAAGTGAAGAGATAACAATTGATGTTTCAAAAAGTAGAGATGATGATGAAGTCGTAAACTATAAAATCGAAAAATCAAATGACAACAAAGCTACTTGGGAAGTTATTTCAGAGGGAACAGCAACGAGTGTAAACGATACACCAAATGCAGATAATTCAGATGTAAGTCCTATTTGGTCGAGAACATTCTATAGAGTAACCGTAACAGACCCTGCTGGTAATGTGGGTAATTCTAATATTCTACCTGTATATGTGAAAACGGCTACCGTAGATACCGTTAAACCAATAGGAAGAGTACAAATAGAGGGTACCAATAGAAAAATCATTGACAATGGTGGCGTAAGTGAAGAGTTAACACTAGATGCAAGTACTTCAACAGACAACTCTGGCATTATTAAAAAATATACGTTCTTGAAATCTGAAGACAATAAACGTAACTATACAGAAATAGCTGGATGTGTAGATATAGAAGAGACAACTTGTAAAGATACACCTAGTATAACTGCTTTTGGAGTTGCAGGAAATCGTGCTAGAACATGGTACAAAGTTGTAGTGAAAGATGGAGAAGGATTAGAAAGTACTGTAGCTGTTCAAGCTTTTGCTGATGTTGCTAAACCTGTAACAGACACCGTAAAACCTATAGCAAGATTAACGGCAACTAAGTTTGAAAATGGAGATACTGCACCTGTTAATATACAAGGAGCTAATATTGGAAGAAAAGTTATTTTAGATGCGTCTACAAGTACAGATGCCGTAGGAATTGTTAAATATGAATTCTATGTAAATACAACTTCAGCTGCTCCTGCTGATTATGTACTGATTCCAGGATGTGATACTGCAACTCCTACTTGTGCCTATGCACCTGGGCAAACAAACTTCCCAGCAACTGGAAATTGGTCAAGAACTTACTTTAAAGTTAAAGCTATTGATGGGGCAGGAAATGTAAGTAATCTCTCTGGACAGAGATATAAACAAGTTAAAAGACCATAAAAAGGAAAATAAATGAAAACAATACTATTATCACTACTAACCATATCAGCACTTTCTGCTGATGTAGTACAAAGTACAGAGATTCAACTAGAAGGTTGGCAAACAGGAACTTATGGTACTTTCCAAAATGCAGGAAGTGTTATAGACTTAAAAGAGAGAGGTTTGGAGAAAGAAATTTCTCCTTCTCTTGTTTTAGATTTAAAAGGAACAAACCAATATGTGAATTTTAAACTTGGATATACCAATATTGCAAATGAAGGCAAAAAAATATTGGCTTCAGACATGCAACACAATGGTGTTAATTTTGACAGGGGTGAGCTACAAAAAAGTACGCTTGATTTAGATATACTAGATGCTATATACTATATATCAAAACCTGAAGATGACTTAGTTGATTTAGAGGTAGGTGCTGGGCTAAGATATGTAAATGGTAGTTTTCAAACTAAAGTATGTTCAAAAGAGACAACAAGCTCATTTGATAAGTATTTTCCAATAGGATACGTACGTATAGAAGTTACTCCTCCGTGGACAGAATCATTAAAATGGGTAAATCAACTCATTATGTCACCTACAGATGATATTCATATGGATATTAGAACAGCTTTAAAAACAGATATATATAATGACATTAATGTAGAAGTGGGATATAGACATAACCAGTTTAATACAAACAATGGATACGATGCAGATATTGTTTCACAAGGTATATACGGAGCTTTATCTTATAAGTTTTAAGTGTTTAAAGGAAGAAAAGTCCTTAGAAAAATAGGGACTTTTTTTAACTAATCTAAGTTTGTATTAAATGGCTGTTTAAAATACCCATTCATGCCCATGTAGATTTGACGTTTGACATGGTCAAACCTACGGATTTTAAACATTAATTTTTAATCTTTCGGACTCAAAACCAACTTAACCTTCAAGTTAGCCGACCCCTTCCCTTTTGCAATAAAAATATTCCCCTCAGCCGAAAACCCAATGCCTATCTCTAGCTCTGCTTTTTATATTTAAACTTTTAATCTTTATCTTAGTAAAAAACACTAAAAATCACATTGTTTTAAAAATAAGCTACTATTATTAATTATTGAGTTACCATTAATAATATTTAATTAAAAAAAAGGATTAGATATGAAACAGATATTATCATTAAGTTCACTGGCTCTTCTTCTACTATTTACAGCATGTGCACCTGAGCCAGAACCTACAGTTACCTATGAAGAGAATGTAAAAAAGAACCTTCGACTCTCTCATGTTTTTGTACCCCCTTCCGATGCCTACCCTCCCTATACACTACTACACTATTTAAAAGGTGAAGGATTCCAACAGGTTTGTGAAGCATCAGAAGTTACAGGTGTTGCTGAAGAGAACTTAAGTAAAAAGCTTGTCTCTAAAAACCTCTCAAACAGTACAATGTCTAAAAGTTACAATCTTAACTACGGTGTAAATCTTTCACAAAAAGGGGTAGGTTTTGGTGGAGTTGATTATCAAAATATAAAAAATGTTGTTATCACTTTAGAGAATGGGAAAATCATCTCCATGCCTTCTGTGCATATTTCAGATGTTAACAAAACCCTTTCAACAGGAAAATGTGCTGAAGATATTAAGTTTTTTAAAAATGACAATCCAAATTCAAAGTTCTATATTCCTAGAGAGGTATATCAATACAGTATGAAGTACTCTATATTGGATAAAAATGGAGTAGACATTACAGCAAAACTATCTAAAAACTTACAAAAAGTTGTTTTAGCCAATGCTGGTATTGATATAGATAAAGAGAGTGTAATGACCATGAATGGAAAAGAACTCTATATTGGGTTTAAAGGTGCAGCCATAGGTAAAGGTATTACCCCAAAGGGTATACCTGAAAATAGTTTTCTTGATGTCACTGACTTGGTTAAAAGTATCAAGTAACTGAAATGTAATCCTCATCTCGAAAACTCCGAGCTGTAGGATTACGTACTTTTTTTAACTCCATATCTACATACTCAAACTTTTCTAACATTTGTATAGAAGCAATCGTTGAGTTACGAGCCATCTCTGGATAATAGAGAAAAATTAAAAATCCATTCTCATAAAGCCCTAAACGTACTGCTGCTGCTGTAGAATAAGTAGTCAAAATCGTATCTGGTTTTGAGATTTTTGCTATATCTTCAAAAAACTCTCTTGTCCAAAGTAGAGGGTTCTGTGTAGGAGAGAAAGCATCTTGATAGACAATATCTACTCTCTCTTTTATTTGGGGAACCGTTTTTCGTGCATCACCTATTAAAATCTCTATTTTAAACTGCTCATCTTCATAGTAATAGTTTTGGCTAACAGCATTAATAATATCTTTTATAGAGTCAAATTCAGAGGGGTACACAAAAGTAGAAAGAGAGGAGACAAGCTCCTCATCAAACTCTGGAGAGAGTATATGTACTTTGGTTTTTAGATTATATTTTTTAATATAGTAGATGGTCGCAAAAGTGTTGTAACCAAGCCCAAAACAGATGTCTAAGATGGTTAATGAACAACTGTTCTTATGAATGCTAAGTGCAGGTTTTACATGCTTTTCAAGCGATTCATGTAACGCTCCATCTTTAGTAGAGTGGTAGGGTTCATTAAACTCTTTAGAAAAAAGTGTGTTGGTTCCATCTTCACAAAGTACCAACTCTTTTTCGGGTCGTAAGGTTTGGTTATACATCAAAAGTTATAACCCAACCTCATCTAACTCTTTAAATTTAAATGCCTCTGTAATCTCTTCAATGGTCTCCTCTTCTCGAATACAAAGAACCATCATCCCCTCATTCATAAAGTCGATATAAGACTCAAACTTATTCTCTAAAATGACAAAGTCAACCCACTCTGTAAAATCTTCACGTTTATCAAAAAAACGTGTTGACTTTACCTCACCTTCCTCAAAGTCTACCAAAGCCCACTGCTTCAACGCTACAAGTTTAGTAATCTTTGATTTTTTCTCATCATTACCATCTACGGGAATCCAAATTAACATCTATAACCCTTTTAGCCGTTTATTTTTTTTAACTTCTTCTCAGAAAGTGCTAAATCTTTATTGCTCATGGTTCCTATACCTTGGTCAAGTACCTCTTGGGCAATATTTTTAGCATCTTCTAAAGAGTGCATCTTAAATGTACCACACTGGTAGATGTTCAGTTCTGGAATATCGCTCTGTTTAGTGACATTAAGCACATCTACCATAGACTTCTCCCACGCTTTTACAACCTTTTTCTTTTTAGGTCTTCCAAGTAGTGACATATAGAAACCTGTTCTACA
>JALVXD010000070.1 GCA_027038295.1 Campylobacteraceae bacterium
TTTGGTTTTAGGGGGTATTGATTTGATATACATATCAAAAAGTAAGAGTTAAGAGTTTTTACTCTTTAACTCTTTCATTAGCTTTCTCATAAACTTCCATCTTGTCTCTTTTCCCTACAGCAATAATATAGACAATAATCTCCTCTTCTAAAACTTGATATACAATTCTATATCGTTTATGGTCAAAGTACATTTTTTTCAAACCACTGAGATTTAGGTTATTTTTATTGCCCAAATCAATACCAAGTTCAGGGCTTGTTAATATTTTTTTAAAGTTTTAGTAAAAAGAAGTTGCACAGAACGGTTGAGTTTAGCTAACTCTTTTTCGGCTTCAGGGTGAAATTTATAATCATATACTGTTAGTCATCCAACGATAAGTTTAATTTTTTTAAAACATCATCTCCATTAAGATATTCCTCTTTAGGTCTCTTAAGTCGTTCTTGAAGGATTTGAGCTGTCTCAAGCTCTTCTAATCTAGCTTCTGCAAGAGCCATCCGTTCATATTCACTAACCGATAAAATAACAGCATTAAGTTTATTGTTTTTTAAAATACCAATTTTATCTAAAAGACCATTTTTAACTTTTGAAATATACTCTCCAAACTGTTTAGAGAGTTCTGTGGCTGATACAAGTTCACTTTGAGTATAGGCTACCATTTTTATCCTTTTAATTATGAATATAATTATACGGACAATTATATCATTATTTCTTTAATATTTGGTAAACACTTTAACTAAGGTTCAAAAAAATGTGATGCTTTACCTATAATAAAGTTTCCAAATCTTTTTTCAAACATTAGAAAACAGGGGTCAAAGCTATTTGATATAACAAAGCTTAAAATAATCTAAAATATCTTGAAATTTACACACCCACCACACTTTCAACAACTTTCTGATATACTTAAAACAAAAGCAAGTAAAGGCTAAAAAATGACCATTAGACTTAATTTATTTGATAAAATAGTACATTTTTTTAATTGCTTTAACATTGAATCAAGAGATGAAGTATATAAGAGAACCCAATGAAAAACCTACCAATAGGAATCCAAACATTCGCAAAAATAAGAGATAAAGAAGAGAACTACATCTACATAGATAAAACAGATTTAGCTCTAAAGCTTATAAACAGTAGTGGATACTACTTCCTCTCACGCCCACGCCGTTTTGGTAAATCTCTTTTTTTAGATACTCTAAAAGATATATTTGAGGGTAAAAAAGAGTTGTTTGAGGGGCTTTATATTTATGATAAGTGGGATTGGGAGAGAACTTATCCTGTGATTAAAATTAGTTTTGGTGCAGGTGTTACGGAGTCTGTGAATGATTTAGACCAAACTATCTTATATAGTATAGATGAGAATCAAGAACGATTGGGCTTAGAGTGTCAATATAAAGAGAGTGTCAAAAACTGTTTTTTAGATTTAATAAAAAAAGCTTATGAAAAATACAATCAAAAAGTAGTCATTTTAATAGATGAATATGATAAACCTATACTTGATAATGTAACCGATAAAAAACTCTCTAAAGAGATACGAGATAGACTTAAAAACATCTATTCGGTCATAAAAGATAGTGACCAATATGTAAAGTTTGCATTTTTAACAGGTGTAAGTAAATTTTCAAAAGTTAATCTATTTAGTGGACTGAATAACTTAGAAGATATATCTCTAAATCCAAATTATGCAACTATTTGTGGGTATACACATAAAGATGTAAAAGAGAGTTTTGCTGAACGCTTAGATGATGTTGATTTAGATGAGTTAAAAAAGTGGTATAACGGTTATAATTTTTTAGGAAAGGGTGTTTATAATCCATTTGATATTTTGCTCTTTTTCTCTCGAAATAAAATCTATAGTAACTATTGGTTTGAGACAGGTAATCCTAGTTTTTTAATTGAAATACTCAAACAGAAAAACTATTTTTTACCAAACTTAGAAGATATAGCCATTAGTGAAAGTGACTTAGGTAGTTTCGATGTAGATGATATTAAAATAGAGACACTTCTTTTTCAAACAGGATATTTAACGATAAAAGAGGTTGAAACAATATTTAATCAGAGAATTTATAAGTTAACCTATCCTAACCTTGAAGTTAGAACAGCACTCAATGAGAATATTTTCAAATATCTTTTGACAGATAGTTCTCTTCCTAAAATGCCCATATTAACTGCCATTTTAAACAAAGATATGGACAAGTTCAAAAGAGAAATTTATCAACTTTTTGCATCACTTCCTTATAACTCCTATGTAAAAAATGATATTCAAAACTATGAGGGTTATTATGCCAATGTTATGTATGCTTATTTAGCAGGTTTGGGCATACAATTTATAGCCGAAGATGTAAGCAGTCTAGGGCGAATAGATTTAACCATTGCTACCCCTGATATGAGTCAAGTTTATGTTATTGAATTTAAAGTTGTAGATAACAAGAGTCAAAATGCAAAAGCATTAGAGCAGATAAAAGAGAAGAGATACTATGAAAAGTATCAAGAGAAAGCAGATGAATTGATTATTATTGGGATAGAATTTTCTAAGAAAGATAAAAACATATCCAAATTCGAGTGGGAGAAGATAGACTAATCTTCTCTCACTATGGAGTAAAATATAAACTACTTATCTGTCCCACATTTACCCATGGCTTTCATTTTTGACATATCTTCCGATACGCTTTCATCACTTGGAGCTGTTTTAATTGCATGTTCTAACTCCAAATCTGCTTTTGATTGATTTGTTTCTGTATGAGCATGTTGACTCATTTTCTGGTCGCCTCCACATTTACCCATGGCTTTCATCTTTGACATATCTTCCGATATACTTTCATCACTTGGAGCTGTTTTTACAGCATGTTCTAGCTCCAAATCAGCTTCTGATGGAATTGTTTTTGTAGGAGTGTTTTTACTCATCTTTTGGTCGCTTCCACACTTACCCATAGCTTTCATTTTTGACATATCTTCTGATATACTTTCATCACTTGGAGCTGTTTTAATCGCATGTTCAAGTTCTGTAGAAGCCTCATTTGCATAGAGTAGCACTGATGCAGTTATCAATGTTGTAGTAATTATCTTTTTCATAGTTTTTCCTTAAAATTTTTCTTACTTATTTTCTAAGTAGATAAAGAATTGTATAGCAATAAATGTGTAAAGTGTGTGGAGAGAATAATACGACTACAAAGAAATGTTTTTATGTTATCAAAGACTTCTTTGATTGATATGTTTCAATAAAAGATAAGTTCTCTTTCCACACACCTTGCACATAAATAAAATTATAATAACACTATAAAACATATAGAAAGGATATAAAAAATGATTTATAAAATAGAAACAAATACCACAAAACAGACCATAGAAAATGAAATAGAAGAAAAAGCAAAAGCACTGGGATTTGGTGTTTTAAATGCTTATAACTTTACTAAGATTTTAGAAAGCAAAGGTTTCCCTATAGAACAAGAGATTACAGTTTTTGAACTTTGTAATCCACAAGGGGCTCATGATGCTTTGACGAACATAGCTGAAATTTCAGTCTATTTACCGTGTCGTCTTTCGGTCTATGAGGAGAATGGCAAAACCATCTTAGCCACCATTGGCTTTGAAGATATTCTCAATGCTGTGAAAGTGGATGAAGATTTTAAGGTGTTTATGTCGGTTCTTTTTGAGAACTTACAAAAACTCATGTTAAGTTGGAACAAATAACCTTTAGGAGGTGTATTATGA
>JALVXD010000071.1 GCA_027038295.1 Campylobacteraceae bacterium
TAATCTCATTCCACAAAATGTGGAACTACATAAGGACAGTTGGGTGAGTTGGCTGAAACCACATCCCTGCTAAGGATGCGTACTCGTAAGGGTACCGAGAGTTCGAATCTCTCACTGTCCGCCATCACTTTTTTTCAAAAATTACAAAATCATTTATATCTTTAACTTATAGTTACCTATTGTAAAATATTAAATAAGCTGTTTAGAGGCTGTTCTGTTTTAACTAATATTATAAAATTAAAATTATATAATATATATAGGAGGGTGATATGTTCAATAGGCTTATAACTTTAGCATTATTTTCTTTTTTATCCTCACTACTACATGCTGATAATAACATAACACTACTTGACAAGTATCACGATGACCTATGTCAGATACTGGTTGATACAAGTAACAGTATAGATGACTATTTTGTTGAAAGCAATTCTACTGAAGAGTCTAGCAGTACTTGGGCAGAGGTCATTAACTCTTTTGCCATAGAAAATCATCAAAGCTTTGAAAAAGATTTACGCCTACGTTTACGTCTTAGTTTACCCAAAATTCAGAAAAACCTTCGCTTAGTTTTTGAAGATGAAACAAATGACAATACCCTATATGATAGTACAAAATTAACCAATGAACGCTTAGAAGAGAAAAACTACTATTTGCGTTTAGAGTATTTTAAGTATGTCAAAAAAAGTTTAAACATGGCATTTGCAGGTGGGGTGAGAATACGTGATGCACATATAGTTCCTTATCTGAATATACGTTCACGCTATAACGTATATGACAAAGAAAAGGTAAACAGTGCATTGTATAATCGTTTTCGTTATTACACTGATGGTGAAATAGATAATAACTTTGAGTTTAATACCAAGTATAATGTAACTGATTCACTTGATTTTTTTTGGAGAAATCAATTGAGTTATAGTAATAAAGAGGAGTTTCAAACGATTATAAATGACGTTTCATGGATAAAAACCTTGAATGAAAAAGAGCAAGTAGGAGCAGGGCTTGGGATTGTTAGTGATTTAAAAAACTTTAAAAATCCAAACAGTGACTATGTTCATTTTCATATGCTTTTTCATCATATTTTTTATAAAGATTGGATGTACTATCAAGTAGCCCCCTCTATACTTTGGAGAGAGAGTAATAATTTTCAAACCTCATATAGATATATGATGAACTTAGGAGTTATTTTTAAGAATGACTAAGCTAAAGTTTTTAATTTTTCTAAAAAATCATTGTGACTTAAATATATAAGGTCGTTGAAGTGCGTTTGAATATTGGTTAAAGTTGTTTGATTTGTTTTTAGGTTCATCATGCTTAGTAGTGTTTCAAGATGTTCCCCTTTACCTTGGGCTATCTCTTCGGTAATGTTTACACGGTTATTATCTAAAAAGCTCATGGTTGCAGTTGTCCTAGTATCTCTACCTGAAGTCATTTCTGAGGTGGCTTGAAGTGTAACCGTAACGGTGATTTGTGCTGAAGCTTCAGCTGTAGACGAGATGACTTTGTCTTCTGTTGATTCTACATTTGAGCTGGTATCATAATGTTTTGTATAGTCTTTGGCTCTCATATCTTTAGTTTCAACAGTTTTTGCAGTCGATAGTGAACTCAATAAAAAAGGTAAAATAAGTAGTTTTTTGTGCATAAAAAATCCTTTATCGTAATTTAAAATATTAATTTTATATATTATATCTAAATTAAGTTTTTAAACAATTATTGATTTGGATATAATTATGTAAAATATAGTATAAAAAGAGAAAAATGGATTTAGAATCATTTGAAGTTCAAGAGGCTGGACGATTAGACAAAATATTAACAACAGAGCTACAAGAGAGCCGAAATCAGGTAGAGCAACTCATCAAAGAGGGGTTGGTACAGGTTAATGGGAAAACCGTGTTAAAAACTGGTAAAAAACTTTTAGCAGGAGAGACCATCTCGTATAGTTTTAAAGAAGTCATACCCAAAGAGCCTGTGGTGGTAGACTTTGATGTTGAGATACTCTATGAAGATGATGTTATGCTTGTGGTCAACAAACCAGCTGGTTTGGTGGTGCATCCTGCTCCATCAGTTAAAGAGGCTACTTTGGTGGATTGGCTTATAAAAAAAGGTGTTTCACTTTCAACTATTTCAGGTGAAGAGCGTCATGGAATAGTACATAGAATAGATAAAAATACAACAGGTGCGTTGGTAATAGCCAAGACCAATGAAGCTCATCAAAGACTGAGTGAACAGTTACAAGATAAGAGCATGGGTCGTTATTATTTGGCTCTTATAGACTACCCCTTAAAAGATAATGGAATAGTCGAAAAACCAATAGGGCGTAACCCGAACAATCGCCTAAAAATGGACATTAGAGAAAATGGAAAAGAGGCAAAGTCTGCCTTTTATAAGTTGGCTCAAAGTGATAAAGGTGATAAAAAACTTGAGCTAATAGCCGTTAAACTTTTTACGGGTAGAACCCACCAAATTAGGGTGCATTTAGAGAGTTTGGGTAGACATATCTTGGGTGATGATTTATATGGTTTTAAGAGCAAAAAAGCTATAATTAACAGAGTATTTTTACACGCATATAAACTATATATGTTACATCCTACAACAGGAGAGAAGATGGAGTTTGTAGCTCCACTTTTTCCTGATATGAAAGATTTTATTTTTAACAAATTTAACCAAGGAGAGATTAATGAAAAAATTAACCCTCATATCATTGACAGCTATTTCACTACTATTACTGAACGGTTGTAATCCAGCAACGATGATGAATCATCAGCTTGACCCAAATTTACCAAAGCTCAATAATGTAAAAGCTGTAACAAGTAACACTTCTGTAGCTTTTGAGTGGCAACCTATGGCTACAAAACATTTGGATGGTATAAACATATACAGAACGGTAAAAAATACTTACGTAAACAGTCCTCAAAAAGAGTTGACAAAAGTTGCAACAGTTAACAGTCCTTTTGCCTCACATTATGTCGATACAGGCTTGGCTCAAAACTCTGCTTATACATACACTTTTACTACCATAAAAGGTGGGTTTGAGTCACCACATGGACAAGTAATCGCTGTGAAAACCAAACCACTATTTGAACCTATTACATTTTTTCAAGGTTTTCAAAAAGCAAGTAATGCCATTAAGTTAATATGGCGACCACACCCTAATAAACTGGTTAAGATGTATAAAGTTGAAAAAAGTATTAATGGTGAGAAATGGAAGTGGATAGCAAGTGTTAAAAATCGTATGATGTCAGAATATATAGACACCTATGTAGCTCCAGGATTTAACTATACGTATAGAGTTATAGCTGTTGGATATGATGATAGTCTCTCTAAGCCCAGTAAAGTTATTACAATTCAAACTAGGTAAGGGATTTAATGCCACATATAACAGTTAAACCTTTTGATACTTCTCTTATTAAAAAGCAGTATCACAATACAAAAGTTCTTTTTATTGCACAAGACAATTATAGTGAAGATGAACTTATTGGTGTTCATCTTGAAGATGAATCTTTTCTTTTACATATCAAAAAGAGTCCTGAAAATTGGCTTTTAAAATATGATAAAGTAACCAGACCATTAAAAGTAAACTTGGTAAAACAAGCCATTGCCGATATATCTAATGGCTTAAAACTAGAGGTTCTTCAGTCAAATATTACCATTCATGAAAATAAACCTTTACTTGCAAACGCTTATGAGAAAAGTATAGAAGATTTTGATAATATTGTCTACCCTTTTGAAAGTGTTGCCATAGAAGTGGGGTTTGGTTCAGGAAAGCATCTGCTCTATCAAGCTCAGAACAATCCAGATAGACTTTTTATAGGTATAGAGATACATACGCCTTCTGCTGCACAAGTACTTAAGCAGATAGAACTTTTGGGTTTGACAAACGTATGGGTGGTCAACTATGATGCACGGCTTCTTTTAGAGATGATACCCTCTAATTTATGTCATCAAATCTTTGTTCATTTTCCTGTACCTTGGGACAAAAAACCACAAAGACGAGTCATCTCTTCCTCATTTCTAAAAGAGTCCATGCGTGTTCTTGAAAAGGGTGGTAGGTTAGAGTTAAGAACCGATAGTCATAAGTATTTTTGGTATGCATTAGATACATTTTTAGGTGAAAAGGTTCTTAAAACCTCTGTAGAAATCCGTAAAAATGAAGCTTTAGCTGTGACAAGTAAATATGAAGCGAGATGGTTAAAGCAAGAGAAAGACATTTATGATGTTTATGTTACTTGTGCTGAAGCGTCAGAAGAGAGGGTATTAGACTTTAATTTTTCTTTTAAAGAATTATCTTATAAAAATGAAACTTTAGATAAAATAAGCTTTAAACCTATACTTCTTGAAGAGGCCTTTATTCATTTTGAGAGGGTATTTAAAATTAAAGATGATGCTATTTTAATAAAACTGGCATTTGGAAGTTTTGATAGACCTGAACACAAATTTATCTATATGAGTAGAAAAGAGACCTATTATTATCATTCTAATCCTGTGAAAACAGTTACAAACTTTAAAACGCATTTAAAAATTATGGAGTATTTACATGTCTGAAAATGTAATAACAGCAAAAAAATTAACTCTGGCTTACGATAGTACAGAAAAAATTATTAATAATGCTACCTTTGAAATAAAAAAAGGGGACTTTGTTTTTATAACGGGTCCTAGTGGTAGTGGTAAATCAACACTATTAAAGGCTTTTTATGGAAACTTGAAACCACAAGAGGGTGAACTTAATATTGGTGGACTTGATATGACGAATATCATTAAACATAAATTGCAAGAGCTTAGAACCCATTTGGGTATAGTTTTCCAAGATTATAAACTTATTAATGAATGGACAGTTGAAAAAAATGTGGTTTTACCACTATGGATAGCTGGTTATACAGCAGATGTTCAAAGTAGTCAAGCAAAGCGTCTACTTCATCATGTTAAATTAACTGGTAAAGAAGACAAATACCCTTTGGAACTTTCAGGGGGAGAACAACAGAGAGTGGGCGTAGCACGGGCTATGGCAAAAAATCCATTTTTAATCTTGGCAGATGAACCTACAGGTAACCTTGATGAGTACTCTTCAAATGTTATTTGGGACTTAATGGAAAATGCCTGTCAACAATTAGATACTACTATCGTGGTTGTGACACATAGAATACCAATGATGTTTAACATCCCATATAGACACTTTAGTATAGATGCAGGAGGAAACATTCGTGAAGTTCATTAAGACACATCTCTCTCTTATTTTCCCATTGATGGCTATTTTACTTGGCTTAGAATTTTTTATTGTATTTGATCGTACAACCGAAAGTTTTGAAAAAAGTCTTAAAAATGGATATACCATGATGGTTGTAGCTAAAAATGAGATGAGTATAGATGACTTTCGGTCATGGGATAAACATATTTTAAAAGTTGAAGAGATTAAGAAATCAAAGATTTTAAACAGTGTTAATATTGATTTTGAAAAAGAGAAAGGAGAGAGTCTTGAAAACTCTTTACCCAATTTTTATTCTATTAAATTAAACAAATATTTAAGCATATCAGAGTTAGCAGAAGTAAAAGCCAATTTAAAAAAGAGTGAAGATATTACACGTATAGAGACGTTCAATTCTGTCTATCAGTCACAATATGAACTTTTTTCTTTTATTAAATTCTCTTTCAATACGTTTATTGTTTTTATGACTATTATTGGTTTTTTCCTTATTTTAAAACAGATGGAAGTTTGGAACTTTTTACATGCACAACGTATGAAAGTTATGGAGATATTTGGTGCTTCACTTTTTTTAAGGTCTAAAGTACTTATTAACTTAGCCATTGTAGATGCCATTCTTTCAGCTCTTATAACAAGTGGAATCTTTTTTATTATACAAAATATGTGGATACGTGATACACAGATGAGTATTTTAAAAGAAAATATAGAGTCTGTTTTCTATCTTTCTGATTTTTTTATCTTGCTTTTTGCTGCGATTTTTATAGTGCTTGTGGCTGTATTTCTTGTTGTTATTAATGTGAAGGAAGAAGAGTAGATGAAAATTTTTCTTTCTCTTTTTTTACTTCTCTCCTTACTGTCAGCAACCTCTGTGGATAGTAAAATAAAAAAGAGTAAAAAACAGTTAAGTGCTAAGAAGGTTGAATATAATAAAATGAATAAAGAACTTTCAAAAGTAGCTAAAAAAATATTATCAGCCAAAGCCAATACAGATGAATTAAATTCTAAATTAAACAGTTTGGAAGAGAAGATTAAAGATGATGAGCAAATTTATACTGAATTGACAAACAAGAGTACAGAATTAAAAGAAAATTTAGAGACGCTTACTAATGGTATAGATGAGAAACAACTTCAATTTGTCGAGTTGATTTCTAAAAATTTTTCTATGGCACTGGCACTTGAAGAGGTTCATACTCCTACAAGTGAGTCGGTTATGACAAAGGAAGTTTATAAAGTTTATAGTAAAAAAAATAGTGAAGAACTTGAATCTCTTAAGAAAGAACTAATAGATTTAGAGCATAAAAAAACGAGTTTAAACTCTCAGCAACTTAGCCTGAAAAAAAATATTCAAGCGTATGTCAATGAACGTAAAGAGTATGAAGAGAAAAAGAGTGAACAAGATAAGATTGTTCAAGAGTTGATAAAAGACAAAGCAATTTATAAAAAACGTTTTAACCGAATAAAAGCAAGTCGTAAAAAACTAGAAAGAAAATTAGCAAGTTTAAAAATTATTAAATTGGATGCCCAAAAAGAAGCAAAGCAAAGAGAGCTAAATAGAAAAAAAGCAGCAAGAGAAAAAGAGCTAAATGCAAAAGCAGAAAAGAGAGAGGAAGAAGAGGCTTTAGATACTTCAGTAGAATATGAAAATGTTCCCACTGTATCATCCTCTAAAATTATTAAATATACTGACTCAAAAACCATTTCACCTCTAAAAGGTGCAAGGCTTATCAAAAAGTTTGGTACCTATACAGACCCTATCTATAAGTTTAAAATTTTTAATAAATCCATAACCCTAAAGGCACCTCACAGTGGTTCAAAAGTTAGAAGTGTTTTAAAGGGTAAGATTGTGTTTGCTGAAAACAGTGGTGGTATGTTGGGTAAAGTTGTTATTGTCGAACATTCAGATGGTATACACACCATTTACGCAAAACTCTCTCGCTTAGCACCAGGTATATCTGTAGGAAAAAAACTTTCAAAAGGCTCTATTATTGGGAAAGTAGACAAATCTTTAATGTTTGAAGTTACCAAAGACAACAAACACATGAATCCATTAAATCTAATTCGTCTATAATTTTGAAGATATTATTACTTTTTCTACTCACTTTTTCTCTCTCCTCTTCTCTTTATGGGAAGAGTAGAGAAGCAGCAAGAATAAAAGCTTCACTTCATCCCTATACGGTTAAAAATATCACCTATTATCCTCATAAAGTAGCCATAGGAGAGTCTAAAGACATCATGGCAAGTTGGTATGGTGAGTACTTTCATGGACGGCAAACAGCTTTAGGAAATATCTATGATATGAATGGTTACTCTGCAGCTCATAAAACTTACCCTTTGGGTACCGTCATAAGAGTTACAAATCCTGCCAATGGTAAGTCACTAGAGGTACGCATAGATGACCGTGGACCTTTTTGGAATAACAGAGAGCTAGACCTCTCAAAAGGTGCAGCGACTTACTTAGGGACAAAAGAGCAAGGGGTTGCTCCTGTGCATATAGAGGTTGTCTCTGTCCCTAAAGTAGGGCTATCAGCAGAACCTGTAGAACATAAAGCACCTAAAGTAAGAGAACTCTCTGCCCTATCATTAGATAGAATAGTCATAAACAACTATGCCTACATAAGCCCCGATGAGACAAATGTACCTGTAGAGTTTGGAAGGTTTTCTAAACTTTCCAATGCTAAAAAATATGAAAAAAAGCTCAAAAAACATCTTGCTTTTTCATACATATTAAAATATGACAAGTTCTATAAAATCAAATCATACCTACCAGCAGACAAAGAAAAAGCCATAAAGAAACTAAAGAAGTTAAAGAAGCTCGGACTTATTCATGGGTATGGGTTGTTTTGGTCGTATAAGTAGTGTGTCGGGGCATGGACTTTAGTCCATGAAAAAAAGTATTACAGCGACTGAATTTATTGCTCTTAGGGGCGTGGACTTTAGTCCACGGAAAAAGAATATATAAACATGGACTGAAGTCCATGCCCCTTTGGGAACCTATGATTCAAAAATTAATTCAGATGTTTTTATATAAAAAACGAAGAAACCAATCCAATAAGCCCACCAAATACTCCACCCCAAACTACCAACCAACCTAAATGGGTATGGATGAGTTCATGTACCAAGTTGTTGACCATTTTGGGTGTTAGGTCATTTAATCTATCTGTTATAAGTTTTTCAACAGACTCTCTTAAGTCATCATTGAGTGAGGAGTGTTGTAAATGATGGTTCATTTGAGCTTTGAAGGTGTCTGAGCTTACTATGCCTACAACAGCTGACTTTAGTTTTCTAGCAAATGGTTCTTGTAAACTATCTAAGGCTTTTTCTCCACCAAAAAAGTTTAAAGCATCTCCCAGTTTTGACTCCATTACACTCTGTTTTAGTGCAATAAATGCAGGGGAAAAGTCTGCTGACTCTACTAAGGGAGCTAGGTCTATTTTTTGCTCTTCATTTTGAAAAAAAGTACTTAACTGTGCTGGATTAAAAAACTGTGTCATTATCATATTTTTAATAGAACATTTAAAAGATTCAAAGTTTTTCTCTATGACTCCAGAGCCATAGAGTAGGGGAACTTTGTTAAAGAGCATGTGTATGGCTACTTGGTTGGTCACAGCACCAGAAAAAGCAAAGAGTCCCGTAAAAAGTACAGGAGTAGAGTATGGGGCAGGTAGACTAGAACCAATACCTATTAAAGCAACAGATGTTGCATCGGTGAGTGTTGATTTTGAAATGTTCATATTAAAAATCCAATATAGTTTTTTCTAATTTTTCTACAGAGTGGATGGCATCTTCATAGGTAGAAAAGCCCCAATTTACCATAAGATAGTCCATATTTAGAGCTTCTGCAGCCAAAAGGTCACGTTCACTGTCTCCGATAAAAAGAGACTCTTCTACTGAGACATTTAAATCTTTTAAATTTTTTTCTAACATATCAGGACTTGGTTTACCCTTGTTTACATCATCATAACATGCGATACTATCAAAATATTCTAATACTTTTAAGTGAGAAAGAGACTCTAAGGTTGAACCACGATAGGCATTGGTAGCAACGGCTAAAAGATAACCTCTCTCTTTTAGATTTTTAAGAAGTTCCTCTATGCCATCATAAAGCTGTAACTCTTTTTCATGATTTTGGGTGTAGTAGTCAGAGAAGCACTTTTCATGCTCTTTGGTAAAAGCTGGAACTTCATAAAAAAACTCTGCAGGGTTGAGGTGTGGGTCGTTGATCTTTTCTAAAATGAGCTCTTTTTCCATGTTTGCTAGTTTAAGATGATTACGTACATGATTGATGGCATTCACAATGGTGACAGAACTGTCTACAAGCGTTCCATCCATATCGAAAATAATGGCTTTTTTCATTAAAGTATGGTTCCTATGGGTTCAGAAAATTTAACTTTTTGGTTAATCTCTATAGTTGGTTTAAAGCTGTCTTTTTGGCTAAAGAGTAAAATGGTTGAACCCATCTCAAACCAACCAAAAAGCTCACCTTTTTCTAAAGTTACATTTTTGTAACTGTAGTGTTGAGGCTCTCTTATATCTGAGTTTGTTTTGATGTTTTTTTCAAAGGTTACTATCATTTTTCCTACATTTAAAGCACCCACAAGCACCATAACAAAAGTACGCTCTTTGTTGTCTTTACACTCTATAATAACACGTTCATTTTCTATGAAAAGGTCTTTTTTATTTCGTAAAAGTGGAAAATTTACAGGGTATAATTTTCCAGGAATATGCGTTAACGAGTTAATGGTTAATCTCTCTGGTGCATGATAACGGTGATAATCTTTTGGAGAGAGGTATAGGTTTAGAAACTCACCCCCTTCAACTGCTTTAACAGCATCTTGATGATGTTCACCAAATAGTTCAGTTAGGTTATACTCCATTCCTTTGATTTGATAGGCTTTTCCATCTACTATGGAACCAAAGTCTGTAACCAATGCATCAACAGGTGAAATCATAACCGATTCATCATCAATTATATTTTTGGGTTCTGTAAATGCACGAATAAAAAGTTGGTTAAGGGTAGGGTAGCTGCTTGGGTCTTGAAACTCTGTCATGTCTAGTCCCATAAGCTTTACATAACCGTGGTTTACCACTTTTTGTACAGGGGTTGGGAAAACTTTTGAGGCGAATCTTCCAAAAGCAGAAGAGATAAGAGAAGAGTAGTGTTTTTTCATAGAATAGAGGTCCTTTTTTTATTGGACGTATTATAGCATTCTAATCAAAATATTATCAAGAAGAGAGGTGTTATCTCTCTTCAATTTTAAGATTTATGTACTATTTCTTATTTATATGTTCTAAAGCCTCTTCCATTAAAGCAATGTGGTAATTTTCTTGGTTGTTAATAAAAGTAAAGAAAGCAGCAAAATGTTCTGAACTTTCACTCACAGCTGCTGCTAGTTTTTTACACTCTTCCTTAGCTCCTATCTCTTCTTGGATTCCATCTTTTAAGAACTGTTCTAAGTCGTCAAACTTATAAATCTCTTCCATTAAGCTTCTTGGAACACCTAAGATTCCCATCTCTGCCATCATCTGTCCAAAACTTCTTAGGTGAAAGAATGATTCATCTATAAGAATCTGAAAAATTCTATTTAAAAAAGCGTTATCCGAGTTTGCTTTTGAGTAGTTATAGACCATAATAAGCTCATACTCTTTGTAGCTCTCTTCAAATAAAAATATGGTTAATGCATCTCTAGCTTCATCTGTTAGTTCTACATTGGGGTAGTTTTTTTCTGCTAAGAAACACTTCTCTACATTCTCTTCAGGTAGCTTTACTAGCACTGACTTGATGTAGTCTAAATCACTTGCCATTCTAAAGGTAATATGTTCATCTTGACAGCTGTTTAATTGTGACTCTATAGACTCAATTCTTTTTATAATATTGTTAAGCATATGTGAAAGATGGGTAACTTTAATGGGTACTTGAGGAATGTCGTAAGTGTAAGTAATGTTGTTTTTTATAAAGTCATTTTCAAGCCATGTTAAATGTTTAAATAGAATATTTGAAAATTCATATAACTCTTGTCTACTTTGTGTTTGAGACATAAAACCTGTGAACTGTGTAGCCAACCATGTTTCATGAACTTCTTTAAATAGTTGTTTCATTATTTTTCTTCCTCTTTGTTTTCTTCTTCTTTTGGGGTACAGTCGGTAGTAATGTGATACGAGTACATAGAGAACTCAGGGTCTTTTTGTTTCTCATTATAAGTATCTAAGGCTGCTTTGAGTGCCAGTGCTACCATTTCGGTACATGCAGCATCTTCAGGGCTTTGGTTCTCTAGTAGACCAAGTGTAGCAGAAACCAACTCTTCTGCTCGTGAAAAGTGAATGTCTCTGGCTTCTGAGGTTACTATGGAACCTGACACAATAGTAGTAGTACACCCAATAGCTTGGAATGATATGTCTGTAATAAGTGGGTCATCTTGTTTGTCTACTTTTAAGTAAATGGCTACTTTCTCACCATTTTGTGGGTTTTTACCCATACCTGTTGCATCTGGATTTTCCATGTTTCCATAGTTTTTTGGATTCATCATATGCTCTATTAAGTGTGCATCTGCTGTCATGTTGTCCCTTTTTCTTTTTTTATATTATCGCATTTTGGTTATAGCATTTTGCATTATAGCGTGTTGCATTTTAATTTAGTTTGTTTATGGAATGGTTTTATTAAAAAAAATCCAGTTGAGTGAAAGATTTTTTTCATTTGCAAATAGAGCAATGGCTTTGTAAGGGATTTTATGGCGTTTTTTTATGACAGCATAGTATGAGGGGTCAAAACCTAAAGCTGTTGCAAGGTCTTTGTCGAGTATTCTCTCTCCACTCTCTTTATGTAAAATTTTTTTTATCCTGCTCATAATATCTGAAAAATCAAGCATATGTAACACTCCTATTACTTTTTGAATGATTTTAACAAATATTTTAAAATATATGTAAAAATATGACAAATTGTCATGCATTTTAACTTTAAATGCTTTATCATTCGTTTGAAACACGATATAATAGCGATTAAAAACTAGGTTCTCTTATGAAAAAACTCTTTATATATTTTATGATATTTTATAGTATAAATATTTTTGCTGATATTGTTGATATAAAAGCCGACCATTTTTATGCCAGTGATATAAGTGATGAAGCTTATTTTGAGGGTAATGCTCAAATTAAGCAAGGTGTTAACGAATTTAATGCTTCTAAAATAGTAGTTTTTTTTAACAGTAAGAGAAAAGCAACCAAATATAAGGCATCGGGTTTGGTTAAATTTGACTTGACTGAAAACAACATTCATTATAGAGGTCAGGCTGGAAGTGTGGTATATGCTCCTAGAAGTTCAAAGTATCATTTTTCTGGAAATGTAGTATTAGAAGATTTGACCAACAATAGAACCATAAAGGCAGAAACTGTTTCACTTGATTTAAAAACAGGTTTGGCAGATATAAAAGGTGGAAAGAAGAAACCTGTACACTTTAGATTTGAAATAGAGGATAGAAAATAATGGCAACACCAAGACTTGTTAACGCTGACTTTATGAAGTCAGCACAAGCATTAGGAGACTCAGTAGAAGATACCGTTTCAGAAGTGGTTTTTTTAGGACGTTCAAATGTGGGGAAAAGTTCGACTATTAATGGTTTGACATCACGTAAAAATTTGGCAAAAAGTTCTGCTACTCCTGGAAAGACACAACTTATAAACTTTTTTGATATACGTTATATTTATGATGAAAAAGATTGGAATATTCGTTTTGTAGATTTACCAGGATTTGGTTATGCAAAAGTTTCAAAAGACTTAAAAGGTGCATGGCAGAAGAACTTGGTAGAGTTTATTAAGCACCGTGTCTCTATTCGTGTTTTTATTCATCTAAGAGATGCCCGTCATCCCAATGCACAAATAGACCAAGATGTTAATAAGTATGTTAAAGAGTTTATCCGTGGTGACCAACTCTACTTAGATGTATTTACCAAAATAGATAAGTTAAATCAAAAAGAGAAGACAGCACTTAAAAAAGCATTTCCAGGCTGTATCACCATCTCGAACTCTAAGCGAATTGGTTATGATAGAATACATCAAAAAATATTTGAACATATCTTTGGAGTAACTGAATGGTCGAATTAGTCAAAGCAAAATTATCAGATATTTCTGCGATGCAGAGTTTGGTTGTTTCTGAAGTAAAAGATGGGATTATTTTGGAGAGAAATGAAGATGAAGTCTCAACAAATATCCGATCATATGTATTGGCTAAAGAGAGTGAACAGATAGTGGGGTATGCAGCTTTACATATACACTCATTACGTTTAGCAGAGATTCGTAGTCTTATTGTCTCGTCTGAATACAGAGGTAAGCATATTGGTAAAAAGATAGTTGAGTTTTGTTTAGAAGAAGCCAAAAGTTTAGAGGTAAGTGGTGAAGTTTTAGTTCTCACTTATCTTCCTTCGTTTTTTCAAAAAATGAATTTTGTAGAGATTCCTAAAGAGAGTATACCTGAACATAAAATTTGGGCAGATTGTATTAAGTGTATACATTTCCCTGTTTGTAATGAAATTTCTTTGGTTTATAAATTGGAAAGATAGGGAATATATGTACAGATATAGAAATGATTTCAGTAAAGAAAAATTAAATTTTTTAGAAAAACTTGGACTCTTCTTGGTGGTTATAGGTTACCCTTTTTTAGTTTCAATTTACTCTATGTTACCACCATTAATAGGTTTGGTTGGTTATATTATAATTGTAAATGTAGATAAAAATAGACTTTATGCTTTAGCTGGAATGGTCTATTTAATGAATTTAGAATTAAATTTAACGCTACCTATACTTCTTTCAATATTTGTAGTTGTTATGACATATCTTTTTCTCTATTCACCATTAAAACTTTTAATACGTTGCCAGATTTGTTTGCTTTTTACGATGATAGTTCTAGTTGATTTTTTATATTATGTAACACTTTTTCTTTATGATGCAATGTTTCAGACGACAACGGTTGTTGGTGATATGATGTTGATTTATTATATTATAGTAGATGTCTTTATAGGAGTTTTATTATGAGATTTGTCATAATAATTACTATTTTTGTTCTATTTTGGATGACATTAGTCTTTCAAATTTTTCAAATAAGTATTAAATCAAACTCTTATTATGAAAAATTAGCAGAGATAAATGTACGAAGAAAGTACTTTATGAAACCTGTTAGAGGTGAAATCTTAGATAGAAATGGAAAGCTTCTAGCTGTAAATAATATTGGTTTTTCAATTAAATTGGCACCTCATATGTCTAAACATACCAATGAAAAACTATCTACTACTGAAGAGTATATTGTTAAAGAGTTTCCCGATGTTAATAAGACTAAGTTGAGAAAAGTTCTAATGTATAACAGTGAACTGGGAAAAAGACTTTTACGTGTTTCTAAAAAAATGCCTGATTTGAATCAAACAAAACTACTAAAAAGATATGTTAAAAAGAATTTAGAAAAAACTATAGATACGATTATTCATGAGTTTCCTCATTTAAACAGAGAGGAGTTACTTTTAAAATATATAAGTAAAAACTCTTCTTATAATCATAGGTTTATTCCAATAATAGATTTTATAAGTTATGATGATATGATAGGCTCTTACCCTAAATTGACAATTAATAAATTTTTACAAATTGACTCAGAGACAAAACGTTCGTACCCTGCTGGAAGTATGGCAACGCATGTTGTAGGTTATGTGGGTCGTTCAAATAAAAAACAAAATAAATATGATAGAGAAAAAAATGCGATTGAAACCAAAGATAATGGAGAACTTGTAGGCGTTGTTGAGACAGTTGGTGTGGTTGGAAAAACTGGTTTAGAGCGACAATACAACAAAGTTTTACAAGGTGAGTTGGGCTATAGAATGGTAAGAGTTACTGCAACAAACAAAGAGGTAGCAGAGATAGAGAAAAAAGAGCCAATTGAAGATCAAAACCTTGTTTTAAATCTTGACTTGGGACTACAGAAAAAGATAAATGAACTTTTTATTGGTCAA
>JALVXD010000072.1 GCA_027038295.1 Campylobacteraceae bacterium
CCAAGTCAAATTTTTCGGTAGCTATTTTCAGTTGTTTTTTTGCTTCATCTACTTTTTTATGTTGTAAACTTTGCATAGCAAGAGAACTTGCATTAAGTGCTTCTTCAATCTCTTTAGGTGCTTTTTTAAAGTTTTTTTGAGTTTGTGTTATCTGTTGTTTTACCAATGTTTTAGTATCTGTTTTAGCTTGTAGCATTGTGGTACTAAAAAGTAATCCTGCTGTTAATGTTGAGAGTAAAAGTGTTTTTTTCATCTTTTTTCCTTTAAATTTTATATTTGGATAAGAGAAGTATAACACCCAAAGATTAACGGTTAACTAATTAGTTGGTTAATAATATGTTAATTTTTATGTTTCTATAATATTAAGAAAAAAAAAGTCTATTTTGGGTTGAACAATTAACTTTACTTGATAATTCTAGTAGCTTTTACAAACAATCTACTATATCTGCTCTTACTAAAAGAGCTAATAATAATGCCTTTTCTTTTTGAAGCAGCATGAATAAATTTATCATCACCCAAATACATACCTACATGTGTAACAGGAATATTTCTTGATTTGTCGGTAAGAAAAAAGAGTAGGTCACCTTTTTTTAGTTCGAATCTGCTTACCTCTTTACCTACTTTAGATTGCTGATAGGCTGTTCTTGGAATGGAAACACCCTCTTTTTTATAGATATACTGCATATAACCAGAGCAGTCAAAACCACCTGGAACTGTTCCTCCCCAGACATAATTTTCACCAAGATGCTTTTTAGCATTTTTTAGTATATTTTCTTTATTGTATCCTAGTGCTGATTCAGTAAGACTGTTTCTTCTCTCTTCAAGGCTATCTAGTTTACTTATAAGTTTGTTTTGTTCTTTTTTAAATTCATTTGATTTTTTTGTTTTTGATAGTTTATCTAGCTCTTTTAAAATATTGCTCATCTCTTTTAATGATTTGTCTTCATCAAAATAAGAGTTTTTAACATGAGTAACATGTTTACCTTTTATAACTTTTCCATCTTTATCTTTTATAACAAAGACATTATTAGGGATAGAGAATAGAAATGTAGGTACGATAACAATAAAAAAGATAAGTGTTTTATGACCAATCATTTTATACCTTGTGATAATTTATTAATATTTAGTAGTAAATTATATCAGATAAATGTATAAAAAAAGATTAAGAAAAAAATAAGATTAAAAAGATTTATTATAAAAATTGTGTTAGAGAAAAGTAGTGGAGGGAACCACTACTTTTAAGAATTATTACTTGAGTTTATCTGTTCTAGGATAGATAAATGCAGTTTTTCTGAGAACAAATACTCTATCTGGTTCATCAACAGCATAAGCTTTAATCATAACTGTTAGAGGAGTATCTTTGGTTGAATTTTTAACCAATCTCTCTTTAGTTGAAAGAACAACAACTTTCTTAGCCATTTTCCCAGGTCTAAGTGTTAACTCTTTAAATCTTTGAATTTCAATTTTTCCCTTATACTCACCTATGATTTCCAGTTTATAGGTATGCTTTTTAGGTTCTGTATTTTGGAAGAGCATTAAATAATTATTAACAACTTCATTATTCTCTTTAATCTTGTATATCTGGGTTGTTTTATTAACATTGAGTAGCATATACTCTTTGGTTCCTCCCATGGCAACTAATCCCACTAAAATAGCAATCAATGCTACTATGTACATATAGGTTTTTGCACGTAAAATTTTTGTTTTTTTATTGTTAAAAATTTCATTGGTACTTGACCATTGAACCAGTGATTCTTTACCTAGTTTTCCCATAACTGTAGTACAGGCATCAACACACTCAAGACAGTTAATACACTCTAGTTGTGTTCCTTTACGAATATCAATATGCGTAGGACAGACGGTAACACAGCTTTCACAGGCTGTACAGTCATATTTCTCTTTATCTAAATCTTTTTGTTTAAATACAAGTTTTTCATGCTCTTTATTGTAAATTTCTCCACCTCTTGAAGGTGTATAGATAGCTTGTAGAGTATCTTCATCATAAAGAACAGACTGAACCCTAGAATAAGGACAAACATAGATACAGAAGTCTTCTTTTAGAAAAACAACATCATAGATAAGAAAAGCAGCAACACCAAGAAGCATTCCTATCATAATAGTATGATCTCCAGGGTGCTGAATATATTGGAAGAAATCTTCAGGAGGTACAAAGAACCATAAAAAATCAGCTGCAGCGATGAGTGCTAAAACAGACCAAATTAAAATACCAATAACACGTTTAGTTTGATTCTCTTTTTTTGAGTAATCAGGCTCTTTTTGTTTGTTTTTAATACGTTTGCGAAGACCAAGAAGTTTTGTCTCAATTAAATCTCGGTATATCACTCTAAATATGGTCTGAGGACAAGCCCAACCACAAAATGCACGACCCCCTACAGCCGTTACTGCGAAAATACCGATGAAGAGTAACATTAGTAGAAATGGCATCATATAGAGTTCTTGCATATCAAATGCAGTACCCATTAGATGAAGTTGTTTTTTGTCAAATGAGAGTAGGAATATGTGGTTCCCCCCTATAGTTATAAATGGCAGTGTTAAAGCAACGATTGTTGCAATAATATAACCATAATATCGTTTTATTCGATATGGCATTAAAGACTCCTTGTTTTTTTTAATATAATACCTATATAATATAAAATAAAGATATAATTTTACTTATTATATCTATAAATTATAATAAATATTACTTTTGGTTATGTAATTGTGACAAAAAGTGACAAAAGGATAGTATTTGTCTAAGATTAAGTGTACTCATTGTCAGTTAGAGTTTGATGAAAAAGTTATGATTACAGAGGAGAATAATCCAGATGTATATTTTTGTTGCAATGGCTGTCAAGGAGTTTATCATCTTTTAAAAGATGACGGTTTAGATAGTTTTTATGAAAAGATGGGAAACAGTAAAATTGCACCTCCTTTACAAGTAGAGAGTGACAGTAGTAGCTTTGATATGGAGAGTTTTAAACAGCGTTATATTAAAACAACAGCTGATGGATTCTCATCTGTAGACTTAGTAATAGAGGGGATACATTGTGCTGCTTGTATTTGGTTAAATGAAAAAGTTTTGGCTGATAAAGAGGGTATAGTTGACGCAACGATAAACTTTACTAATAACAAGGCAAAAATAGTTTGGGATGAAGATACCATTCCTCTTTCAAAAGTTATAGATACGATTAGAAGTATCGGTTACAATGCCTATCCTTATGATAGAACAGAAGAAGATATAAAAGCCACAAAAAATAAAAAAGATTATTTTATGCGTATGGCAATTGCAATCTTTGCTTCTATGAATATTATGATGATAGATGTAGCAAAGTATGCAGGGTTTTTTATGGGAATGAAGCCTGAGACTCTACATTTGGTTCATATTGCAGAGTTTATCTTTGCTACCCCTGTACTTTTTTATAGTGGATGGATATTTTTTAAGGGAGCTTATTATGGTCTAAAAAACCGTATTGTCAATATGGATTTCCTTGTTTCTTCAGGGGCAACACTTACATATATATACTCACTTTATATACTTTTTGGAGGAAGAGGTCACAGCTATTTTGATTCGGTAGCGATGATTATAACCTTTGTCTTAGTGGGGAAATATTTGGAAGTTATAGGTAAGAAAAATGCTGTTGATACAATGGATAAGATTCGTTCACAAGTACCCCTAGAAGCAACTATTGTTGAAGATGGAGT
>JALVXD010000073.1 GCA_027038295.1 Campylobacteraceae bacterium
ATTAAGACAGCTTGGGACAAAGAGTTGACCTCTAACCATTTGAGTGTTTATTATCTTGATAAGTTAGACCCCCTGCTTACTAAAAAAGATTTTAGAAAAAATTTGGTTGATACCATGATGAATAAAATCTTTTCTATGAAAGCCCAAGAGCAGATAGAGAAAAAGAACCCAAAAGCTACGATTATTAATATTGGTGGGGAGAGCTTTAGTAAAAACCGAGGCTCTTATAGTTTTTCAGCATCCTATAAAGGTGAAGATGAACTTCCTGCCCTAAAAGAGCTTTATGCGTTGATTTTTAGTTTTCAAAAATATGGCTTTGCACCCAATGCTTTAGAGCAAGTCAAGGCAGAGATGTTGGCTTCTAATGAGAAGTCTTACAAGCGTGTACACGACCAAACTTCAGGTGCATTAAGTGAGGAGTTGCTTTTTTATGCTCGTCATGCAGACCAGACTTTTGTAGACTATGATGCTGAGTATAAGCTCAAAAAAGAGCTTATTAACGACATTAAAATAGAGGAGATAAATGCCCTTTTTAGAAAAATTTTAACGTTTAAAGACCGTGTAATTCTTTTTGAAAACTCTACAGGAAAATCATATACAAAAGAGCAAGTACTCTCAGCAATAGACGAAGCAAAGAAAAACCTAACCGATGTAAGTCAAAGTAAAAAATTACCTACAGAGTTAAAGGTAGAGGGGTTAAAAGCTAAAAAGATTCTAAATGAAAGTTACGATAAAAAGACCGATATTCATGAGTTTACCTTAGAAAATGGTTTAAAAGTAGCCTTTAAAAAGACTGACTTTACTAAAGATAGCGTGACGTTAAAAGGTTTTAGCTTTGGTGGAGAGTCCCTCTATGAAGCAGATAAACTCTTAGAGGTAGAACACACAACAACGTTTGTTACCAACTCAGGAGTGAGTGACTACTCAAAACTTGAGTTAAGTAAGATTTTGAGTAACAAAAATGTAAGTGTGGGTGTTGGAATCAATGCCCGAACCGAGAGCATCTCTGGGTATGCAAACAGAAAAGATATTGAGAGTATGTTTGCACTTCTTTATTTGCAACTGACCACACCTAAAATAGATAAAAAAGTGACTCAGAACATTAAAAACATATTAAAAACACATGCCAATGAAGCGTTAAATGACCCTAAAACACGATTTTTTAGGGAGGTTAAAAAATATTATCGTAAAAATAATAAACGTGTTGTCTTTGAGACCAATGAGACGATTGAGAAGTATAACAATGAAGAGATGTTGAAGATTTTTAAAGACAGATTTTCTGACTTTAACAACTTTGTAGTGACCATTGTTGGTGATGTCTCTTATGATGAGGTAAAAGTGTTGGCACAAAAATATTTAGCAAATTTACCTACTAAAAAGCGAGATGAATCATTTATAAAACGAGATATACCACATCTAAAAGGTAGTGTAGAGTTTAGTCGAAACTACAACAACGAAAACATAAGTAATATTGTTCTTCAGTATGAGACCAAACTTCCTTATAGTACAAAAAGAAAATTTGTAGCAGGTGCATTACAAAAAACCCTAAACAGTCGTTTACGTAAACTCATTCGAGAAGAAAAATCGGGTGTTTATGGCATACATGCCTCTATTGGTCTTGATGTGTTAGAGGTCAAGTCTAATGGTGTGGTCTCATTTGCATGTGACCCTAAACGCAAAGATGAACTTATAGAGATGGTAGATGAGGTTATAGCAGAGATTAAAGCAAAACCCATAACCAAAGAGGAGTTGGCTGTCTATAAAAAAGCTTATGAGACCGAACATGAGACTGCTTTACGTCAAAATGGTTATTGGTTAAATGTAATGGGAATGCACTACAAACATGGTGATGCTTTTGAGAGAGTTTATACAGACTTAGAGCTAGTAGAGAGCATAACAGTTAAAGAGGTACAGACTTTGGCTCAAAAAATCTTTGCGAAAGATAGGATAGAGATAGAGTTGAATCCTAAGAAAAAAGAGAATTAAAGCCATATTTTTTATATTAAGTGGGTTATTGCTTGTAAAAGCTTACTTTATTTAAAAAAGATGGCAGTCTGTAGGTCGGGTTGCCCCCATCCCGACACCAATCGGCATAAATAAATATTTTATTGTTCAATATATATTTGCCAATTTTGTTTTGTTGTATCAAGTTTTCAATTTATGCATGTTTATGTTGGGATGAGGGCGACCATCGGAAGTGCCTGTGGTGCAACCCGACCTACACCGTTTCCAACATAACTTTCTATATAAACCTTAAGTTGACGTATATGCGATAAATAAAATTTTACTTGATGAGGTTTAGGTATGTTTTTCTAATTTTCCCAAAAAATAAAACCCCTAAAAATAGGGCTTCAAATGCCATTTGACCCTATAGTGAAACACTTTTCTTTTTTTCTCTTTATAGGAGTTAAAATATCACACAAAAAACATCATAAAATATTAAAAAAATCTACAAAATCTTTCTAAAACGACTCTATTGCTTCATTTAACTTAATTTATTATCTTATCTATTGTGTTTTAATATTTATTTATGTAATATTAATATATACACATATAAAGGGAAAATGTGGGAGCAAGAGAGACGTTAGCCAAAAAGTGGGAAACCCCGTACTTTAGTCAGAAACTTCTTAATATAAATTTTAATGAAGTAGGGCTAAGAGGTGTTAAAAACACAACCATAAAGTTTAACTACCCCATCACAGCCATAGCAGGTGCAAATGGAATTGGTAAGACGACTATTTTACAGCTTATAGCCTGTTTGTACCACAATGACGACAAAACTCACAGCCCTTACCGTTTTTCAAATGCTAGAACTGCCAAGCCCTATTATACATTTGGTGACTTCTTCATTCACTTTAAAGGAGAAGAGAAAAGTGAGGGTTCTTCCATAGAGTACAGTTATGAGACAGGTGGAAAAAAGAAAAATCTAAAAAAGTCTCATATCTTAGTAAAAAACAAACAGTGGAATGCTTACAATCGTCGTCCTAAGCGTACAACAGACTTTTATGGTGTATCAAGGGTCATTCCTGCCAATGAGTTTGCCACTTTTAGAAATACTTTTACCTCTTCTGCCATAGCTTTTCAAAAAGGCTCACTTTCACCCAAGAGTACAGAGATGATTAAAAATATTTTAAATAAACCTCTAAGCTCTGTAGATGTCAACTCTAGCGACAAGATAGTAAACTTCAAGCTCAACAGTATTAACCTAGAAAATGGTCTAAGCTACAGCAGTTTCAACATGGGAGCAGGGGAAGAGGTTATCATCTCTATTATCTCACGCATGGTTGAGTTGCCTGACTTTAGCATAGTTCTCATAGAAGAGTTAGAGCTTGGTCTACACCCAAAGGCACAAAAGCTTTTAATGGAGAAACTTTTTCATATTGTCTTAGAGAAAAAGCTACAACTCATCTTCACCACACATTCCCCTTTTCTTTTCGATGCTGTTCCACCACAAGGGCGAATACTCTTACGAAAGCCATCTAACAAGCTAGAGGTTATCTATAAGCCTAGTAGTTCTTTGGCTTTTTCAGAGTTGACAGGCGAGACACCTAAAGAGCTAACGGTATATGTCGAAGACAAAGTAGCCAAACTTATGTTGGAGACGCTGTTAGAGAGTGCCACGCGTAAACGCATTTATATTATAGATGTAGGAAGCAAAGAGAACTTAGTACGCATGA
>JALVXD010000074.1 GCA_027038295.1 Campylobacteraceae bacterium
ATACTCCTTTGTTAGAATATCTCTTCCTCTTACATTTCCTTCTTTATCTAATCGTAAATATTCCCTATAAATCTCTTTGCCATTTTTGTTATATCGTTTTGTCATACTATTCTTACCTTTTGGGTAAATAGTTTCCTTATAGGTCAATCTCCCCTTTTCATCATATTTCATATTTCTCATATATTGTCCATTGGCAGACTCCATGTGAGTTACATTACCATCTTTGTTATAAACTTTTATAGTATTTTTTTGAGTATGATTAGAGAGAGGCTCCTTCTTTTTATCTATCTCTTTTATCTCTTCTCCTACCTCATCATATGTATGAGACTCTATAATATTCCCCTCATTATCTGTTTTCTCCATTGAAAGAAGTTTCTCGCCATCATAACTATTGGTAATGACATAACTATATTCTGAATTATCAAAATTTTCATATCTCTGCTCAACTATTTTTCCATATTCATTATAAGAAAACTCTTTTTGATAATAATCTGTAAAGGTGAAAACCAACTGTTTTAAATAGTTAAAAAACTTTGTCTCTCCCAATTTATATTTATCTGTCGAAGTATCGAAATAGTAATGCTCCTCTTTAATATATCTCCATGCTATTACATTTATACTCTCTGTAGTTTCAATTAAACCACCCCTTTCATCCAATGTTTGACAAGAAAGATTATGCTCACCTAAAGAAAAAGCTTTCTTCAAGTTACGTCCAAAACCAATAATATTGTTATTTTCTTTCCATATATATTTATAATTTGTTTCATTTTCATCAACTTCTGATTGTAAACCAATCTCTGTTTTCATGGTTGTGTTTATCTCACGAGTAGTATAAAAAGTTGCCCTCTGTTTACCCTGTATTGTTTCTTCTAAGATACCTTCTGTCATCTCTACACTGTTTGGTACAACAATCTTTTTTTGAACGGGTAGTTTTATCTGTTCCTCTTGCGATATAAGAAAAAAGAGTATACCTCCCACTAAAACTATCAATGCTAGTACTATTAATCTGTTTCTCTCTCTCATTTTCTTCTCCTTTTATCCTCGTATATCAAATAGATAATCTATTTCCAAGGTATACTCTTACAATACTTTCTCAGCTTCAATAACCTCACCACTCTCCACACAATAAGCACTCAACTTCCCATAACCAGCGATGTGAGCAAAACAGCACCCTGTATCGACAATAGCATACAATTCAGTAATTTTTACTTCATTCTTTTGTGGAGTATGCCCATAGATATTAAAAATATCAGCCTCTTTATTTACCTCTGTCTCTCGGTTCCACATTACATCATAAGCAAACTCATCTTTTTGACTCTTATCGTGTCGTAAATGCCAAAGATGAGAGATATTACTATGAGAGACCACTACCTTTTTACCTGAATGGTGTTTGGCATCAAGTTCAATATAAATAGGTAAAGTACGCATCCACAAGGCATCATCTCTTATCTGATTTATGCCTTCTGTGTTGTCATGATTGAACGCATAATTTCCAGCCTTATCAAGCGTTGCTAAACCGTACGATAAATAGGTCGCCATACGGCTACTCTCTTTTATACAGCGTGGATTTAGAGTTGAGCGTTTGCTTTTATGTTCTAAAAATTCTATAAAAGGTTCAGTACATTTACTTACTGTATTTTCATGATTACCTTTAACCACTTGGTAGCCTCTTTGGCGAACCAATGCAACCACTTCTCTACTTTGCAATCCTCTATCTATTAAATCTCCTACAAAGATAATCTCTGAATCTTTAGGGATTTTCTTTAGTAGAGCAAGTAGTGTTTTATACTCTCCGTGAACATCGCCTATAATGTAGTGGTTTTTCATTTTTTTGCTTCTTTTATTAACTTCTTCATATCTTCAATAAACTCTTCTCGCTCTTCCAAGCTCCAAAAGACATTACGATGAGGGTCAAGTTCTGACTGATTAAACAGAGGTGTCAGATGAATATGCACATGAGGAACAGAAAACCCCTCAACCCCAATGCCTATTCTCTTTGCCTTTGTCAACTCTTTTAATGGCTCTGCCAACAACTTAGCAACACTCCAAAGCTTATGATAAAGTTCATCATCTAAGTCAAATATATGGTCAACTTGAACTTTAGGAACCACCAAAATATGCCCCTTATTCATAAAATTTGCCTTGGGTAAAAATGAGATAACCTCCTCATCTTCCCAAACAATGTAAGCTGGTAACTCTCTATCTATTATCTTACTAAATACTGTTTTCATCTCTCTCCTTTTCAAGCACCTCTTTCTGCCAAGCTTTCACCTCTTTCCAAATGGCATGGTCTCTCTCATCACCCTTTAAAGACAAAATCCTCTCCTCATACTTCTTCAAACCTCTCTGTAAAATCGCCTCATGAGAGGTTACATACCCTTTATCTTTTAACTTCTCTACTATGGTTAACCAACCCCATAAGATGTCACTTAGCTCATCTTCTAAATGAGCTACATTATTGGGTCGTATCTCCTCTTTTACCTCTTGAACCTCTTCCACAATGGCATTAAGTAGCCAATCACTGTCCATGTATTTGGCTTCACCTCTTTTTAGGTCTACTTTGTGTTTATAGCCTACCAATTCTATAAGTTTTTGCATTTATTCTCACTCCATTCATCTTTCAATACACTATAGAGATTATAATCTCCCAAAACCCCATTAACCAAATAATACTTTCTGAGTACTCCTTCTTTACTAAATCCCAAACGCTCTGCAACATTGCAACTTGAAGGATTTGTAACATCACAACAAATAGCTACTCTCTCTAAACCATACTCATTAAAGCCTATATTGACAAGCTCTCTTACAGCTCTAGTCATAATACCTTTACCATTGTGTGCTTCATCTAGCCAATAAGCAATCTCTGTTCTTTTGTTAAAAAGATTCAGGTTCATAAAGTCTAACACTCCTACTACCTGCTCTTTATAGACAATGGTTAAATGTAGAGTCTTATCTTTTGCAAAAAGCTCTAAACGGCTCTTAATATATGCTTTGGTATCTTCAACCTCTTTTGTCTCCTCGACCCATGGAAATCTCACTCCAAAGAAGTCTCGGTTTCTATCTATAATCTCAAAAAGAGGTTGAGCATGTTTTGCCATAGTTAGCTCTAATCTCAACTCGTTATCTATTTCTCTATAAAACATTTCTTATCCTTTTTTATTTAAAATAATCTACTAAACACACCCCACAGAAACAACCTCTTTCGTCTCCACACAATACGCACTCAACTTCCTATTTTTCCCTCGTCCACAACCTGTATCTAGGCTTACAAAGTTTTTTTCCATTAACACCTCATCTCTTGGAATATGCCCGTAAATGTTAAAAATAGGGGCAGAAGATGAAGGAGCATAGCGATTGTTTCTAGCGTGAAAAGCAAAATAGTCTGGATGGCTGTCTTTAAAAAGCCAATATTTATCTACTGGTGCATGAGTCACAACTACAGGGAGTGAATAGCCTTTTAACTGTCCAAATTCAAAATAGGCTGGTAGCTCTTCTATCCACTTCATATCTTTTTTCATCTGCTCTATACTCTCTTGTTTTACGGTAATTTTACTAGAACCCTTTTCTAAAAATCCATAAGATTCTAAGGTACTAGACAAAGATTTATACGCCCAAATAAGACTACTGTTTTCTACTTGTTTTTGAATCTCCTCTAAAAAAAGAGAGCCAA
>JALVXD010000075.1 GCA_027038295.1 Campylobacteraceae bacterium
TAAATTTTATAGAATACTAAATATCTATAACACGGTGTAGACAGGGTCTACACCCTACGAAAACCAAATAACATGTTCATTCCCTACCCATGCAATAACAACATATAAAACCAATGTAGCCAAAGGTGATAACCACAGTATCCACTGACTCTTTTCTCTAAAAACATAATAAATAAGTCCACCATAAGCAATAATGAGTGCAATAATATGTGCTAAAAAGAGTGGCATAACCGAACGCATAACATTCCCTACAATAGCCAATCCAATAATAGCTAAAAGAATAAAAAAAGAAAATACCATCTTTTTAATATCAGCTTCTCTTTTATACATTAAAACGATAATACCTATAGCAAAAAGTATGGCTAGAACAATAACTGCTTTCATGAAAATCCTTTAATTAAGTGTTAAAAGATATTATATCTTATCTATTACTTCAATACCTAAAATATTATAATCTTTTTAGTAACAGAATAATGTTGTACTACCATAATAAAAATGTGCATAATAAGCTTTTTGAACTTTTTCAAGACGTGTAAAAAAATCGAAAAATCTTTACACTCCCGTTGGAACCTCTAGCTCATAAATGGCATCGGTAATGCTATCTACTCTGTTTAGAAACATCTCTTGGGCATCTTTTAGCCCTTTGTTGTAGTGGTAGCCTCCTAATTCTTTTGAAAAAAACTCCAAAAGAAACTCAGCATCAAACTGACCTATCTCCACATCTAACTCTTTGGCTAAATAGGCTTTTATTTTAACCACTAAAATATCTTTTTGCTCTTGGGTGAATGCTATGGTTTGCATTGTGTATCCTTTTTTTGTACGTTCCACTCCTGACCTACTAAAAGTTCCTTGTTACTTAAACTTCTTATAAACCTGCGTATGTTTTCCCAACATAAGTAAGTTTAAAAACTCTTCATCTACTTTGAAAATAAGAAGCCAATCACCCTTAAGATGTATGGATTCAAAACCTTTCATATTTCCTTTTAAAGGATGTCTCTTAAATTTTTCATCTATCTCTTTTTCATTTTGTAAATCATTAATCATCGTTTTTAAAAGTTCAAAGTCATCTTCATTGTAAAGCCCACTCTTCTTGTCTCTAGCAATATCTTTTTTAAAGGCTTTTTCAATCTTTATCTCTAACATACTAAATTCCTAAGTCGTCAAAAAGAGCATCCGATGTTTTATAAGTTTGTGTGTTAGTATTGGCTTCTAAATTTTTAAGACGAGTGGTCAACTCATCACTTGGTAATGTCAAATCAAAAGGAATGCCTTTTTCCATGGCGACTTTTGCCAAAAAAATATTGACAGCATCACCAAAACTCAAACCAAAGCGTTGAAATACCTCTTTGGCTTCATTGTAAAACACATCTTCTACCCGTACACTTGTTTGAATTTTCATAATATTATTCCTTTTAAATATAGTCTTTAATGATTATACTCCATTTGGTGTATTATGTCAAATAGATTTTAATTTTCTAATCTTTAGACAAATAAAAAGGTTATTCTCAATCTCCAACAACTTCCTCTTCACATCCAACCCACCTGCATACCCCACCAAGTCACCATTAGAGCCAATAATACGATGACAAGGGACTAAAATAGCAATGGAATTTGCTCCATTGGCAGAGGCAACAGCCCTAACAGCCTTTTCCTTTCCTATACGTTTTGAGAGTTCAAGATAAGAGGCAGTTGTACCAAAAGGAGTATCTATCAAACCTTGCCATACAGACTTTTGAAACTCTGTCCCTACCAACAAAAGAGGAATGGTAAACGCTTTTCGTTCAAGATTAAAATACTCCTCTAGCTCTTTTATGGTTTGGGTTATAACCTCAGAGGACTCTTCTACATACTCAGCCTTTAAACCTTTTTGAATGCGACTGTCAACTGTCGTTCTCATTTTTCTGTAGCGATAATCTGCTATGCAGAGTTTATTGTCGTAAGAGCCTAGAAGTAGTTCACCTACAGGGCTTTTGTAGTATTGTATTGATATTTTATTCATTGTTTAGTTCCTATTCTCTTAAAAAATTCCATAGCAAAAAGTTCTAAAGTAGACGCTCTATTTTCAGCACTTAAGACCTCACCTTTATCGGTAACTATAAGATTTATCTTATGCTGTATATCATTACCAAACACCATGTTACTAGAGCTTCTCTTCAAATTATACAGAGCTTTCTCCACCAGTATCTCTTTGGTTGAACCAGCTGTTGTTTTAAAGGTGACGAGAAATATTTGAGGATTATTTTTTTTGATACTATCTACAATTTTCCTACTAGGTTGCAGTTTTAGTTCTAAAGAGTGGGCTTTGTGTAGTCGTTTTTTATCTTTACCAAATTCAGTAATTTTAACAGGAATTTCCTCTTCATATCCAAGTAACTCTTCGGGCTCAAAATCACAGATAGCTGATGACATAATGATAGACGCTGTTTGACTCTCTTTACTGATTATATCTACAAATGTTTCTAAATCATCATTGGTCTCTATGGCTTTTGTGATATTTAAACTTTTTAAATGTTCTATAGTTTTTTCAGAGTTCATCCCTGCTATTTTAGTTTTTATGAGATAGATATTGTATTGCTCATTTATATCTTTTGACATCAAATGAGCATAGAGTTCTGTACCCACTTTGCCATAAGCAGGTGCACAGAGAGAAAAGTGTGGTGTAACATGCACCATTGTCCCACCTGTGATGATATAGATGTTACTTTTGTTCATAATCTTCTAGTACCTATTTTTTTCATTCTATCATACAATTTCCTACACTCATCTAAGCCCAACGGTATAGAAAATTCATCATTAATCATAGATAATAACTGCTCCACACTCTTCATACATCAAAGAATTATGTTCAAAACAGTAACCACCAAGATTTTTAGTCACTATTTTTTCAAAAACATCTTGCATGTCTAAAGAGATAGGCTTTTTAAGAAGTACGGCTATATTGTTAAAAGAAAAAGTTGCAATGTGCTTTTTTTGTAGTGCTTTTACTAATTCTAGTGATGGCTTTTTAGGCTCTATATTTAGCCTTTTAAAATAGCTGTTAAAGGTTTTCATTTTCTTTCTTTCAGCTCAAGATTCTTCAACCGAAACCCCAAATGCTCCTTAAGCCCAAGCCACTCATTAGCAATAATACTAAAAACAACCGAATCTCGTACTCGACCATTAGGCATGACCATGTGACTTCTAAGAATACCCTCTTGTTTCGCACCCAAACGTAAAATAGCATTGCGTGAGGTGTGGTTTAAAAAGTCGGTCAATAACTCAACTCGGTTAAACTTCATCTCTTCAAAAGCATAAGTCAAGAGTAAAAGTTTGGCTTCGGTGTTCACATAACTTTTTTGCCAAGATTTGGCTAAAAATGTAAAACCTATCTCTGTTTTGTTGTGACGAAACTTTGTCTCTCTAAAACGGGTAGAGCCTACAACTTTATTACTCTTTTTGTCTACTATGGCATAGGTTATCCCAAAATCTCTCTCATACTCTTTTTGAGCATTTTCAAAAAAATCATCAAGCTCTTCAATGGGTGGAACAACGGTGACAAAGAGTTTCCATAGCTCACCATCTAAAATGGCTTCTTTTAGCTCCTCTTTGTGTCTTGGTTCAAGTGGCTCTAGTTTTATATGTTTTGATTCTAGTGTTTTCTTTTTGAATT
>JALVXD010000076.1 GCA_027038295.1 Campylobacteraceae bacterium
TCTGCTATAGATGAGAATGAAGTTAAAGTTATCTCTAAACCATTTAGAGTTGATAATTCTAATGATGGTTTTTCTAAGCTTTTAAGAATCTTGGACTCTATCTCTAAAGAGAAGAGTCAATTTCTTATAGGTCTTGAAGCAACAGGAATCTATGGTGAAAACCTTTTGGAGTATTTAATCTCTAATGGTTATAGTGTTAAACTACTAAATCCATTCCAAACCACAAGGTATAGAGAGCAGATAACCATGAAAAAAGTAAAAAATGACAATATCGACTCATTAGTAATAGCTCTATTTCTAAAAGATGGTAAGTTTAGCTCAGGGTATGTGACCGATGATGAGTATCAATCTCTTAGAACACTTTATCGTAATCAAATATCTATTCAAAAAGATATGAAAGATGTCAAAAAGAGAATATTAACTCAAATAACCGTTACTTTCCCAGAGTTTGAAGGATTTATAAACCCTTTTACTATTAGTGGATTGGCTCTACTTGACAAGTATCCAACAGCACATCACTATAAACGAAGTAGTGTTGATAGGATAATGAAGCTATTTCGGCATATTCAGGGCAATAATTTTAATCAAGCCAAGGCATTAAAGCTTCTGAATTTATCTAAAGAGTCCATCTATTCAGGTAAAGCCAAAGAGGCTAGAGCCATTGCTATACGCAGTAGCATTAGACTTTTAAAGCTTTATATGAGTGAGCTTGATATACTCGAAGCTGAGATAAACTCCTTACTTGATAGTAAAGGACTATCCATTACCGTAGAGGAAGCTGGTGTAGGGATTCAAAAAAATGATAATTTGATTGATAATCTCAAAACCATACCAGGGGTCAATAATAAAACCATCTCTGCTGTCATCTCTGAATGTGGAGATTTAACAAGATTCCCTACCATTGCTAAGTTTATTGGTTATCTTGGACTCTTTCCTACTGAAAATAGTTCAGGTAACTCCAAACGAACTGGTCATTTAAGTAAGAGAGGTTCAGCTAAAGCCAAACATGTTCTATATTTAAGTGCTTCAAGTTGTCTTATTCACAATCAACAGCTAAAGCAACTTTATGATACTAAACGAAGTCAAGGTAAATCAAAAAAAGAGGGACTTGTAGCAGTTTCACGAAAACTTGCTACTATCATCTACTCTATTTTTAAATACAACACACCTTACGACCCTAATCGTGTATTTGCAAAGTCATAAACAGTGATATGTTAAAGACCCCAAGTTAGTACTTACAATCACTTATAATGGCAACATAAATAGAGCCATTACCATACTAATTTGTTAACCAACGAATAATTCCGTTTGATTATCAAAACACTCTGTTCAAATTCTAGGTTATGAACTTTTTTGAGTGTTTAAAGAATCAAACTTGTAGAAACTTTTAGCTTCTATTTTGTTCTTTCTCAACTTATTGTTAAAATGGTATTCTTTTTTTGCCTTTTTTCTTTGGGTTTCAGTTATCCTTTATAAAAAGGCTTTTTTGGAAGCATTATAGCCAACTCATAACGCCCAGTAGCTACAACTGAAAGAATAGAAGCCACAGACATATATAAAGCAAACATACCAAAATCTTCAGGTGTATAAATTCTTGTTAAAATAGGACTAATAGCAATAGGTATAGCTTGTGCTATGGTTGTACCAGTCATAAGAGTCAAAACATTTCTACTAAATTCAGACTTTGGTTTTAATTTATTTATCATATATGTTTTACTATAAACTCAATCTCATCATCACTCAAATAAGGATTCATAGGCAAACTCATAATCTCATTAGAGATTAACTCACTAACAAGAAAGTCTCCGTTTTTATACCCCAAATATGCAAAACACTCCTGCAAATGCAAAGGCATAGGATAATGAACAGCTGTAGGAATTCCTTGTTTTTTTAATTTACTTTGAACATTATCTCTATTTTGAACCCTAACGCTATATTGAGCAAAAGCAGAAGTGGCTCTCTCATCCACAAAAGGTAAAATTAAATCTTTTCCTTTTAGAGCTTCTGTATATTTTTCTGCAACTTCTTTACGACGAGCCAAATCTTTTTCATAATACTTTAATTTCACATCTACAATAGCACACTGAATAGTATCCATACGTCCACCCATACCAATGTACTGATGATAATAACGTTTACTTTGACCATGAACCCTAAGCGATTTAATCTTTTGGGCTAAAGTATCATCATTAGTAAATACAGCACCCCCATCACCAAAACACCCTAGTGGTTTAGCAGGAAAGAAACTTGTGGTTGAAATATCTCCTAAATTAGAATCTCTTTTACCATTAAATGTACTTCCAAAACTTTGAGCTCCATCGACTATTACTTTTAAGTTATATTTGTCTGCTATGGCTTGAATAACATCCATATTAGCAGGTTGTCCATAAAGACTTACGGGCATAATCGCTTTTGTTTTTTTTGTAATTTGTTCTTCTATTTTAGAAGCATCAATATTATATGTTTGTTCATCTATATCTACAAATACTGGTTTAGCACCTAAAAAAGCTATGGTTTCTGCAGTGGATATAAACGTAAAAGGGGTAGTAATAATCTCATCATCAGGCTTTATGTCTAATGCCATCATCGCTAACAAAAGTGCATCCGTCCCAGAGCTACAGGTGATGACGTGTTTTGCACCTGTAAATATTTGTAAGTTTTCTTCTAACTCTTTTACTTCATTACCCATAATATAATTCGCATTATCAAGTACTTTATGCACTGCCTCATCTATCTCTGTTTTATAGAGTTTATATTGGTGTTTTAGGTTTGCAAAATCTATTTTACGACTCGTCATTTAGTGCCTCGCTTGTATTGCAGTTTAATGCTGATCATGCTATTTTCTTTCTACTTTTAAATTATTATCTATGAGTTCATAACTTGCGAACTCATCTTCTGCTTTGTTTTCTATAAATTCTAATGTATTACCACTAATACCAACCCAAGCAATCTGTTTTGCAGGTACACCCACCATAAGGGCAAATGCTTTAACATCTTTGTTTACCACAGCACCTGAACCAATGAGTGCATATTCTCCAATAGTCACACCACAGACAATAGTGGCATTTGCACCAACAGAACAACCTTTTTTAAGAAGGGTCTTTTTAAACTCTTCTTTTCTTTGGATAAATGCTCTGGGGTTAATGACATTGGTAAAGACCATAGAAGGGCCTAAAAAGACATCATCTTCTACCTCTACACCTTCGTAAATGGAGACATTGTTTTGTACTTTTATTCCGTTACCCATAGTTACTTTTGGTCCCACAACACAGTTTTGTCCAAAAGAGCAGTTTTCTCCGATAGTTGTTTGTGATAAAACATGAGAAAAATGCCAAATTTTAGTGCCTTCTCCTATGTTGACATTATCATCAACAATGGCTGTTTCATGTACAAAGTAAGGCATCTCTATCCAAGAACCTTTTTACAGAATGGGTGATAATTTCCTTCTAATCCAATAGCATCTAAGTTTCTAATTGTTGAGACGATAGAAATAGACCCATAGGCTTCATCTAAACCAAAACCATTTCCTTTTAGTATCTCTTCATAACTTCTTGTGTGTAAGTCTGTAAATCCACCTGAAAACTCAATTTCATCTCCATCTACAGTAATACTTCTGTAGGTTCTTTGTCCT
>JALVXD010000077.1 GCA_027038295.1 Campylobacteraceae bacterium
ATTCCCCCTCAGGAGCTCTTCTCCAAAATGCACATACTGGTTTATGACCTATTAGCATTACACGAATATCTGCTTCCATTGGAACAAAATCTTGGAAATACATTGGGTGGTACTTTTTCTTATCGTATAACTTTTTTGCTTCTGCATATGAGTCTACTTTATGTACAAAGTACCCACCATAGTTAGATGGACCATAAGATTTTTTAACTATCTTTGGATATTCTGTCTTTTTTAAAAACTTATCACCATTTTCTCTGTTGTAGTAGATATATGTTTTGGGAATTGGTAAATCATACTTCCATGCAAAACGGGTTACATTCTCTTTTGATTTGTTAGAAAATTGAGTATCAAGAGAGGGGATAAAACGTACATGAGGAAGTTCTCTGGCTATCTCTCTAAATGTTTCATAGGCAGTTGCAGGAATATTTCCTATAAGTACATCTATTTTTTTATCTTTTACCTCTTTGATAAATCTATCTTTGTCTTTTCCCCAGTGGTAAGTTACTGTCTCTATTTTGTTTGGCCAACCCTTAAAGTTAGAGTAGTCGAAAAATCTTAATACATAATCCATGTATAAGAAGCCTAGTTTTGGTAGTTCTTTGTTGCTTAAGCCCATTTGTCTATTTCCTTTATTGTTTTTTTAGTTTAGTTTTTTTAGTTTTTCTATCTATTAAATCAACGATTAAATCAATCTTCTTATCGTTAAAGTTAAGACCCATCTTCTCTTGTTCTGGTGTCGCAAATGCTGGTATTCCATTTACTTCAAGTACCACATACTCTTCTCTCTCTTGGTCGTAAATAATATCAATACCAGCAATATCAGCCCCACATGCTTTAGCTGCTCTGGTTGCGATGTCTACTATCTCATCATTTGCTTCTCTCATAAAGACAGAACCACCTGAAGTGATGTTTGTTCTCCAATCATCACCACCAGCTTTACGTCCGTAGCACCCTACAAACTGACCATCGACGATGTCTACTCTAAAGTCGGTGTTGTCATATTGTATGAACTTTTCAACAAAAAAGTAACGTAAATCCATTTGGTTAAGAAAAGGCATAAGCATGTCTAAGTTTGCTTCGCTCTCTATTTTAGTAAGACCAACACCACCCCAACCATCGGTTGGTTTATAGACCATCTTGTCCCATTTTTTTATAATCTTTCTAAGCTCATCACCATCATCACGGTGACACAGACGATAGTCAGCAGTTCTAATTCCATTGTTTCTCAGTATAAATGAAGTATGAAATTTGTCTTCAGTTAAGGCAAAGGCTTCATAGGAGTTAATCATAGGTATCACACGATTGAGTGCTTGATACAAATAGGTTTGATATATGGTCTGTTCACCAGCATTGTAAGAGAAAAAGAGGTCAAGTTTATTGAGCTTAACTTTGTTGTGAACTATGTTCCCATTTTTAGCTGTTGCATGACGTAAGTTTATATTGTCTATGGTTTTAATGTCACGTTCTTTTAATTTTGTTTTTATTTTTTTACCAATATCTTCTCCCCCACTATTTTGGTAAAGCCACATACCTATTGTTCGTTTATCTGCCATATTTATTCTCCTTAAATTAAAATTGTTTAAATTTTTGATGATGCGTTAGTATTTTGCTCATCAACGCTATTCTCTGCTCAAAACTACTTTTTAATGCTCGTTCGTTTACTGTATGGTCACCATCTCCAAATGGTCCAAAACCATCAAGTGTAGTTACCCCTTGTGAAGCGATGATATTCGCATCAGATACACCACCTCGTTGTTCAGTTAGAAGAATTGTATCTGATAGGGTTTCTATTTGTTTGATGAGTGTCAATTGTTCATCATTTGGCTCCATTACATCTCTTTGAATCAGTCCAGAAAGGGTTGCTTTTGTTCCTTCTACATAAGAGGTATTGGTTATGCTCTCTAGTGCTTTTAAGAGTCTGTCTCTTTCAGAGTTTTGTGTATAGCGTAACTCTAAAAGTAGGGTAGCCGTAGGTGAAATAGTATTGGCACCAATTCCACCTTCTATTTTTCCTACATTTACTGTTGTTCCTATTTTTAAGTTGGTAAGCTTTGTAAGTTCTATAAGCTTATGAGCAGCTTCAAGGTTTGCATTTATCCCTGCTTCATAACGTACCCCAGCATGAGAAGCTTTTCCTTCTATGCTTATGGTAAAAGTTCCTACACCTTTACGCCCTGTAACTACTTCTAGTTTTTCTCCTGCTGCTTCAAAAACAAAACAGACATCATAATCTTTTGCAAGTTTAGAACTAAGCATTTTACTGTCATCAGAACCTGTCTCTTCATCGGATACGAGTAGCATGTCTATGTTTTCTATTTTTCCATTTTTCTCATAGACATTTCGTAGTGCTTGAAGGGCAACCATATTACCCCCTTTCATGTCACATACACCAGGTCCATATACCCACTCTTCATCTTCTCTATAGTTTTCAAACTTACCTTGAGGAAATACCGTATCGTTATGTCCTAAAAGTAAGATTTTTATGCCATCAGTTTTTGGGCTTATATATAAATTATGGTCACCTATATGTTCACGCTTATAACAGATATTTTCAAAGCCTAAAGCTTCACACCATTGGGTCATATAAGTAGATATTAAATCTACACCAGCTTTATTTTTTGTATATGAATTAATATTAATAATGGTCTGAAGGTCTTTTAAATATGTCATTGTTTTTTCTTTGCTTTTAAAATATGGTTTTGTGGATTAATTGTGAATTATAACAATCAAATACCCATAAAAAGATGAAAATAAATTGATTAAGGAAAAGATTTTTTTTATCTATTTGATATAGTTATTTTATATATAAATATATATCATATTAAGATGTATTTACTAAAATATATGAAATAATATGGTTAAAAAATTATTTTTATTTAGATATAATAAATTTAAATTAACAATTAAATAGTTAGGTATATAGTATGGAAAAAGTAGAAAAATATAATATAGAATATGAAAAACCAAAAGTTACACTTCTACAACAATCAGGTCTAGGTGTAGCAGAGATAGCTGCACGAACCTGTTATGACAGTTTTGAAAATAGTGAGAATGAGTGTGTTAAAAATGCTATGAATACATTAGATGTTGATGCTATAAACAACATAGAGGAATCAGAGTTACTTAGTAACTTGGCTTGGGTTCATCATCATCACTCTATTATAGAACATGCAACGGTTTCATTTTTAGTTGAAGGTACTTCAAGAGGTGTGCTTCAAGAACATGCACGTCATCGACTTCAAGCTATTTCTGTACGAAGTACACGTTATACCATGTCATCTGTTATTAATGCTTTTGTTGCATCGTTAGAGAGTGGGGTGGAAACATCTGAAGCTTTTGAATTTTTCTTAAGAGAGCTGTTGGCTTTGAACCTTTTTGTCATTACATTGGAAGAGTATTTAGCCATAGAGATACGTTCTATATATGATAAGTTGGTTTTTCAATATAAAAAAGATGAAGGGTTTTTAGCCAATGCTGTAGCAAAATCTTCTTTGCCTTTTATAGAAGAGTTTAAAGGTGATAGTGAAAAATTATTTGAGGCTTTACAAAATGGTAAAAAGAAAAGAAATGTAGGTGATGCTTTTAAACATATAGTCTCTGATAACTGGAAAGTAGATATGG
>JALVXD010000078.1 GCA_027038295.1 Campylobacteraceae bacterium
CCAACAACACCTGCAACAATAAAAATGGCTAAAATTGAGATGATGAAATGGGGTTTTTTTAGGATTTTTTCTATTAGGGATAATTCTTCTTTGTTTTTGAGCATTGGGACATCCTACTGTTTTTTTATTTTAGTAGGATAGCGTTTTGGGGTTAACTGTGTGTGAATTGTTTCGTTACTTTTTTCCTATGCCTGTGGTGCTTTCTTTTGTTATGAGACAAAGAAAAAAAAGTGACGGGGAGAGGTTAGATTTTATTTGACTACCGATAATTGCAATTTTAGCATTCTAATAAGAGGTATCTATTAAAACTCTTCTATTTTCCAAGATTTATACCCACTGTTAATATTTTTCTCCCACGCGTTTGCCTCTTCTTCTGAAATAGTAGGACCATTTTCCAATAAAACTAAAAAGTTATTTTCTACACTATAAGGTTTATGGTTTGATATATCTATCTTTTGATGATGAAAAATCTCTCTCTTATTTTTAGGAATATTTTGCAAAAAATTAAGAATTTGGTCAAGGTAGCTATCATCAACATTTATAGTTAAAGTTTGCACTATTGACTCCTTTTAGGTTATTGAGTTATTGTAGCATAAGTGTTATAAAGATATTCATTTTCTTACTTCCATTACTCCTGCGTGAAAGTATAAGAAATTTATATATCAATAAATCATTCACAAAGGATTGTAAATGAGGAAAGAGTCAGTTGACTATTTTACCGTGAATTTACTCTGACTTACAGGACGCGTCAATGAAACGGTCAACTTCTTTATCTACGACAGTATCAAAATACTCTTTTTACTCATCACTATTATCTTTGTGGTCTCCTACCTACGAACACATTTCAATACCGAAAAAGTAAGGCTTTATCTTCAAGGTAAATCAGAATTTACAGGCAATATCTTAGCTTTATGATGGCAATAACTGCCCTCTCTCTTCCAGAGGCTATGATATTGAAAAAAATACTTCATGTTCGACTTATTGGGGTCTTTTTTGGAATCGTCGGATTTGGGATTATCTGTATAGGGTATCTCTTCAATACTATTTTAAATTAATAGATATATCAAGATATATTGATATGTTTTTTGCTATACTTATCAAAATTAAACAACAAGGAAACAAACATGAAAAAAAACAGAACAATAAAAGCTATATCTATTATGGCATTAACAAGCATACAGTTATTGGCAACTAATCCACTATATGAAAAAGCAGGTGTATTGGATATAGTAGACCACAAAGCAATGGTAGCTGGTTCCAAAGCTCCTGGTAAAGATATATTTCATATATCACTTGAAGATACAGGTATTATGACAGGTCATATATGTGGTTGTACTACGGCTGCTTTTATAGCAACTAAAAATGTACTTAAAAAGTTATATCCTAATGAACCAATACAAAGACGAGGAGTAAATGTATCTATCTCTGTTTACAATATGGATATTGTTGATGCCATTACTTATTTAACAGGTACAAGATTTAATCGTGCCCAGACCAATTATGACTTTATAGTAAATCCAAGTTTACAAGGTAAAGATGGAACTATTACTATTAAATTTGAGAGAAAAGATAATAAAAAAAGTGTAACAGTTGTGATTGATAGAATGAAAATTCTTAACAAAGAAGAGGCAAAAGTGATAAAAACAATTAAGCCAAAAGTTAGACAGCATAAAGCAACAAAAGCAGAAATTATGCAACTAGCCAAGACACAGCAAGAAGTTGTAAAAAAGCTTATTACAGCATTGCCAAAAGGTGCAATTACCTATATTGAAAAATAGACGAAGGAATTAAAATGGCTACAAATAGAATCATAAGAATTGCAATAGGTCTAGCACTAATTGGCTACGGAGTTTATAGTAGTAATCCATGGTTTTACCTTGGAGTGATGCCACTAATTACAGGTATTATAAACTGGTGTCCACTTGAGATGAAGATGGGAACTTGTGACCCTGCTTCGGGCTGTTGTGCCACACCTAACCAAGCAAAAGATGAGCGTAGCTGTTGTACTCCTGCTAAAGAGGTTGACCCTAAAACCATTAATAACTTTTCGACTAATGGTACTTCTTCAACCGAAAAACCAAAAATAGCAGATGGCGTTATGCAAATACTTATCTTAGGTACAGGCTGTGCTAAATGTGTGGCTCTTACAAAAGTTGTTGATGAAGCCGTAGAAACACTTGATGGTAAGTTTGAGGTTGAAAAGGTAGAAGATATTAAGAAGATAATGAGTTACGGTATTGTTAGTACCCCTGGACTTGTGATTAATGGCGAGGTAAAATCAACAGGAAAACTCTTAACGCTTCAAGAGGTTGTTGTATTAATTAAGAAGGTATAATTTTTAAACAATTCTCTTAATTTTAAGAGAGAACTTATCTTCAAAGAGTACAATTAATCAACTAAATAGTTAGTAAATAAAGACATAAAGGAAATACAAAAAATGAGCGTACCAACACCAGAACAAGTAGAAGCAATGATGATAGAGAAAATGGGGGCTTTACCTCAATCTTTAAACTCAGCAAAAGCGATTGACCCAAGATTTTTAATTGAACAAGCAATGAGTTCTAAATTTAGTATACAAGATGAAAAAAATCCATTTGACCCTAAAACGTCTATGATGTTGGCTTTAGCATGTTCTATTACTTTAGGAAGTGAAGAGTGTGTTATGGAACAGACAAAAATGCTTAAAAAGATGGGAATAACCAAAGAGGAGTTAGCCTATTTGGTTAAAATTGTAAAACATGCTCACGCTAGTGCCGTTATGGGAAATGCAAAAAGTGCATTTGATACTTTTGAGAGTTAATTCTTGACCAAATACCTACAACGAAAAAAACGCTATATAAAAAGTGTCAATATAGCGTTTTTGGTTATGCCTATTCTTCTACTCCCACCTCTTTTAGAATGGTATTTAGATTTAAGAGATAGTGCCTTTTTTGCTCAATATTATGATGAGATTCTAGTAGCCAATATTCTCTATATTGTTTTAGCTCGATTTTTCCTGCTAGATAGTGCCATATTTATCTTTAGTCGCTCAAAATATCATGTGCATGTCGCACTGATTCAAGTGGTTTTACTCTATTTAGAGATAACTCTTGTGACTATTGTCTATTATGCTATAATATTTAATATCTTTGACCCTTTTTCTCTGTTTCATTTAGGGGCTACATTTACGCCTGAAAATATGAAAGATATTCATGAACATAGTTTTATAACCTCTATGTATATCTCAACAGTAACATTTACAACGTTAGGTTCAGGAGATTGGATACCTCAAACATTAATGGCTATGGTAGCTGTTATTTCAGAGGTTATTTTAGGGGTTGTCCAAGGTGGGGTTTTTGTGGCTATTATTATCTATGCTCATCAAAATAAAGAGACAGATACTTAACGTTCATGTCTCTTTATTTTTTTCATATTTTGAGCAAGAAAAGGCAGAAAGAAGATAACTTCTAAAACAAAAGCAACACCAACAGCTTTCCATGTACCATAAGGGTCATTTACCCATATTAACCCTCCTGTATTCATACCAAAAAAACCTGTAATAAGTGTTAGAGGGAGAAATATACCTGAAAGAAGTGTTAAGTAGTAAACGTTTTTATTCATCTT
>JALVXD010000079.1 GCA_027038295.1 Campylobacteraceae bacterium
AATCCTTATAGGTCAGTAGAAATTTTAACGAGAAAAGATTATTTTAGAGAGTTCTTAGAAAAACATGATTTTTTAGTACCCAAGTCAAAAAGCTTTTATAATTTAGAAGAAGCATATAGTTGGTTCAAGGAGTTAGTAAAACCAGTTATAGTAAAACCAGTTGACTCTTCGGGAAGTAAAGGAGTGACTAAGGTGAACAGAAAAGAAGAGTTAGAAGCAGCCTTTAGTTATGCCTTAGTATTTTCAAGAGAGAAAAAAGTAGTAATAGAAGAGCTTTTTATTCGGGATGGTTATCAGGTTGCTGGAGATGGTTTTGTCTGTAATGGAAAGTTGGTTTTTAGCTCTTTTGCAAATGAACATTTTGATAAATTGTCTAATAGATTTGTACCCATAGGAGAGAGTTTCCCTTCAATAGAATCAGATGATAAACTCTTTAAGGCACACACTGAAACACAGAGATTATTAGATTTATTAGAGATTAAAAGTGGTGCTTTAAATTTTGATCTTCACTTTAATAAAAATCAAGAGTTCTCATTTTTAGAATTGGGTCCAAGAAATGGTGGAAATCTTATTCCCGAAGTTATAAAGTATGCAACAGGTGTTGATTTGGTTAAATATACAGTAGATTCTGCCTTAGGTATGGACTGCTCAACTTTGACCATGAAAGAGCCACAAGGGTACTACTCTTCCTATATATTACATGCCTTAGAAGATGGAGTAGTTGAGGGCATTTGGTACAGTGATGAGATTGAAAACAACATTATAGAAGAGAATATTTTTATAAATATTGGAGATAAAGTTCAAAAATTTAATGGCTCTCACACAACATTAGGAACGATGATAATGAAGTTTAATTCACAAGAAGAGATGCTTGAAAAGATGGACAACATGGAGAAGTATTTAAAAATAATTATAAAAGAGTAGATGATGAAAGTATCTGACCATGTCACAGAGTTTTTACTAGAACAAAAGATAGATAAAGTATTTTCATATATTGGGAAAAATGCACATATTTGTGACTCTATAGATAAACATGAGGGGATAGAAAATATTTTTACCATTCATGAGCAGGGGGCAGGGTTTGCAGCAGGTGCATACGCAAGAGTCACAGGAAAAACTGGAGTGGTTACAGTAACCAGTGGACCTGGAGCGACCAATATTATTACCTCTTTAGCAGACGCTTATTTTGACTCTATTCCTACACTTTATATTGTGGGGGATGTACCTCCTTATGAGTGCAAAGGTTCAAGAAGTATTCGTCAGTTTGGTTTTCAGGAGACAGATATAGTAAAAATTTCAAAAGAGATTACAAAATACTCTGTACAGATTTCAGATTTAAAAGATATTCGATATGAGTTTGAAAAAGCTTACTTTTTATCTCAACATGGAAGAAAAGGTCCTGTGCTGATAAGTTTACCTGAAAATCTACAGTTTATAACGGACTTTTATCCAGAAAATGAGAACTCTTTTTTTGACTCTTTAGAGTATAAAAAATATATTACTAAAAGTCGTGGAGTAGCTAGTGATAATGAAATAAATTTAGTAGTTGAGTTAATTAATAATGCTTCTCAAACAGTTATTTTGGTTGGTGGAGGGGTTCGTCTTTCACAGAGCATAGATGAGTTGAGTATTTTGTTAAAAAAGATAAATATACCAGTAGTCTATTCCCTTATGGGCAAAGATTCAATTTCTAGCGAGTATAAATACAATCTAGGATTTATAGGTAATTTTGGTACACGACATGCCACCTTTACGGTTGCTAATTCTGATCTGTTAATTGTTTTAGGTTCGAGGTTGGACAACTTACAAACAGGGCGAAATATAGAGACTTTTGCTAAAAATGCTAAAATAGTCCAAGTAGACATAGATAAAAATGAATTGGGAATTAGAGTAGATACAGATTTGCTTATTCACTCAGATATTAAACATTTTTTAGAAGCCTTAAATAAAAAGAGTATAACGCCAAATATTGACTCTTGGCAGAAAAAAGTTTTGGAGTATAAAGCTAATTATCCCTCAGAGTATGCTCTTGATAAATCTAATAGAGTAGGAAACCAAATTATGTTAAAAATATCGGAACACTTAAACCCTGATGATGTAGTTTGTGTTGATGTAGGAGAACATCAGATGCTTGTGGCTCAATCTTTAAACATAAAAGAGAGACAAAGAGTGCTTTTCTCTGGAGCCTTTGGTGCTATGGGCTTTGCTTTACCATCTGCCATAGGTGCTACGTTAGCCACAGGGAAAAGAGCCATTGTCATTAGTGGTGATGGTGGGTTTCAGATGAACATACAAGAGTTAGAAATCATTAAAAGAAGAAATTTACCCATTAAAATATGTATCATCAATAACGCCTCTTTGCACATGGTAAAGCTTAGACAAGATGCTTATTTAGAGGGAAACTTGGTTGGTTCTCAAAAAGATTACTCTGTACCAAATTTTAAAAAAATTGCAGAGGCTTATGGTATAAAAAGTTATGAAGCAGAGAAAACAGAAGATATATACAAGAGAATAGAAGAGAGTTTAGAAAATAATAAGCCTGAACTCATAGATATAAAAATATCAGCAGAGATGACAACTGTAGAACCAAGATTAGATTTTAATAGACCCTTTGCCGATATGAGACCACATTTAAGTAGAGAATGTTTTAACAAAGAGATGTTGAGATGAGCAGTTTAAAAGAGCAAGGAGTTGAGGCGTTTATTTGGGACTTTTTTGGGAAAATTTTAATATATGGTTCTACTTTTGTGGTGACTATTATTTTAGCCAGACTTTTAACCCCCTCTGATTTTGGTATTATTGCTATTTTGATGGCGATTGTCTCTATGGCATCTGTACTTTTTGACATAGGATTGGCAGGAGCCTTAATACAACGTAAAAGAGTTTTAGATATACACTATACATCCGTATTTTATTTTAATATAACCATTGGTTTTTTATTAACCATTTTAATGTCTGTTTTTGCTCCTGATATAGCAGCGTTTTATCATAATAGTTCTTTGGAGCGTTATTTAGAAGTTATCTCTATACTTTTTACACTTATAGCCTTTCATACGGTACAAACAGTTATTTTAAAACGGCATTTAAACTTTAAAGAGCTTACAAAATTAAATCTTTTAGCTTCTATTATCAGTGGTTTTATAGGAGTCTCTTTAGCACTTTTAGGTTTTGGAATATGGAGTTTAATCCTGCAAGTAATCTTTCGTGAAGTACTGTTTAACATAATCATTTGGCGTAGTTCATCATGGAAACCTAGCTTAAATTTTTCATTAAAAGCTCTAAAGCAACTTTGGTCTTATGGTTTTCATATGTTCTTAGCACAAGTTCTAACAACGGTTTATCAAAAGCTGGATTATATGATTATTGCAAAACTCTTTCCCGTCTCTACTCTGGGTTATTTTTATCAAGCCAAACAGTTAAACACCTTTGCCATTACTTACTTTTCAAGTAGTCTTATGTCTGTACTCTTTCCTCTTTTAAGTAAAATTCAATACAACACCAAACACTTTCAATCGCTAGTGATTAAGCTACTTG
>JALVXD010000080.1 GCA_027038295.1 Campylobacteraceae bacterium
TCTTACAACAAGAGATAGAGAGCCAATACCTCGGAAGAGTCATAGCCTACAACGACATGATATTTATGATGACCAATATACTCGTTACATTTTTTGTAGGATACGCTGCCAAAATGGGAATGGAGTTGAATTATATTACTATAGTTATGGGAAGTGGGTTCTTGCTTACTGCTGTTTATTATGGGTGGTTTCGTGGGCGTTATGGGTAGGTTTGGTAATGCTGAACATTTTCCTCGTGACGATATTAAATGTCGTCATGAGAAAAAAATATGTAAACTACCTCCAAACCTTCTCCAACTCAACTCTATTTTCAATAAACTCACAATAGTCATGATTATCAGGTTTATCACATATTCGTTTGTTTGGTACACTTTTTGTTAAAAGGTTCTTTCTTGAAATGCCTAAATCAATGTTGATTTTTCTCTGTATAAATTTAGCATTGCTATAAGACTGTGACCTATTTGTCAACTCTCCAAAGACTGTGTTTAGTCTTACTTTATATTGAGATTGTTCTGAATTTGTATATAACTCCTTAAAACACTTAAGTTTATTCATCTCACTCTCATAAGACATACCAAACTCATTAAATCTTTCATCATGAAGTGCCATAGGATAGAGAACTATTTTTTCTACATCAGAACAGAAATCATAGTTACTTAAATGCTCATCCGTTGTAGCATTCTTTTTTGCTTGAATCTCTGGCATGACTTGATAGGTCTGTACTCCAATAGCTTTTCCTATTAAATCTATCATACTTGCTTCTACTAGTTTTCTAACGGATAGACCTAATCCATCTTTAACATTTTTAAAACTATTTATGCCTAAAGAAACACCATACAAATCAATACCAAATTTATAACCTTTATTTGTTTCTCTAATATTTAGACTACTTGTTGTTTTATAAGTAACAATATGATTTTGTTTAAAATAGAAGTCTCCAATGAGTTGAGATAAATTTTTCTTATTTTTAAATTTATCTTTATTTTTAGAATCACCAATTTTTAAACTAAGATTTATAGATGAAGATTCAGATTCAATGCTTTTATCAAATGATGTAATCCCACCTTCTAAAATATAAAAACGACTATTTTTAAAATATTTATTAGCTACAGTAGCATTAGTGATAACAACAACCTTACTTCCAAAATCAGAAAGAACACTCTGTGTTAAATGTTTTAATCTTGGTAATTCAGAAGAAGGTACATCTGATGTTAATGCTTGAAGATAAATATAAATAGGTTTTACACTGTTTTTATCGAGCATGTTCCTAAAATCTACAATCTTAAAGTGATGACGTGTAACATTCTTTTGAGAATACTGTGCTTTTTGTTCAACATTTGGGGCTAAAGCACTTGTATTACACCCTAACAACAATATACTAAAAAGTAATATGCTTATAATTTTCATCTATTTTCTCCTAAATTAAAAATTTTTTATAAAGGTTTCGAAACTATCTTTTTTTTCTACTTCATTCTCTTTGTAATAAGTCAACAATGCAATTAATTCATTATATGCTTTTTCTTTTGCATAAAACAGAGAAGTATGTTTCTCTATATCTGTAGAAGATACAGGTACACCACTTTCTAATAATAATCGTGCTATTTCTAAATGATTTTTTTTAACAGCTATATGCAGTGTTGTTTCTAAATTATTATTAACATGATATATATTTGCAGAGTGTTCAATCAGTAATTTAACTGTTCTTATATCTCCTACATCAATAGCATAAAACAATGGTGTATTTGCATTCTCCATCAAAAAATCCACATTTGAATATTGGGTAAGAAACTTACTAATCTCTTCATAGTTTTTATCTTTTATACTTGATATAAAATTTATTTTTTCCTTATCACTAAGTATCATTTCACTTTCTTGATTTAATCCATTTAAATCCGATATGCAATCACTTAGATTTTCAGAATTAATAAACGTAATAACAAAGAATAAAAATACAAATATCTTAGTAAAATTCATTGTACACCACTATTTCGTTATGACTTGATTAATAAGCTCATTCACACTATGTTCTAAAAGCTTTCTTACAGACAATCCGACTCCATCTTTAATTGTTTTTGATGCATTAAAACCAAGACCTCCTTGATTAATTGATACCCCAAAGCTATAACCACGTGTCGTAGTCTTAATATCAATCTTTGACTTAACAGTGTTCGTAATCACTTCATGCTGTCTCAAATAAAAATCAACCCCTAAAATTGACTTACTGTCTTTATCTTTCATTTTAGAATTAGAATCTCCTGAGCCTTCTCCTCCTCCAAAATCAAATCCAAAATTAATTCCTGATGATTGACTCATAATATCTTTATCATATATTGTAATCGCTCCATCAAGAGCATAAAAAGAATCTTTTCCTTCATTCTTTTTTCTCAATTTCATATAAGTACTTCCATCTGTTACAACTTTAACATTCTTACCAAAATCACTTAATATACTTATAAGTTGTCTTCTCATTTTTGAAGGTAGTTCTCCAACTCCTGTTCCCGAATCATTAACAGCTCCATCTAAATCTATATAAATATAAATGGACTTTTGTGCTTTGCTATTCAATAATTTTTTTGTAGCTACAATTTTACTATATTCTGATGTATGTAAAGAGCTTATTTTTTGGTCTACTCTTTCAACATCAGGAACAGGAACACAACCTACCATAAACATACATAATAATGCTAAGCTACTATTTTTTCTAATCATTAAATGGGTCATCTTTATCTTCCTCTAAAAATTTTTCTGTATCGCTTAATCCACTCTCTTCAAATACATCTACATTACCAACTTCACTGTTTTCAATATTAACCACAGTTGTTATTTTTGTATCTTCAATATCAACATCCTCATTATTTTCAAGAACAACACTTCCAATATTTGCTTTTTCCTCGGAAGAAGTACTCTTTTTTAAAGTACTATTTTTTACTTGTGTATATATTGTAATATCGATGTCTGGATTTTCTTCTAAAATAACACCTATGTTAAAAGTATATTCCTCTTTATTATTTTTATTTCGTGAAAAATCCATTTTAGTATTAACATTTCTTACTTCTTTATAAATAATATACTTTTTACAGTTATTTTTATTGTTTTGAATATAAGTATTTAATTCATCTTTCCTTTTATCCCATTCTGCTTTAGAACTTATCTCTACGTATTGATAACAAACACTATCACTAGAGGTTGAACTTTCTGCCTTCTTTTTAATTCTAGATTTCTCATATTCTAAATTTAAACTTTCTAAACTCTCTGCATAGAGGAGAGAACAGATACTTAAAACAAAAGCTACTTTAACCATTTTCATCATATCTCCTTAATTATATAAATGTATAATTTTTAACTATTTTATAGAAGCAAAAAACTATACATTTTATAGGTAAAATACAAAATATGTACTTTACCTAATCTCTTTTACTTTCCTAGTTTAACTGAACCAATCGTTCCTATAGCCACAGCATCTTCTCCTACATTTGCAGTAGTACTTACTGTGGAGTTTTCTATTGCTACGTCATCTGCATTTATTTCTGTAGAACCAATTGTACCTATAGCAACAGCACCTTTTTCAATATTTGCTTCAGACATCAGTGTTGTGTTTTCAATCAATACATCTTCTCCTTCAACAGAAACTGAACCAACTGTACCTATAGCGACAGCACCTTTTTCAATATTTGCTTCAGTAATAATAGTTGAGTTTTCAACTCTTACTTGAGAATTACTTCCTGTATCTGCTTCTTTACTCTCTAACTCTTGACTAATTCCTTCATCTACTAAACTTTCAGCATTTAAAGATGCAAACAAACCTATTGTAACCAATGACAATATAACTTTTTTCATAAGTTATCCTTTTAAATAAATTTAACCAAAACCAGTATTTGGTCTTCAAAGTGCTATAGAACTAGCACTTCAAAGAGCAAACTTAATTAATGTGACCCAAGAACAATACTACCACTTGTGCCTACAACTACATTCCCTGAGGCTATTGAAGAAGAAGCACTAATGTTACTGTTTTCTACTTCTACTTTTTCTCCATTAATATACACTGAACCATTATGTCCAATCACCTTATTGTTATCATTTACATGATGTTCTGCCTTCGCTTTAATCTCACTGTTTTCAATGTTAATATCTTTAGCGATAATTACAACTTTTCCTAAATTAGATTTCTTCTTTATATCTTTGTTATCCACCTTAATATCACTGTTTGTTATACTTATTTTTTCTCCTAAAAGAATTACTTTTTCTTTTTTCTCTCTGTTTGTATCTTCTTTTTCGTCTGTAGTTGAAGTGATTGTACTGTTCTCAACCGTGACCTCTCTTTTCTTCTTATCTATATTTAAACTCTCCATTAAATCATCAAAAATACCTGCTGATAAATTTAATGAAATAATTAGATTAAGTAGAATTATTTTTCTCATTTCTTCTCCAATCTATATAAATTTACTAAAAGATTAAAGAGCAGAAAGCTCTTTAATAACCTTATTGTTTCTATCCATTACAAATATGGTACTTCTGTCTCTTGACAACTGATATCTAACCCCACCATCTACTCCTAACATATGTAATGGTTCTTTCACATTAGTTTCAAAATTAATTTTGTAAAGGATATCTTTTTCTTTAGGTTTTCCATTCGTTTTTTGAACAATAGCATAATCATTTTCTACCTTAAAATAAATATACCCATCAGGTAAATAAGGAACAGAGAATGAACTTGTTTTTTCAGCTGTATTGTAATCATATACATCTACTGATCGATTTGTTAAAATAACTATATAATTATCTTTTATAGTATAAGAGTTAAGATACGTAAACCTATAAAATTCATCTGTTGTTAGTAATAATTTAATATCGTTAAGATTAGAAATATCTAATATATATATTTCTGTTGCTGAGGTCATATATATATCACCATGTACAACAGCACGAGTTTTATCTTTACTTACTTTATGAGAAATATAAATTTTATTATTCTGAGTTAAATATGTTTGAATTTTTTCTTCTATATTTTTATCTCCAGAGAATGGATTATAACTATCCTGCAATGGAGAATGTAATCCAAAGTAATTAGAACTTAATACATTTTTAATATTCCAATTTTTAATATTTTGATTAAACGATTCTGCATTCTCAAACATAGAGTCCATTCTCATAACATTAGAAACATTCCATCTTCCTATGTCTTGATTAAATGCTTTAGCCTCTGAAAACATATTACTCATGTCACCAACATAAGATACATCCCAGTTTCCTATATCTTGGTTAAAAGATTTAGCACCAGAAAACATGTTACTCATATCAGTAACATTAGAAACATCCCAATTTCCAATATCTTGATTAAATGCTTGAGCATCTGAAAACATGCTACTCATATTAACAATATTTGAGGTGTCCCAGTTACTTATATCTTGATTAAAGTTTTTAAGATTTCTTCGCAACTCCCAAGTTCCTGTATTATCATTATAATCTGAATGCAAAGAAAACATATCACTTAAGTCCGTCACATGCGATAGATTAGGTGCATCGGTAAACTTTGGCATAGCATTTGGAAACTCTTGAAATATTTTAGAAATTGAGTGCCACTTTATATCTCCCCATTGTTCTACAGATAATAGTTTTTTATTATTTACCAAAGGAAGAAAAGATGAATCATATTGAGCCCTAATCTGAGGGAAGTCTCCTACTATTTTAAGCGTATATGTTCCTTTATGGTCATACACATGTGTAATATTTTCAGTAACATTTTTACTACTGCTTCCATCACCCCAATCAACACTATAGTTATACCCATCACCAATAGTTGGTATTGTAATCTCTTTAGGATTTGAACTCCCCTCAATATCTGTTTTCCATGTAGTGATAAAATAGTTATTTTCTTGACTTTCAGGTAAAGGAGTATTTGTCTGAACTACCTCAATAACATTTTCAACTTTTGTATCCAATACATAAATTGTAGCTTTTTTTTCAGTTACATGTCCAAAGCCATCATCCACAACAATTTGAAAGTTATAAATTGGCTTTTTTTCATAATCGGTATGCTCTTTAAAAAAGAACTCCCCTCTATACCTATCTATATCAAACTCTCTCCAGTCTCCCCCAGATAAAGCGTATGTTACTTTATTATTATTTTTAGAATTTATCGTAAATGCTGTTCTTTGATTTTCATTAACATATATGATATATTCTCCATTTACTTCTTTTATTATCGAACTAATATTTTGTTCATTTGAAGTTCTACTTTGTTCATTTGAAGTTCCATTTTGTTCATTTACAATTATGTTATCTATAGTTGGGTTATTCTTTGAGTCATCAAAAGAAGAGCTACCTCCTCCTGAACCTCCTCCACAACCTATGGTTATTAGTGTAAACACAGTTAAGAATAGACCTTTTAACATTCCTTTTTTCATCTCTTTTTCCTTTTTGTTTTTATTTAATTTTGTTATTATTTTCCAAAAATATCTCTTGTTTGAACTTTTCTAATTTCCACATCTGTACTCCAAACTACTTTACTGGTTTGAACCTCGGTTAATAGTAAATTAAAATTAAAAAACATATCTTTAGTATTAGTATTTTTTTTAAAAATACTAGAAATCTTTCCGTAAAAAACAGCCTTACTTTTATGCTTTTCATTTTCAGAAATTTTAATTTTTGAACTTTGAAGCAATAGAGTCATAATCTTATTAACTAAATGTTTCGTATCAATATGGTCATGACTATCATTTCGTATTTTTCCAAAACTATATGTTTTAGTAAAATCAATAGAAGAGTTTAAAATGTCCGATACCACTCTTTGTGCTATCTCTTGTAAATCATCTGAACCCCATCGAATTGTTGTCAAATTAATTCCTGCTGTATTTACTTTCTCTATTTTTCCTAAGTGAGAAGAGCTACACCCTGTAAAAAACAATATAACTACAGTAGATATTATTTTTTTCATTTACGAACTTGCTTTCGTATCTCTTTTTCTTCACTCCAAACAATTGCTGAAGTTTTAACATCAGTAAGTCGTAAACTTAATGCATAAAAATTATCAAGAATCTCTCCATTGTCTTTTTTAATAGCATGAATGTCACCTGTTAAGGTATAATCTCTTGCAATAAAACCTCCTATTTTTTTTACTGTAGATTTATCTAAATATTTACTACTATTTTGATAATCCAACTCTTTTTCTAACTCACCAATATGTTCAGCATCAATAAAATTTACTTTGTTAGATTTTATAAGATTTGTACGTATGGTATTTTTAATAAGATTCAAATCTATATTTTCATTAACTCCACTATTAATATGAATTTTCCCTAAAGCAATATATGATTTTTCAGACTCTTTTAAAAATGAACTTTGCAACATAGAACTGACCATTTTTTGAGTAAACATATGCAAATCTTCAGCTCCGTAATTTACATCTACATCATGTAAACCTTTAGAGTCGATTCTAGTAACTTTTCCACTGCTTGATACACACCCTGTTAAATTTACGACTAACATCAAAGCTATAAAGGGGGATTTGTTAAATATTTTCATCACTTAATTTCCTTTTTTTAAATAAAATTTAAAACTATCTGCTTTATCATTTGGAGCTACACCTGTAACTTTAATAGAGTCTTTAGGCTCTAAAAAAAGTGGTGTCCACATGGACATATTTTGACCTACCTCATAATCTTCCTTATCAAACCAACGAAAACGATACTGTAAGGTTACAGAACTACTTATATTGCTTTTTACATCTACATAAGCTTCTAGTATATTGTTATCATTTGTTCTATCTGAGCCAATACCTATGGAAACCTCTTTTTGTAATTGAACATTATTAATCACTACCTGTGGAGGAAGCGACAAACTTTGATTTGCTACTTTTGAAGTAGTTGAGGTACTACTACATCCAACAAAAAACAACCCTGCCAAAAACATATATCTTCTCTTCATCTTTATCCTTTCAATTTATTTACAAATTTTTCTATCTCTAAGTGTATAGTGCTTGTAAATATTTTTAAGTTTATTTGTTTTATCAATAGTTAATGCTTCCTGAGAAAGAGTCTTTCCACTCTTATCTACAATAGAAATTTGATAAGATTCTTTAACATCAGGAACAAAGGACAATACCAATATTTTTTCAGGAAGTAGAGACCAAGTTGAAACATCATTTTGCCCATAAATAGCTGTTCCTGTTTTAAATACTGTTGATAAAATTTTTGATTTTTTATCTAAAGCCTCTGAACCAATGGTTAAGCTGATTTCTTTTGTTAAAATAGATAACATAGCAGGAAGTTTTTCTTTAAATTCATTAATTTTAATCGCATTAATATCTGAAAGTACAAAACTTCTAGCAACTTCTTCATTTTTACTGTTTGTAATTTTTATATAGTCTATACTGCTTCTATTTAAAATATATGAGGGAAGATAAGCCATTCGCTCTTCCCCATTTCCCATGTCCATGTTTAGCTTCACTTGTGACTTTAAAGGAGATTGTCCTACATCGAAAAACAGTTCTACGGAACGTTCATTTTTCCCTTCATTATAAGCAGATAGCTTATCCTTGAGAATTTTACTATTTGTACTAAACTTAATGGCATTAGATATATTGACTTTAGCATTTTCATAGTCTCCATCTTCAGCATAACCGAGTGCAGATATATAGTAAGCAAAAGGGTTTTGGTAGGGATGATGTTGAGGATGTACTTTATTAAAAAGGACATCATATCGTGATACTAGCTGAGAATTTTTATTTTTTTGAGTATATTTTTCTGTAAAATTTCTTAATTTTATACGCTCTTCTTGCTGTATACTGTTTGAATTTTTTGCCTCAATTCTAGCACCTTCAGCATCTCCAAGTATTAAATAATTAATCGCTTTATAATTATGTAAAAAAACTTTATCAAAGCCTTCACCTTGATACTCATTTCTAAAAATATTAGAAAGAGAAATAATGGCTTTATTTTCATTGTTTCTATACTTATTAATAGCTACATCAAAAGCTCTATTAGATTTTTTATAAGCATTTTTGAAGTAATAAACCAAACCAAGTTCTGAATTTTTAAGTAGCTCATTTTGATTTTTATGAACAATTGATATCACATTATCAAATTTACACTCTTTTAACGCCTCTGTACTTTTACTGTAATCATGTACTTTAGGAGCTACATTCTCTTCTAATAACTTTGAAGTAGCAATACATCCTGAAAAAACTGGAATTAAAGAGATAAAAACTATACTTGTTTTATACATTTAAGCTTCTCCTCTTATTAAAATGTAACTTCTACTGCTGCATTTATCCCATAAAGTGTCTCTGCATCAAGTTCATTATTTCCATCTTGTACTATTGAACTGTATTGCATTTCAAGACCAATAATAAAATCTGTATTAAAACTATTGTTTGAATATATATCTTCAAATGTATAATTAGCATTTAATCCCATCATGTAAATATTTACATCTTTATTGTAATCTGAATAACTCCCTTTTTTCTCTATGATTTTCATCTCATTATCTATTCCATAATCGATAAAAGCTTTTACATTATAACTATTGGTTAATACGCCAATTGAACTACTAACTCCTTTTGAATAATAATTAGAATCAAAAATCACAGGTAAAGCACCATTAAATGCTGTATCAGCTACAAATGTAGGTTTTGACCACTCTTGATCAAAGGCACCAATAGAGACAAAGCTTCCTTTTACTTGATTAAAAATATCATCAAATTTATAAGAGAGCTTATGGCTTGTAAATTTTGTCTTAAAAGAGAGTTCATTTCCTTTTACCAATACCGTGAAATCTTTACCCACTTCTCCGTTAACGGTATTACCATACCAATAAGCACTGTTTTGAAGAATAGAAGCAGAACCTATAAAATTTTTTGTATTAAATTCATAATTTAATCCTTCTAGCCACTCTTTATCAAATAAAAAATTAACCACCTTAATAAGGTCTAAAGATATTCTCATTCCATCTATTGTAGAGCTTTTCTTTTGGTCACTTTTATAGGAAGCTAATAAATCATTTTGGTTATCTGAAGAGTTTAATGTTTGATATTTTTCAAAAGTAAAAACATCAGTATCATAAAGTTTAACTTTAAATTTTCCAAAGCCTAAAAATAGACCTTCTGTATCATAATTCAATACATTACCAGAGAGTCCAGGATTCCAAAAATCTGTTTTTGTTCCAACTTCAACTGCAAACTTTACATCATCATTCTTTCTTGATGTATTATTATCCTTCGATAACAACACATCATCTACAACTGTAGTAACTTCTGCATTGATATAAATCGAACACATTAACAAACCTATAAATAACCTATTCATCGAATCCCCTTATAATTTACATTTCAAATAATACTAAATATATTTTTTAACAAAAGTAATTAACAAGTGTAATATTTAGTGTAATTAAATAATTAGACCTAATTTTCAACATAGTTACCTTTACTCAAAAAATAAATTAATGTATAATTTAAAATATTAAAGGGGAAAGATATGACAGAGAGACAAAGAGAAGAGAAGATAAATATTGCCAAAAAATTTAACTATATACTAGACAACTATATTAGTGCAAATGAAGCTCAAAAGGCTTTTGGGTATAACTCTCCATCATATCTTACTCGGCTTCGTGACCCTAGACATACATCAACACTCAATACATTACATATACAACTTTTAGAGTATGTATTTGAGATTCCAAAAAAAATTTTCAATAAAACAATAGATTTTGATACAAATAATATAGATACTCTAATTAAAGAATTTTATGTAAAAAATAAAAAATCACAAAAAAATCGAACCCAACTTGAAAAAAGCCAAATATTTTCTGATAACAAAAAACTCTTTGAAGCACTAAAAGGAATATGGTATGCCTACATGTATCCAAGTAATCCAAGCTCATCAAAAGAAGATGATGGTGTATGGATAGTAGAGACAACCATAAATGAAGACTACTCTGTTATAGATGAATATAAAAACGCTGGTGTATTACAAATCAGTACCCATCAAAGCCTTATTTTAAAAAAATCTGATGACCATGATGACTTAACTGTTATTCGTTTTCAGAACAGACAAGTTTTTTATGGTATTTTTCGATTTGTCATTATGTCTACACAAAATGGTTCAGAAAACGAGATGGTTAATTTTGGTTTTTATAGCAGAGAAAAATACACACCAGACGTGGCAAAAAAAATTTTAGGAGACATAAACAGAGTACAAATGAAACTATGTTTGGAATTTAACGACAGAATCAACCAACAAATCACTATTAAATAAAAAGGAACCTCATGTTAAAAAAAATCATACTCACACTTATGTTTCTACTCTTCTCTGCTTGTGGAGGTGGAGGTACATCAGTTGAACCAACACCTCTAAAAACACTCTATTTTATAGATTCACCTGTTAACGGTATAGACTACAGTTGTGGGAAAAGAAATGGAATTACCAAAAAAGCTAAGGTAAAAGGAGAAATAAAAGATGGTGTCCTCTATTGTAGTAAGGGAGACATCATTTTTAGTTTGGGTTCATTGGTTTTAGGCACGATTACAGAGTATAAAGATGGTCAAGAGATTCGCCCTCAAGACTTAGTGGGTGTTCCACAAGACTATTTTGAAGATGAAAATGTTATTAAAACAGCTCTTCTTTTACAATCATTAGATGATGATGCAGAAATTAATGAGAACATTACGATTACAGAAGAGACTAAAAAGAGATTGACTATAAAAAGCTTAAACGATTTATCTATAGCAGAAGTCAATAATTTAATTACTTCTGTAGGTAAAACACCTGTACCTATTAATAATGTAAAAAAACATCTTATCCGTAACTCTTCTATCTCTTATGAAGATGCTAAACCGAGTATTGCTCCTTTTTCTGAAGATATAGCGACTGCTTCTTCTTCTGGATTTACCATTGGTAACCTAGATATAAACCAAGGCGATAGTCCACTTACTTCTCTTACCTTAAGTGGAGAAGGCTCTGAAAAGTTTCAACTAAATATAAATGGGAAACTTACTCTTTTAAGTAAAATAGATACAGCAAAAAATTATACTTTTGAAGTTATAGCAGAGAACATCTATGGAGTTACAAAACAAAAAATAAATATTAACATCATTAAAGGAGATATTTTAGCTAAAGTAGAGTTAGCCATAATCTCTGAGGCAACGGTTAAAATAATAAAACTTACAGAGAAATTTCCAGCATATAATGAGGAGCTTATTTATACTGAAACAACATCTAAAAATGGAAATTTCAATACTCATGCAAATGAACTAGAAGAGGACACTTTTTATGTATTTGAAGTTACAGGAGGAACCCTTTTAGATAGCGATAATGATGGAATAAAAGATTTTACCCAAAAACCTTATACAGGAGTAATGCGACTTATAGCAAAAGGTTCTTGGATAAAAAATTCAAATAAAAAAATTCGGATTACTCCACTTAGTGAAATGCTTTATGATTATATTGTAGAATCAATTAAGGAAGTTATGTCTGATCGCTATGGTACACCCTCACTAGAAGAGAACATAGAAAAGTGTAGTAAAATTTTATTAAATCAAGATTTAAATGGTGATAATACTATTGATGGAAAAGATATATTTGGGTTTAATCCTTTATCTGATAAGCAGTACCTCTATAGAACTTTAACCAATAAAAAAACTTATGACATAATTACTAAAAAACTTATAAGCAATGATATTATCTATCTTAAATATTTATTCAATGCCTACATTTTGGAAGAGTTTACCCCTGCTGAAAACATTAAAATAGATGGTTCATTTGCTTATATTTATGGTGAAGACTCTTTTTATATTTATGATCTTATTAATCATAAGAAATTGGGTTCAATCTCTCTGCCTAAAACTAATAATGAAAATATAGAACGATTAATATCATTAGATTCAAGTTTTAATAATAATAAATACAAACATGTCTCTATTTATCTTCAAAAAAATAAAAATCGTATTTTTTTAACCAATCTAAATGCAGAAGTTATAGCTATTAATATTCAAGACTTTAATAATCCTAAAATATTAATGAAAAAAGAGATAGGTGTAGGAAAACATATTATAGATATCCATGATAATATACTATTTTTTACAGACAGTAAAATTCCCCTAAATACTACTATTGTAAGCAATAGTGAAATTAAAATGCTAGATATTCAAGATATTAAACATTCAAAAGTTATTACTATTCCAAACTTTCCATATTTAAATCACATAAAATATACCCAAGATAACACCATTGGAATTTCTATCTTCACACAAAACGATAAAATCATTTTAAATCAATATAATCTAAATAACTTACGTAAAAATCCAACTCTTAAAATGTTTTCTAGTCAAAGTGTTAATTATTTGACCTTTGATATTAACCAATTCTATTTTGACAATCAAGATAACCTTTATAGTATGTCAATGTCTCTCTTAACTTTCTATGAATATTCACTTGAAAGTTTTTCAGAAACAAGCTCATTGGGTCTTTATAGAGCTGGGGGATATATTTATAATAGAAATAAAGATTTTCTTTATATTTCAGGGATTGAGTATAGATACAATCTTTTAAATTTAATAAATCTTAAATTTAGTATTGTTGGGGATCCAAATCCTTATGTATACAATAGTAGAACTTTTGATATAGATGAAAATCAAGAAAGTATCTATTTTTATGATAATATATTTACAACCAATCATCGAATTATAGATACCAATAGCTATCTATTTTCTCCACATTCTAATAACTTATTATTTGGAGAAGAAGCTTCAAATAATGAGTGGTATAGAGAAATGTTCCAAAGATTTACCCCTAATTAAACCGATAAAGTACCCCAAACCGAACGGCATAAGTCTCTTCATTTAAAGAGGCTTGTTCTAATACACCATTCATAGTTTGAGAATCTACATCCAGTTTACCAAAGTCAAACTTATACCAATCGGCAGAAACTTTAAGTATTACATTATTTGAAAAAAGATAATTATACCCTGTACCCAATTGAAAACCTAAAGCACTCTGTTTATCATTTATAGAGACATCATTTAAGCGAGTATTGATGCTCTCAGAAACCTCTACCGTAGCTTGACTATAAACAGCTCCAGAACTAAGCCATAAGAGTTGAGTTTCAGTTCTTAATAAAGTTGGTATATAGACCAAAGAGAATGCCAAACCATTGGTATTATAATTAAAAGTTGTATCATAATCTCTCACATCATTATAGTTGTTGTTTGATTGTAGCTTTGCATAACGATAAAGAAGATTGGCTCTAAACTCTTCATTTAATTTATAACTACCAAAAAAAGAGAACTCATTTCTATCTATATTTTCAGTATCATTTAAATTGGAAATAGTATCCCCTGAACTCAAATTACTTTTTAACTCATGAAGAAGAACTTTTCCATTCACTCCCCACATCCAGTCACCATAAGAGTAAGAACTTCCTA
>JALVXD010000081.1 GCA_027038295.1 Campylobacteraceae bacterium
ACACTCTTTAAACTACCTATTATTAAAACAAATTCATTTATAAAAACCTTAGAGAAGTTTAAAAAAGCAGATGCTAAGCTGTATACACTTTCATCTCATGCAAAAAACTCTTATAAAGATGAAGTTTATATCAATAAAACTATTTTTATACTTGGTAATGAGAGTGAGGGTGTTAGTAAAGAGGTAGAGAGGCTTTCAAACGCTTCTATAGTAATACCTATGCAACGAGGTGTGGAGTCGCTTAATGTAGCTGTTACGGCTTCCTTATTAGCATTTTTATAAAAATCTTTTCATAAAGAGATGAGTTATATCATCATCTCTTGTTTTAGTTTCTCTTGATTGAGCTTTTTAATTAATTTTAGTGAAAGTTCACCATAACGCTCTTCGTTCATACCAAGCTTTTCAAGTAGAGGCTCTATCTCATCTTCATTTGCCCAAGCATTTAAAACCTTAAACTCTTTTTTTGTTAGTTTTACTTTTAAAACTTTCTTGAGTTCATCTTCCTCTTTTAGTGGATTAACAAGTTTTCTAATGTGCTTTTCAACTTCATCCATTAATGGTGTCTCTTCATTGTCTATATTCATTTATCGTTCTCTTTCATATTTATTCTTATCTTCATCTATTATGCTTTGCATATCTATTTGAAGGTTTTTATACCACTCTTTATCATTTTTGTCAACTTGGAATGTATCGAGATAGTGTATGTGTACGGTTGCATTGTGAGCTGTTTTGTTATGTTCATTAAGTAGTTTTTTACTATTGGTTATAACTATGGGCTGAATACTAAGTTCCAATTTGTTTGCTATAATACGTGTACCACCCTTAAAAGGCAATAGCTCTTGTTTGTTGGTTCGTGTTCCTTCAGGAAAAATAGCAACCACTCTTTTATGTTTTTCTTTAGTATCTTTTACATCTTTAATAAGTTTGGTCAGACCAGTTTTGTTTTCTCTATCAACTTCTATCATGTTTGGAAGTTTTAAAACATAACCAAACCAAGGAGCATCAAAGAGTTGTTTTTTTGCTACCCAACGAAGGTCTGTCTCTTCTGCAGCTTCCATTGCAATAATGTCAATAATACCCTGATGGTTCATAACAAACATATCGGCACTATTGTCTCTTTTCCCATGTGAGACTATTGTCCCCCCAATGAGGAAGAGCATGACTCTATTCCAATAATGTAAAATATGATTTCGTTTATTTTTTAAAATAAACATAAGTGGAACCATGATTCCTGCAGCTATAAAAGATATAACTGCAGCACCATAGTAAAATCTAATTGTCGCAAATATCTTCATGTTTAATCCATCCTACAACACCGTGTTTATATTCTATTTTTATAAAGTCATTACGCTCTGCTAATTTTGTAGTTGTAAAACGTTTATCTATATGTATACTTGTTGTGCTGTTTGATGCAGGAACAATATAGAGTGGTGAACCCTCTTTTATACACACTTTGGCCAAAGCTGTATAAAATGTTAAGAGAACAGCAGCCGAGATAACAGAAAGAATTAAGTAAAAAAAGTCTCTTTTCCATAAGAAAAGCAATAAAAATAGAATGGCTAATGCTATAAATGTGTACTTTTTAAGTTTTTCAAAACTATCATCTTTAGGGTTAAGGTCAGTTTGTGCTGCAACAGAGCCATCGTGTAAATTTATTGGAATAAATTTATCAACAAATGTCTGTTTTATAGTGTCAAAATATGAAAAGGTAAGTGATTTTTTTTCAGCTGGTAGAACAATATAGTATTGAATTTCCATTTTAGAACCTATGCGTTTTGCATTTTCTACACCATCTTTTAATGCTGAAGGAACAAATATGTCTTCAAGATTGGCATCATGTGCTTCTATAGATATAGCAATAAGGTTTGTATGCTCATCAAAAACAGATACTTGATGATTCTTGATTTTTAGACCTGAAGCGATAACGCCTGAAAAGTTATCTTTTTGAGGAAGCTCTTTAACAGGAATTTTAATAGCATGTAGTTTCTCTTTTTTTCCATTCACTTTAACCGTTACACTAGGAATTTTAAATAAAATTTCTGTTGTTTTAAAGTAAAAAGTATAAAAAGTTTTTGTGCCATTCCGAATAATAACAGGCTGTTTTAAAACAGGTACTTTATTACCTTCAAAGTAAAATTTAATATTTTTAGAGTGAGCAGTTGTTGTCAAAAAGCTTATTGGAAAAACTTGTTTTTCATATACTTTATTTGGGACATAACTGTATTCTACATCATTTGCGAGTAGTGAGCTTGAAAATATTATAAGTAATGTAAAAATATATGATTTATAATGTTGCATTAAGCAATTAATCCTTCTAGCATTTTTATGCCGTCTTCTGAACCCAAAATATTTTCTAATGCACGTTCAGGGTGAGGCATAAGTCCAAATACATTTTTTGTTTTGTTACAAACACCAGCAATAGAAGTTACTGACCCATTAACCACAATAGGATTACCATACTCATCTGAATAGCGTAGTAAAATCTGCTCATTGGCTTCTAACTTATTAAATGCTTCTTCATCTATGTAGTAGTTACCATCAGCATGAGCTATAGGAATGTTTAATACTTCATCTTTTTGACACTTTTGTAGAAAATCATTACTATTATTTACGACTTTTAGTGTTTGAAATTTTGATATAAAGTGAAGACCAATATTTCTTTTTAGTGCACCAGGAAGAAGACCTAACTCTGTTAAAATCTGAAAACCATTACAGATACCTAGAACTTTTCCACCACTATTAGCATACGCTATAACAGCTTGCATAATAGGCGAAAACTGTGCAATAGCACCAGAACGTAAATAGTCACCATATGAAAAACCACCTGGTACTACAATTAAGTCTGTATTTTCTGGAAGTTTAGTCTCTTTGTGCCAAATAACTGTTGTGGTACAATTTAGCTTTTCAAAAGCATATTTTGTATCCAAATCACAGTTGGTACCTGGAAATTGTAAAATAGCTATATGTTTCATTATACTAACTCGATGGTATAGTCTTCTATAACGGTATTTGCTAAAATCTCTTCAGCCATTTTTTCTACCTCTTTTTGAGCATCTTCTTTATTATTAGATGTCAGTTTAAGTACAATTTGTTTTCCCATTCTTACATCTTCTACACCTTCAAAATTCATTGCATCTAGTGCATGGTGGATTGCTTTACCTTGAGGGTCAAGTACGCCTTCTTTTAAAAATACATTTACTATTGCTGTCATTTTTTTTCCTACTTATTTGTATAACGTTTTTTTGTTTTCGAGTGAAGGGCAGACACGGAGGTCGCCCCTACAGATTTTGCTATTTATTTCCTAAGATTCTGTTTAGAACCTCTTCATAGGCAACTTTTAGTCCACCTTGACCTTTTCTAAATCGGTCTTTATCCATACTCTCACCTGTATTTACATCCCAAAATCTAAAGTTATCAGGGCTTAATTCATCTATAAGAATAATATTCCCATCTGTATCTCTACCAAATTCAAGCTTGAAGTCTACTACGGTCATCTCTTTATCGGCAAAAAACTCTTGCATGATGGTGTTGATACGTCTAGCCATAAACCTAATGTAGTCTAGTTCATCGGTATTTTTTACCAATTCTAAAATAAGACAGTGTTGGTCATTTAATTTAGGGTCACCTAGTTCATCATTTTTATAGTCAAACTCAACCAATGTAAATGGAAGTACTGTTCCATCTTCTATGCCAAGGTTTCTACTAAGACTACCTGTAGCGATGTTTCTTACGATTACTTCTATAGAGATAACTTCTGCTTTTTTATGCAACATATGATTATCATCTAACATCTCTACAAAGTGGGTGTTCACTCCTTTATCTTTTAAAACTTTAAATAGTTCAGTAGAAATTTTGTTATTTAAGGCACCTTTTCCCTCTTCACTAGACTTTTTTTCACCATTAAATGCTGTTAAATCATCTTTAAATTCAGAAATTAGAAGAGTTTCATCTTCTGTGTTCCAAATTTTCTTTGCTTTACCTTCATAAAGTAATGCCGTTTTCTTCATTTCACTTGTCCTTATATGTTGTTTGTAATCATTAATGCTTTTAGTATGTCTATGGCACTTTTAAGTTGAGCATCTTTATATATTTGCTCTTCTGTAATATGTGTTTTATCTATAGTTTTATTCTTCTTCTCACGTACTCCATCAACTTTTTCTAGTTCACTTTCAAGGTGTTTTTGTAAATCTTTCTCTTTAATGGAGATTCCCTCTTCAGCTTTTTTGATTTCACCATAGGCTACTTCTATGTCAGGTGTTACCCCCACTGCTTGAATGGTTCGTCCACTTGGTAAGTAGTAACGAGCTATGGTTAGACGTAAAGCTTCATCTTGGCTGATAGGCATAACCACTTGTACAGAACCTTTTCCAAAAGTTTTTTTACCTACCACTACAGCTCTTTTGTGGTCTTGTAATGCACCCGATACAATTTCACTTGCACTTGCAGAACCACCATTAACCAATACAACCAATGGAGTATTTGTATTTGTACCTTGAGCTGTTGCATTGTAAACAACATTTTCTTCAGCTACTTTACCTTTTTGACTTACAATAGCACCTTTATCAACAAACAAATCAACCGTACCAATGGCTTGGTCTAAAAGTCCACCTGGATTGTTTCTTAAGTCTAGTATAATTCCAGTTCTTTCTGGGTGAGCCTTCAAGGCTTTTTTGATACCCTCAACTACTTTTTTATCAAAAGAAGTAACTCTTAAATAAAGAATGTCATCTCCAATAGTTTTAGAATAGACCGATTGAATCTCTATAATGTCACGTATAATCTTAATTTTAAGAGGCTTGTTTTCTCCCTCTCTAACAATCATAAGTTCTATAGAAGTGTTTGGTTTACCACGCATAATAGATACAGCTTTGTCTATAGTCATACCCATGGTAGCAAGGTCATTTATCTTCAAAATAATATCACCAGCTTTTATACCTGCTCTATCAGCAGGAGTACCTTCTAAAGGAGCAATAACAGTTAATGCACCATCTTTCATACCAACAGTAATTCCTAAACCTCCAAATTCACCATGGGTTTGTACTTGAAGCTCTTTAGTCTCTTTAGCATCCATAAAGGAGGAGTGAGCGTCAAGGTTAGAGAGCATTCCTTTTAGTGCATTATTAATAATATCACTGGCATTAATGTCATCAACATATTGGTCTTCTATTATTTGTACTATTTTTGTAAATTTCAAATAAGCTTGAAGTTTTGATGTTTGTTGGCTACTTGATGATTCAGCACTCTCTGCATTTGCAGAGGTAGCGAAGATAAGTGATGCAGTTATAGTAGAAATGAAGCCTAAAAGTATTGCTTTTTTATTTTTAATTATCATATTTATTGTTAGTGTCCCATTGTTTTTGAAATTGTGATCATCATCCAAATAGTAGAATTATTTAAATGTTGCCATAATTAAGAGCTATATTTTATCAAAAATTACTAAAAGTTCACTAATATTATGCTAATTTAAATTAATAATCTTACACATAAATTATGTGATATTGAATTATATTGTAATATAATTCAATATCTCAATTGAGTTGTTAAACATTTTATTGCAACAAAAGTGGCATCTTTTTATCAAGGTTTTGATATACAATTAGAAAAAATAAAATAAATAGGAATAACGATATGAATATTTTAGAAAAATTAACCAATCAGATGACAGGAGCGATAGAGTCATCAGTTTCATTAGCTTTGCATAATAAAAATCAAGAGGTTGATCCATTACATGTTCTATGGGGGCTTTTGACCAACACTAATTCATTGTTGCATCAAGCACTTAATAAAATGAATACGGATAAAGCTGCAATAGAGTTAGAGGTAAAGAGTCTTGTAAATAAACTGCCAAAAGTCTCTACTGTAACAAAAGAGAGCATTCGTCTCTCTCAAAAGATGGTAGCTTCACTACAAAAAGCAGAAGGGGTTATGACAGCTAATGGTGACCAATATCTTGCTGTTGATGCATGGATTATTGCCAACATTGATGAAGATTTTATAAAAGAAACTTTAGGTAAGTATATTGATTTAATAGAGCTTAAAAAGACGCTAGAGTCTATTCGTGGTGGAAAGAGTATTGAGTCTCAAAGTGCAGATGAGGCATTAGAAGCGTTAGAACAGTATGGTATTGACCTTAACAAGAGAGCACTTGATGGAGAGCTTGACCCTGTTATTGGTAGAGATGAAGAGGTGCAACGTATGATGCAGATTCTAATTCGTAAGACTAAAAACAATCCAATTCTTATTGGTGAACCTGGAACTGGTAAAACAGCCATTGTTGAGGGATTAGCACAGCGTATTGTAAACAAGGAAGTACCACTGAGTTTACAAAATATGCGTGTAATCTCATTAGATATGAACCGTTTAATTGCAGGAGCAAAGTATAGAGGTGAGTTTGAAGAGCGACTTAAAGCAGTCATTGATGAAGTAAAATCTTCTTCAAATATTATTCTCTTTATTGATGAGATTCATACTATTATTGGAGCAGGTGGTTCAGAAGGTGGTAATGATGCTGCCAATATTTTAAAACCAGCTCTAGCACGTGGAGAGTTACGTACAATAGGAGCAACAACACTTAAAGAGTATCGTAAATACTTTGAGAAAGATACTGCACTTCAACGTCGTTTTCAACCAGTTAAAGTAGATGAGCCAAGTATCAATGAAGCGTTACAGATTTTAAGAGGTATTAAAGAGAGACTAGAGTCACACCACAATGTAACCATTACTGACTCAGCATTGGTTGCTGCCGCAAAGCTTAGTGATCGTTATATTACTGACCGTTTCTTACCAGATAAGGCGATTGACCTTATTGATGAAGCAGCGGCTGAGTTGAAGATGGAGATTGAGAGTGAACCAACAGACCTTTCTAAAGTAAAACGTCAACTAGCTACACTTTTGGTTGAAAAAGAGGCTCTTCTGATGGAAGAGAGTGAGAAAAATAGTAAACGTCTTCACGAGATAGAAAAAGAGTTGGCAGATTTAGAAGAGAAGAAAGCAGCTCTTCAAAGTAAGTTTGAGACAGAGAAAGAGGTTTTTAATGAAATTGCAGCACTTAAAGCAGAGATTGAGTCTCTAAAAAACCAAGCAGCAGCAGCACAACGTGAGGGTGACTTTACAAAAGTAGCAGAGATTCAACATGGACAGATTCCAGCTAAAGAGCAAGAGGTTGTAGCTCTTGAAGAGCGTTGGAGAGAGATGAGTCAAGAGGGAACTCTGCTTAAAAACTCAGTTGATGAGGAGATGATAGCAAGTATTGTAAGTCGTTGGACAGGTATTCCTGTTAACAAAATGTTGCAGACAGAAAAAGAGAAAATCTTAAATGTTGAAAATATCTTAAATCAAGAGGTTATCGGTCAGAATGAAGCGTTACATGCCGTTGCTAGAGCGATAAAAAGAAATAAAGCAGGGCTTAGTGATACCAATAGACCAATTGGTTCATTTATGTTCTTAGGACCAACAGGTGTGGGTAAAACACAAGTAGCTAAAACCTTGGCGAAGTTTCTTTTTGACTCTGAAAAGTCACTCATACGTATTGATATGTCAGAGTACATGGAGAAACACGCAGCCTCACGTCTAGTAGGAGCTCCTCCAGGGTATGTTGGGTATGATGAAGGTGGACAGCTCACCGAAGCAGTAAGACGAAAACCATATTCAGTAGTTCTTTTCGATGAGATAGAAAAAGCACACCCAGATGTCTTTAACACACTTTTACAAGTGCTTGATGATGGTCGTCTAACAGATAACAAAGGGGTTACTGTTGACTTTAAAAATACTATTATCATTATGACATCAAATATTGCTTCCGATAAAATTATGGAGTTTGAAGATAGAAATGACCGTGAAAAAGCCGTTAATGATGAGCTAAAAAGACATTTTAAGCCAGAGTTCTTGAACCGTTTAGATGATATTGTTATCTTTAATCCACTTGATAAAGAGGCTATTAGAGGTATTGTTGATATTCTTTTTAAGTCTATCAAAGAGAAATTGGCATCAAGAGAGATTACTGTAGAGTTAAGCGAAAGTGCGAAAAACTATATTGCAGAAGTTGGTTTTGACCCAGTCTATGGTGCAAGACCACTCAAACGAGCCTTGTATGATGTCGTAGAGGACAGATTGGCTGAACTTATTTTAGAAGACAAAGTAGTTGAGGGGTCATCGGTTACTTTTGATGTTGTCGATGATGAAGTGGTGGTAGATATTTTATAACTATAATAAAGCTTTAACTCTCTGTAAATCTATAAAAACCTCTTTTTTCAAAGAGGGGTTTTTTAGTAAAAAATTTGGGTGATAAGTAGGCATTAATCTAAAGTTTTTATGCGTTGTCATCTCTCCTCTTATATCTTTTAATTCACTGGTTTCATTGGTTAAATAGTGGAAGGCTTCTTTTCCTAGTGTTATAATAATTTTTGGTTTTACCAGTTCTATCTCTTTAAATAAGTAGGCTTTACAGGTATGAAAGGGTGTTTCATGAAGTTCTTGTGTATTGAGAGGGTGGCACTTTAAGAGATTACTAATATAGACATCTTTACGTTGAAGACCTAGAACTTTTTCTATCATAGCTGTGAGCATTTCTCCTCCACGACCTAAAAAAATCTTCCCTGTATCATCTTCCATCTCTATGGGGAATCCACCTACAAACATAATGTCTGCATTTTTATTACCCTCACCAAAAACAATTTTATTGCGACTTTTACTTAGGGAGCATAAGTGACAATTTTGTGCCTGTTTTTTCAGTTCATCTAGTTCATTTGGTAGCTCTAAACTATTTTGTTCTTCATAAGAGAAGGGCTTGGTGTCGGTATATCTATATCCAAGCTCTTTAAGTTGTTGTAGTTGTTTTAAAAGAAGTGCATTATGTAAGTTTTTCATAATGAAATTGTAACGTACTTTTTATTTTATTGATGATTTTTTAGGTTCTGAAATGATATTTTTAATGAACTTCTCCATTATTTTAATAATAGCTTCATGTTCAACCTTTGTTGCTTTAGTAATAACAGAAGAGTGCATAGTTTCATTGACTTTTTTTATCTCATCAAGGCTTAAAACTTGTGTACCGTAAAGAAGTTCTTCTCTTACGCCTTTTTTCATAATATCTATAAATCTTTGTTCTTCAGAAGTAAGCGTTTCTTTAGTATTACTGTTAATATTTTTTTTACTTTGCTCTGTATCTTTGCTTTGATTCGTATCTTCACTTTGATAACGTTGCATCATGCTTCTATAAAAATCTAAGAGTAACTTTTCATTAACCATTGTTTCTAAAAGTTCATCTATAATATCTTGACGTTCTGTTGATAGGGGGTTCTCTTTTAGTGCTATTAAAAAACTATTCATCTCCTCTTCTGGAATGTCAAACATATCCATCTCATTAATATACTGTTGCATAATAGGTTTTCGGTAAATAGCTAAAAGTTCTTTCATCTCATCTTCACTAATGTGTTTACCAAGATAAATTTGATAATCAAGAGTCATCTGTTGAGTGCTGTTTTCATCTGAAATTTTCATTTTTTCACTTAGGTTTGAAAACATCTGCTCTATCTCTATCAATGCTCTATCTGTTTGGGTGACACTCATGTATTGGTCTACTTGTTGTGATGTTGCAGAGAGAAGAAAGTGAGTTGAAAGTGTGAATAAAATAACAATTTTATACATAAAAAAGCCTTTACTGTTATATTGTATTTGCTATTTTAGCTTAAAATAGTTAATCTATACCCAAAACAGGAGTAAAATTTAATATTCTTTTGTTAAAGTTTTTTATAAAGAGGTTTAAGCCTCTCTAATTCTTATTTTTCTAGATAAAAATCATAATTATGACGTTTTTCAATACAAGTAGATTTTCGGTCATCAATAATTTTTAGTTCATTTGAATTTACTACGACACAATCATCATTAATTTCAGCAATTTGACCAATGTCTTTCTTAAAATAATAATTAGAAATATCATAATTATCATGTGTTCCATTGATATCTTTAAAACTTTCAGGAGCTAAAGCTATAATTTCTGGATTTATAGCTACAGTAATTTTCCCATTGTCAATACATTTGACTTTTAATATATCACCTGAATAGTTATGCTCACCTTTAATAAACTTTTTTAGTCTTTCATCTACATTACATTCAAGATTAATTTCATTCGTAATTGTTGCATAATTAATGTCACCCTTTTTTACATCTTGACTCTCTGTGTTTTTTAAGCTGTAAAATGTATCACCTATATTTACATGTCGAAAGTTTGAATAAGTATCATTTCCATCAACTATTGTAATGTTTTTATCCGTAATAGTTGTTACTTCAGATGTATTAACAGTTGTTATGGTTCTAGTAGTATTGTTTTCAACTACAGAAATCACATCTTCATAGCTACCTGATGTAAAATCAGTAGTGTTTCCTTCAACGGTAGTAAAAGTTTTTGTGATGTCACTTTTTGGAAAGTAATTTTCGAGGTCAATATCACCTGTTCCACTGTTTTTCGGTGTGCCTGATGATGAGCTTCCACAACCCACAAAAAGCGTTGCTGCTAGTACGAATGATAGGTAATTGAGTTTATCGTTTCTGTTTGTAAATTTTTTCATATTAATTCCTTAAATTATTGAATGGGCTATTATATATTAAAATAATTAGAAAAAAAGTAAGAATCATATTTAAATGAAATAAATGTGAAATAAATGTAATTATATCTCTTTTAAGATTAATATTTTAATGCTTTTTGATATAATGATAAAAAAACATAAGGAATTATTATGACAATAGAAGAGTTTGAAAAGTTTGATATGAATCATACTGTGTGTGAGTGTTTCGATGTAACATTAGGGACCTTACTTGATGCTATAAAAGCAGGACATAAGACAGTAGATGCTTTAATGGATGAGACCGATGCAGGAACAGCTTGTGAATTGTGTCAAAGTAAAGCCATAGATGAAGATGGAGACAGAGAATTACATCTTGATGAAATCGTAGCATATACAAAAGCTAAAGAGATTTAATTATTTTATCAGATAAAGTCTAGAAAATATAAAATAAAAAAATTAAATATAAAAAAGAAGAGTAAAAATTTAGATTTGAGAAGCATCCCTTTAAACTCAATATAAGTAAATGAAAATTGTATAGAGCTAGTTATAAGGTTAAATTTGAAATTAATGGTAAAATTTATATTTATAGCTATTTTAATTTAGAGATTTAAACTATACTATATGTTTAACAACAGAAAAAGTTATAATATAATATAATATCATAATCTCTTTTGGTTAGAGAAAATTTTACACACATAGGAAAAACTATGACAAAATATATATTATCGGCAGCAGTAATTGCAACAATTACATTTTCAGGATGTTCACAAGTAACAGATTCAGTTAGTTCAGTAGCAAAAGGTACAGCTGACATGGCAAAAGGTGCAACAGAAAAAGTAAGTTCAGCAGTAACTAATGCAGTTGATAGCAATAAAAGTGCAGCTACTGATAAAGTAGATTCATCAGTTAAAAAAGTAGATACAAAGTTATCATCTATGAAAGCTGATGCTTCAGAAGCTTCTTTAAAAGTTGGTGATGTTGTTGAGACAAAAATAGACGATGCTTCATCTTCAGCAGCTTCTACTTTACCTACATCTTCATCTATGACGGATATGGCAACTGATAAAGCTGTTGAAGTAGTAGATGGACAAACTGATGGTGCAGCTACTCAAGTTATGGATGTTATTCAATAGTTTGTACTATAATATCTTATATGAAGGGAGGAAAGAATGGTAAGAAATATCTTAATTATTATTTCGCTTTTTTTTACAATTGGATGTGGTGAGAAAAAAATCGAACCAACTCCAGTAGTAAAAGATAAAAATAGTACAAGGACTGAAGCAGTAAATAGTGTAATAAGTACAGATGCTAATGTAGAATTTGTACCAGCACATATTGCTAACTCAACCATTGAAAGTGTTCCTCATTAAGGTTAAAATCCAAATAGTACTTTTAAAGTTATTATTTGGATTTAAGAAGAATTCCGTTACACTAACACAGCTTAAGAGGATTTCTTAATGCTAAAATGTTATAGGGATAGACCCATACATAACAAATAATTCACGCTAAGGAGTTTAGTGATGAGATACGATTACCTCATTTTTATTGGTAGATTTCAGCCATTTCACACAGGACACGAGAGTGTCATTCGCAAAGCATTACAATTGTCAGAGAAAGTTATTGTCTTAGTCGGTTCAGCATATCAGCCACGTACCGTTAGAAACCCATGGGATTTTAATGAACGAGAGAGTTTGATGCGTTCTGCATTTTCAGATGAAGAAAACAGACGAATTTTAGCTTTTCCACTGCTTGACTATACTTATAATGACCAACTGTGGATTAAGTCCGTTCAGCAGTTAGTAGCAGGTGTAGTTCATAACAAAATTGCCTCTAAACCTAAAATAGGACTGATAGGTCATCAAAAAGATAGCACCTCAGACTACTTAACACAGTTTCCTCAATGGGAGAGAGTAGAGGTTGAAAATTATAACAATATTTCTTCAACTGATATTAGAGAACTCTATTTTGACAATGGAGAGTTGAGTGATGTATTGAATACAAATGTATCTATAGCTTTAGAGAAGTTCAAAAGTACCAAAGCTTATGAACAAGTACAAAATGAATTTCATTTTGTCAAAAAGTACAAAAGTGCATGGGACAACGCCCCATATACTCCAATGTTTATAACTGTAGATGCAGTAGTAGTTCAGAGTGGTCACATTCTTATGATAGAGCGAAAAGCACAACCAGGGCAGGGACTTATGGCACTTCCAGGTGGTTTTTTAGATGCTAACGAAACGCTTAAATCAGCAGTCATCAGAGAGCTAAGAGAAGAGACACGCATAAAAGTACCAGCCCCTGTTTTAGCAGGAAGCATAACTAAAACCCAAGTTTTTGACGACCCCTATAGGTCAGCAAGAGGAAGAACTGTAACTCATGCTTATCTTATAGAGCTAAAAGGTGACAAACTACCAAAAGTAAAAGGTGGCGATGATGCCTCAAAAGCCTTTTGGGTTCCTTTTGCAGAGGTCAAGCCTGAATTGATGTTTGAAGACCATTTTCATATTGTTCAGGCGATGGTGGGGTAATAATATTTAAAATTCCGTAGGGTGCTGTTTTCAACGCACCATTAATGAAAATTGGCAAATAAAAAGATTGTGCCGAAAGGCTTTAACAGCTATGGAAGATTAAAAAGAGGATAAATTCAAATTGGTGCGTTAGAAAACAGCACCCTACAAGTGCCAAAGCAATAAAAGGAAAAAAATGTATGAAATCTATTTCTTCATAGGAGCAATCATCATATTAAACCTATACACACATCATGCCATAAACAATGACGATACTTATCTTTTAGATGAAGAGAAATCAAAGCTTATGTTGATGGTATGGATTATACCCCTTATTGGAGCATTGATTTCCTTGCAACGACTTCATGCTGACAAAAATTTTTACATAGGTGTTACTGTAGTTTATCTCTTATTAAAATTTGGACTCTATTATCTTATGTTTGGGATTTTTTAAGGAACAGAAATGAAATTATTAATAGCCTTAACCCTAATTTTAGATATATTAGCCATGAGAAAAATAGGTTATAAAGGTTTCTTTATGACACATCTAGGTAGGTCTAAAATACATTACCCAGATGTAGAATTAGACCCACACGAAACAGATGAAGATAGAATAAGAAGAGAGAATTTAAATAAATTAGGTATTGGTTTTTAAAAAAACCGTAGGTCGGGATGTCCTCTTCCCGACAATAACAGGAAAAAACAGAAGCCCAATATTACAAAAATTATTGGCAGATAGACAACATGAAATAAAGGATATTTATTTTATGCAAATAGGTGGTGCGTTAGAAAACAGCACCCTACACGTTCAAAACCGAAAGACGGTAAAGAACATTAAAACATACGAAGGATTTTCGATGAAAAACATTATTTTAAACACAGATAGCTACAAATCAAGTCACTATTTACAATACCCACCAAAGAGTGAGTATGTCTCTTCATACATCGAAGCACGTGGTGGTGAGTATGACAAAACACTATTTTTTGGATTACAAGCGTTTATTAAAGCCTATCTTTTAACACCATTTACGCAAGAAGATGTAGACGAAGCAGAAGATATTATGACAGCTCACGGTGTGCCGTTTAACAAAGATGGTTGGCAATACATTTTGGATACCTACAACGGTTACTTGCCTTTAGAAATTTCAGCCGTAAAAGAGGGGATGTTAACTCCTTTGAAATCTCCCTTGGTTCAAGTGGTCAACACCGATGCTAACGTGCCATGGTTGACCTCTTACATGGAGACAGCCTTACTTAGAGCCGTTTGGTTTCCTACAACGGTAGCAACAGTTTCGTATGAGATTAAAGAGATAATCAAAAGCTATTTAGAAGCCACAAGTGACAA
>JALVXD010000082.1 GCA_027038295.1 Campylobacteraceae bacterium
ATTTTGAGAGGGTTGAGGGGTTTTTAACCCACCATTAATTTAAACCTGCATGAAATAATATTTCGTCGAAAGGGTTAAAATCTTTGGTATACTGAAGTAATTGGAAAAGGTAGAGTAGAAGTAATGAAAAAATTATTGATTTTAGATTTAGATGAAACACTTATTCATGCAAGTGAAAAGGAACCTGAGAAATATGATTTTAAAGTTGGTCATTTTTTTGTTTGTAAGCGACCCTATTTAGAAGAATTTCTACTATTTTGTAATGAGTATTTTGAACTTGCGATTTGGACTTCTTCAACTGAAGACTATGCTACTCAAATTGTTAGTGAAATACTTCCTTTAGATGTAAATGTATCTTTTTTATGGTCAAGAATGCGTTGTACACCTACAAGAGATTATTGTTCAGATGAATTAGGTTGGATAAAAGATTTAAAAAAAGTTACGAAACAAGGTTATGATTTATCACAAATAATTGTGGTTGATGATAGTCCTGAAAAACTAAAAAGGCATTATGGGAATCTTGTCAGAGTAGAAGCATTTTTTTGTACTGAGGAAGATAGAGAATTATATGAATTAAAAAGATATTTAGAAACTTTAGTTGATGTTGAGAATATTAGAGTACTTGAAAAAAGAGGTTGGAAACGAAAGCAAAAGTTAAGTACTTAAACATTTTAATTATTTAGGAGCCAAATATTGTTGCAAAAAATGCAACAGTTCATACTCACATCTTTAATAATTTTCATAATGGTTTTCCTACACGACGTGGTCGCTTTCGTTGTTTTGTCAGTCGTTCTATTTCATCAGGAGCATAAAACTCTCTAGCTTTAATTAATAACGCCTCTAACTCATCTTTAAAAGCATAACGAGGGTTATACATAAAAAGTCGTGTACGTCCTACCGTTTGACTCACCAAAATAGACCCTGATTCTAAGCGTTCCAACTGTTTTTGGATGGGGTCTACACTGCTTTCATAAAAATCGGCTATCTCTTTAGCATAGCCTTGACGGTTAGCCAAGATATACTGCAAAACCCGTTCACGATTCTTAGAACCAAATAGCTCTTCTAACATGCTTATTCCTTTTTTGTAGGTTTTATAAACTCTTATATAGTTTTTATTACCTATATTATAGGTTTTATTGGATTGTTTGTCAAGTGGGGGATTAAACAGCTTTAAAGAATAAAACTTAAAATATTGTATTTATACCATTTTCCATAACACGGTGTAGTCGGGGACTACACCCTACATTTTTTGTTATAATACGCAAAAAAGAAATTTTATGACCCAACCAAAAGCCAAAAAAATCCCAAAGACCCTAAGCAAACACAATCATGAACGTATAGATAACTATTACTGGTTAAATGAGCGAGAAAATCCAGAAGTTATTGAGTACTTAAACGCTGAAAATGCCTACACAAAAGCCATGCTAGAACCTACCGAAGCTTTGCAGAAAGAACTCTTTGATGAGATAACAGCAAAAATAGTCAAAGATGACAGCTCTGTACCTTACGAGAATGACGGATATTGGTACTATGCTCGTTATGAAGATGGGAAGGATTATCCTATCTATTGTCGTAAAAAAGAGACGCTTGATGCTGATGAGGTGATTCTTTTAGATGTTAATGTATTGGCTGAGGGTCATGCTTATTATGCTGTGGGTGGTTTGAGTATTAGTCCTGACAATGCCATGCTTTGTTATGGTGTGGACAAGGTGAGTCGTCGTATTTATACGCTCTATTTTAAAAATCTTGAAACAGGTGAGACACTTGAAGAGACCATTGAAAATACAACAGGTGGAGCTAGTTGGGCAAATGACAATAAGACGCTTTTCTTTACTCAAATGGAAAAAGATACCTTACGAGCTTATAAAGTATTTAGATATGAGTTGGGTTCTAAAAAACAGACAGAAATTTACCATGAAAAAGATGATACTTTTGGAGTTTCGGTCTCTAAATCTAAGTCTAAAAAATACATTATGATAGAGTCGTACTCTACGCTCTCTACTGAAACACAGATATTGTTGGCAGATGAACCCTTGGGTGAGTTTAAAGTGTTTGCTAAACGGGAGAGAGACTTAGAATACACCGTAGAACATAAAGATGATAAGTTTTATATAGAGACAAACTATGAGGCTAAAAACTTTAGGTTAATGGTTTGTGGGCTTGACGCAACTTCTAAAGAAAATTGGACAGAACTCATAGCCCATAGAGAAGATGTTCTTTTAGAGGGCTTTGAGCTTTTTAATGACTATTTGGTTTTAGAAGAGAAGCAGAATGGCTTAACCCATATTCGGATTATTAATACCCAAACAGATGAGTCGTATTATTTAGACTTTGGAGAAGAGGTTTATGATGCTTATATCTCTACCAATCTTAATTTTGACACGCATCTGCTCTCTTATGGTTACAACTCTTTAACCACCCCTGACTCGACCATTGAGTTTAATATGCAGACAAAAGAGAAAAAGCTTTTAAAAGAGACTAAAATACTTGGTGACTTTAACAAAGATGACTACGAGAGTAAAAGAGCATGGGCAACAGCCAAAGATGGGAAGAAGATTCCTATCTCCATTGTTTACAAAAAAGGCTTGGTTTTAGATGGCTCAAACCCAACACTTCAATATGCTTATGGTTCTTATGGCTACTCAATGGATGCTTCGTTTTCTATCTCACGACTCTCTTTGCTTGACAGAGGTTTTGTCTATGCCATTGCCCACATAAGAGGTGGTGAAGAGTTAGGACGTGCTTGGTATGAAGATGGGAAGTTGCTAACTAAGATGAATACTTTTACTGACTTCATCGCTTGTTCAGAGTTTTTAATCGCAGAGGGCTACACTTCAAAAGAGAAGCTTTTTGCACAAGGTGGCTCTGCAGGTGGAATGCTTATGGGTGGCATAGCAAATATGCGTCCAGAACTCTATAAGGGAGTGGTGGCACAAGTTCCTTTTGTGGACGTGGTAACAACCATGCTTGATGATACCATTCCTTTGACCACAGGTGAGTACGACGAGTGGGGAAATCCAAATGAGAAAGAGTACTATGACTATATGTTGGCTTATTCTCCTTATGATAATGTAGAGAAAAAAGCCTACCCAAACATGCTAGTAACCACAGGTCTACACGACTCACAAGTGCAGTACTGGGAACCTGCCAAATGGGTAGCAAAACTGCGTGACTATAAAACCGATGATAATATGTTGTTAATGCACATAAACATGGACACAGGGCATGGTGGAGCTAGTGGGCGTTTTGAGGCTTTTAAAGAGGTTGCTATGGTTTATGGGTTTATTTTGGGGTTGGTAATGGAGTAATTGACGATAGTTTTGATTAAAGCAGGATAAATATTTTTTAACCTGCTATAATTCCATTAATTATACGACCCCACAAGTCTAACTCAATTATTACTATTCTTAATTATCAAGGTATTCATTATATGACATTTTCATCACTTGGGCTTTGCGAGCCTATATTAAAAGCCATCAAAGAGACTGGCTACACTACACCCACACCTATTCAGGCTAAAGCCATTCCACTTGTTTTAAAGGGCGACGATGTTTTAGCAGCTGCTCAAACAGGTACAGGGAAAACAGCTGGTTTTACATTGCCTCTTTTAGAACGAATGGTTCAGAACCATAAACCTACTGGTACACATAAGGGGCAACCAAAGCGTCATATACGTGCGTTGATTTTAACACCTACGCGTGAACTTGCAGCACAGATTGGTGAAAATGTAAATACATATTCAAAATATTTACCTTATAAATCAACAGTGATTTTTGGTGGAGTCAATATTAACCGTCATATCAATATAATGAAGCAAGGGGTAGACATTTTGGTAGCCACACCTGGGCGACTACTTGACCTTTGTAGTCAAAAAGTTGTTGACCTTTCAAAGGTAGAAGTCCTTGTTTTAGATGAAGCAGACCGTATGTTGGATATGGGTTTTATTCATGACATAAAAAAGGTAGTACGTTTGGTTCCTAAAAATCGACAGACGTTACTTTTTTCTGCAACATTTTCAAAAGAAATTAAAGCTTTGGCAGCTGGTTTTCAACATAACCCATCGTTGGTTGAAGTAGCAGCTCAGAACAAAACAGCAGATAGAATCGCTCAGTTGGTTCACCCTGTAGATAAAAATAAAAAGAGAAATTTACTCTCTAAGCTTATTAAAGAGGGTGCATGGAAGCAGGTTTTAGTTTTTACAAGAACCAAGCATGGAGCCAACAAACTTTGTGAGTATTTAGAGCAAGAGGGGATTCAGTCAGCAGCCATTCATGGCAATAAGAGCCAAGGGGCAAGAACAAAAGCCTTGGCAAATTTTAAAGCCAATAAGATTCGAGTTTTGGTAGCAACAGATATTGCTGCACGTGGAATAGACATAGATATGTTGCCTCATGTGGTGAATTTTGAGCTTCCAAATGTTCCAGAAGATTATGTTCATAGAATCGGGCGAACAGGACGAGCAGGGCGAGAGGGTGAAGCTGTCTCTTTAGTCTGTGTAGATGAGAACGATTACCTACGAGGGATAGAGCGTTTGATTTCTCAAAAAATAAAAAAAGTTGTCGTAGAAGGTTTTGAAGTAGACCCAAGTATAAAAGCAGAGCCTATTAACCAAGGTGGTGGAAGAGGACGACGTGGTGGAGGTCAGAAAAGAGGCTCATCACAAAAGAGTAATGGTGAAAACAGTGGTGGAGAGAAGAGACGTACCAACAGTCGTAACCGAAGTAGAAGCCGTAGTCGAAACAGTTAAGGTTTGAGATATGATTATAGTGTAGAACTATAGGCTTTAAAAACAAGAGCTTAACGCAAAGCCTTAAGCTCTTCATGAATTTTATCCAAATTTTCTCTATCGGCTTTTAGTTTTTCCAATCTTAATCTCTCTCTTTTTGATGCAAAATAGAATGCTCCAAGCATACCAATATAAGAAAAAATAGAAATAATAAGAGAGGTTATTTCTATAAATTTAATAGAAGTATTTATATTTATATTTTGTAAAATATCTTTTATGAAGTCTGGGAAAAAGGTACTACCTAAACAGATGGAAAGAGAAAGAGTAAATAGTAATGAAAAAAATGTTCTAAAGTTCATGGTTTGTCCATATTAATATTATTTTTTTAGTAAAATAACATACTATAACAAAAAAAGTTAAAAGCCTTTTAAAACTGTGTTATATAAGATGTTAATCTCTTTATCTTCTATGTGTACTGTACTTTTTGTGTTGAAAAGTTTGAAAATAGATTTTTTATCTAAGGGTGCTGCATAAATACAGTGTGGATGTGTAGGTAAAAAAGCACGCATAAGTCCTACCTCATCAGCTAGTACCTTTTCACAAACATGACAAAAACCATGGTCATAAAGTCTTCCTTCATGCTCAAGAAGTTCCATATATGCCTCTATAACCAAACGTTTTGGATTTTGTTTCTCCCATCGGTTTGCAATTTTCAAGAGTAAATTAAAATAGAAACTATCTATTTCGGTGGTCTCCTTAAAGTGTGGCTCGAAGAGTTTGATAAAGTTTTGCCAAACTAAAAGGTGATTTGCTGAAAAAATCCAAGGAAAAGAGAGTTGAGAGAGGCTACGCATTTGGGGCATAAAATTGTTTTGTGACTCTTTCTCCTCAAAATCTACTAAATTACCTATTTGTAAAATAGAGTGTCTAGCTCCAAAGAATCTCCAGTAGCTTTGGACAGAATTATTGGTAAGAACGGTAACAACTATATCTTCATTTTTTGCTTTTCTTATGTTAATTATGAAACCACGCATTCCTCTACCTAATCTTAAACTTTTTTTAGATATTATCGACCCAATTTGGGGGAATATTTTAGTAACCCTAACAGATATTAATTAAAGGTTGGCTTATGCAAGATCTCTTTACGTCGTTTAAAGATAATTGTGGTTTTGGTCTATTGGCATCAATTGACAACAAACCCACTCACAAAAATTTGGAAGATGCTATTACTTCATTAGAGAGAATGATGCACAGAGGTGCAGTCGCAGCAGATGGTAAAAGTGGAGATGGTTCAGGTCTTCTTTTGTCGATTCCAAAATCTTTTATGGCACAAGAAGCAAAAAAACAGAATGTTGAGCTTCCAGAACAGTATGCAATTGCTATGGTTTTTAATAAGGATGAGAAAGATTTTGAATTGTTTGACAAATATTGTGATGCGAATGATTTAAGAATAATTATGAGAAGAGAAGTGCCTGTAAATACAGATGCCCTTGGAGAGTATGCTCTGAAGCTTTTACCAAATATTACTCAAGTGTTTGTTGCACCAAACTCTATTATGTCGTATAAGAGATTTGATGCCATGGTCTACTTAACACGTAAAGAGATAGAACATGCATCAAAAGGGAGTGACCTTTATATAACCTCTTTCTCTAGTTCTACGCTCTCCTATAAGGGCTTGGTAATGCCCACACATATTAAAGCGTTTTATGTAGATTTACAGGATGAAGCATTTCAGATTTCATTTGCACTCTTTCACCAACGATTTTCTACCAACACACTTCCAGAGTGGAGATTGGCTCAACCATTTAGAACCATTGCCCACAATGGTGAGATAAACTCTGTAACGGCAAACCGATTTAATGTTGCTATTAAAACAGGTTCTTTAAAATCAGATGTTTTTTCAGATGAAGAGTTAAAAAGAATTTCAGCAATTATTCAAGACAACATGAGTGATTCTGCCAGTCTTGATAACTTTTTAGAGTTTTTACATGCCAATGGTATGGACTTTTTTAAGTCTGCTAGAGCACTGCTTCCTGCACCATGGCACAATGCCCAAAATATGGATGCTGAACTAAAAGCATTTTATGAGTTTACAAGTGCATGTTATGAGCCTTGGGATGGTCCAGCTGCTGTTAGTATGACCAATGGTAGATTTATTGGTTGTGTTATTGATAGAAATGGACTTAGACCATCGAAGTATGTTATTACAAAAGATAACAGACTTTTGATTACTTCAGAGTATGGTGTACTTAAAATATCTGATGAGGATATTGTAGAGAGAGGTAAGTTAAACTCTGGTGAGATGATGGGACTTGACCTTAAAACAGGTGAAATACTTAAAAACGAAGATATTAATGATTATATCAAAACAGGTGTACCTTATGGAAAATGGCTAAATGAGCATACAACTTATCTTCAAGAGTATGAGTTTGATGGTGAGTTAGATACTGTTGAGCATAAAGATATGGAGGCTAAACAGCGTTACTTTAACTATACATTAGAGCTTATGAGGGAAGTTATACGCCCAATGATGCAAGAGGGTAAAGAGACCACAGCAGCGATGGGTGACGACACACCTTTAGCAGCTTTTTCTAATGAGCAGAGAAACTTTACTGATTTCTTTAGACAAAAATTTGCACAGGTGACTAACCCTCCTATTGACCCAATACGTGAGAAGAGTGTTATGAGTCTTAATGCTGGTTTTGGACCAATTACAAATGTGCTTGAAGAGTGTGAAAATAATGCTAAACGTATTAAAACAACACTGCCTATTATGTCTGAACAACGTCTTAAGTTACTTTTAGAGTTTGGTGATGAGTCTAACCCTAAATATAGTGAGCTATATAAAGCTAAAAACTACAGTACTGTTTTTGAATCTGACTTAGAAAATAGTCTTAAAAATTTAGTTGACACCATTATTAAAGATGTTAAAGAGAATGGTATAAGAACCATTACCCTTGATGATAGAGATATCAATGAACATACAAAAGTAATTCCTATGTTAATGGTGATTGGTCGTTTAAATCAAGAGTTGGTAAATGCTCAATTGAGACACTTAACCAATATTATTCCTATTACAGGTGAGATGTTTGATCCACACTCAGCTGCTCTGATGTTGGGTTATGGTGCAACAGCCATTCACCCATACCTCTTTTTCTATACGATTACAGAGTTACTTGAAGAGGGTGAAGATGTAGAGGCAGCACTGAAAAAAGCAAGAAGAGCAATTGGTGCTGGTATTCTTAAAATTATGTCAAAAATGGGTATCTCTACTTTAGCAAGTTATAGAAACTCAAAACTCTTTGATGTTCTTGGACTTAGTGATAAAATTGTAGCTGAATGTTTTGATGGTTCTCATGCTTTCTTATCTGGACTCTGTTATGCAGACATAGAAGAGAGACTAAATTCTAACCACTCTAAAGCCTTTACTGATGCCTTTGATGGAAAGTCAAAAGCACTCTATAAAGGTGGCTTCTACAAGTATAAAAGTGGTGAAGAGTTCCATGACTTCTCACGTGCTACTATTGTAGCTATTCAAGCTTCTGCTGACAGTGGTGACAAAATTGAGTATGAAAAACTAAAGGTTTTAGTAAACAAAAGAGATAAGAAGTTTATTCGTGACTTCTTTGAGCTTACAAGCGATAGAGACGCTATTTCAGTTGATGAGGTTGAACCTAAAGAGCGTATTTTCAAAAGATTCTCATCGGCTGCTATGTCTATGGGGTCTATTTCACAAGAGGCACATGAGACTTTGGCGATGGCGATGAACAGTATAGGTGCTAAGTCAAACTCAGGTGAGGGTGGAGAAGACAAGCGAAGACTTCATGACCCAGAGTTGAACTCAAAAATAAAACAGATAGCATCTGGACGATTTGGGGTTACACCTGAGTACTTACGTTCGGCTGAAGAGATTCAGATTAAAGTAGCACAGGGTGCAAAACCAGGTGAGGGTGGACAGCTTCCAGGAGCAAAAGTTACACCATTGATTGCAAAATTACGATATACCAAACCAGGTGTAACACTTATATCACCTCCACCTCACCATGATATCTATTCCATTGAGGATTTGGCACAGCTTATTTTTGATATGAAACAAGTAAATCCAAAAGCCAAAGTTGCCGTGAAGTTGGTATCTACAGCAGGTGTTGGAACCATTGCTGCTGGTGTAGCAAAATGTTATGCAGATAAAATCATTATCTCTGGTGCCGATGGTGGTACAGGGGCTGCACCTATTGGTTCTATTAGATTTACAGGTAACCCTTGGGAGCTTGGGCTTATTGAAGCACACAATTCACTTAAGGCAAATGGTTTAAGAGAGAAAGTAACTCTTGAGACTGATGGTGGACTAAAAACAGGTTTAGATGTTGTAAAAGCAGCAATATTTGGAGCTGAAGAGTATGCTTTTGGTACAGGTGCTTTAGTGGTTGTCGGTTGTAGAATGTTCCGTGTTTGTCACCTTAATACTTGTAATGTTGGTGTTGCAACTCAAGACCCAAAACTTAGAGCAAAATTCTCAGGTAATGTTGAAAAAGTTGTTAACTACTTTACACTACTTGCAGAAGATGTTCGTGAAATTCTTGCTTCACTTGGTTATAAATCACTTGAAGAGATAATTGGTAAAAACCATCTATTAAAAGTTATTGATGATGAGTTTGCTAAGAAATTTTCACTAGACAAGTTACTCTATAAACTCGATGGTATAGATACTTGTCAAGAGCCATTTAATGAGCCTTATGATAAAAATGAGTTTGAGAAAGACTTGGTAGAAAAACTAATGCCAACCATTAAAGACCCTTCATCTCCTATTACTTTAGATTTAGAGATAGACAATCTAAAAAGAAGTTTTGCTACTAGAATTTCTGGTGAAATTGCGAATATTTATGGAGACAAAGGTCTACCAAGAGATACTATTAATTTGAATTTAACAGGTAAAGCAGGACAGTCACTTGGAACACTCCTTGCAGAGGGTATTAACATTAAACTGCTTGGTGCAGGAAATGACTATGTAGGTAAAGGAATGAGTGGTGGTTCTATCTCTATTACTTCTTCACTTCAAAATGCTTCATTGGCAGGAAACACTTGTCTCTATGGTGCAACAGGTGGGCGACTCTATGTTACAGGTTCGGTAGGTGAAAGATTTGCTGTACGTAACTCTGGTGCGAATGCAGTAGTAGAAGGTACAGGTGACCACCCTTGTGAATATATGACAGGTGGAACCGTTCTTATACTTGGTAAAACAGGAACCAACTTTGGTGCTGGTATGACTGGTGGGTTGGCATTTATTTACGATGAGACCAATGAGTTCTTTGAAAAAGTAAACAGAGAGTTGGTTGAAGCTGTTAGAATTGATACTGACGATAGAGACCAAGAGATGTTTATGATGAAGAGATTGCTTAAACAGTACTATGAAGAGACAAAAAGTTCAAAAGCTAAAATGATTTTAGATAATTTTAGAATAGAAATTTCTAAATTTTGGATGGTTGCTCCTAAAAATATGGAAGCTACATTAATTGTAGAGAAGAAAGGTGAGTAGTTTTACTCATTCTTGATAACGGTTATGGTATAATTTCGGCAATATAAAAATGGAGCATCTAATATGAATTTTGCAAACCTTTTTTCTAGTATGATTGGTGGTAATAACAGTGCAGAGAGTGAACATAATAATTGGATTAAATGTCCTAAATGTTTAGCTCTTATGTACTATAAAGAGGTTGACTCTAAGTGTAATGTTTGTCCTAAATGTAACCATCATTTTAGAATAAACGCAGCGAAGCGACAAGAGTTTTTGTGTGATGAAGATAGTTTTGTAGAGTATGATGCTTCTTTGGCACCCGTTGATCCTTTAAAATTTATAGACAAAAAGTCATACAAAAAGCGTCTTGAAGAGGCAAAAGCTAAAACAGGTAAGACATCATCTGTTGTTTCTGGTTCTTGTACTATTAATGGTATAGATACCGAACTGGTTATCTTTGATTTCTCATTTATGGGTGGAAGTTTAGGTTCTGTAGAAGGTGAAAAGATAGTACGTTCTATTAATCGTGCTATTGAGAGAAAGTGTGGATTTATTATTATTTCTGCTTCTGGTGGAGCTAGAATGCAAGAGAGTACTTTTTCTTTACTTCAAATGAGTAAAACCTCTGCTGCTTTAAATCGTTTGCATCTTGAAGGTCTACCTTTTATTTCTCTATTGACTGACCCTACTATGGGGGGTGTTTCTGCTTCATTTGCAATGCTTGGTGACATTATTATTGCTGAACCTGGAGCATTAATTGGTTTTGCAGGACAAAGAGTTATTAAGCAGACTGTTGGTGTTGATTTACCAGAAGGTTTTCAACGTTCAGAATTTTTACTTGAACATGGTCTTATAGATATGATTGTTGATAGAAATGATATGAAAGATACTATTTCTGGGTTATTAAAACTCTTTTTAGAAGACAATCCAAGGATTAAGCACAGCTAATATGATATATGCTTTATTCGATAAAGAATCCCTCTTAAAAAGAGGTCTCTCTTTAGCCAAACTCTCCCAAAAAATTCAGTTTTTAGATATTCCTATTGCTCAATATCGTAATAAAACAGGCTCTTTAGAAGAGAAAAGAGATGATTTACTTTTAATTCGTAAATTTTATAAAGGTAAGCTAATTATTAATGACACGATAGAGTTGATTGATTATGCTGATGGTTTACACGTAGGGCAAGATGATATACGAATCTATGATAGTAATTTAGATAAAGCAGTAAAGATAATAAGAGAAACAATAGGCAAGAAATTATTGGGACTTTCAACGCATAATAAAGAAGAGATTTTAGAAGCCAATGAACTGGATTTAGACTACATTGGATTAGGGGCATATCGAGGTACAGAAACTAAGTCTGAAGCAAAAGTTCTAGGAAGAGAAGCTTTGGATTTAGCAAAGCTTTCTAAACACCCAGTAGGGCTTATTGGTGGGGTTAAGTTAAGTGATATGTTTGATAAAGAGATAACTTATAGTGTTATAGGTAGTGATTTGTATGAAAATTAATATATATATTGTTGATAAAAAATCAAAAGATAAACTCTATGCTCCTCTTATAGAACACTACATAAAAATTGCTAAACCATTTGCAAAAGTAGAGGTTTTTGAAATTTTTACAAAAGAGATTAGTAAAGCACATGACATCTCTTCAGAAGCGTCACAAAAATCATACAGTTTTGCGTTTCAAAAGTATCTTAGTGGAGCCTATAACATAGCACTTAATCCATCAAGTAAAGAGTTAGATAGTTTTGAATTTTCAAATCTGCTTAAGGATAGAGGGGTTGTTAATTTCTTTATTGGTGGAGCTTTCGGGCTTGAGAGCACTTTTTTGACACAATGTAATAATGACATATCTTTGGGTAAAATAACGATGTCACATAAGTTGGCAAAAGTAGTACTAATGGAGCAGATTTTTAGAGGTTTAACAATCTTAAATAATCATCCATATCATAAATAATTAGGAGAACATATAAATATGTTGAATACAATAGAATTAAAATTTTTTAAAACAGCATTAGAAGAGAGAAAAATTAAAATAGAAAAGAATTTAAGTGCAACATCTATTGAGATGAATGAGATGAGAAGAAATGAACTTAAAGATGAAGGTGATCATGCTGCAATGTCACTTGAAACAGCAGTAGATAACGCTATTTTAGGACAACAAGTAAAAGAATTAGCAGAAATTGAACTAGCTTTAGGTAAAATTCATAACACTCTTTATGGCATCTGTGAAATGTGTGAAGAAGAGATAAATATTGAACGATTAAAAGTTAAAAATTTTGCTCGTTACTGCATTACTTGTAGAGAAGTTGTGGAGAAAGAGCACAAATAAAGGAGTATTTATGCGTTTAGGCTTATATGTTTTAGCTTCCATAATATTAATGTTAATAGTAGGTGCTGTAGTTTACTCTATTGAACCAACAAATTATAGTTATAGTTATTTGGGATTCACTATGGATTTTCCTGTAGCAGTTTGGATAGTAGTACCAATGTTTTTACTTATGTTGGCGTCTATTGTTCATATGATGTTTTACAGTACAAAGAACTTTTTCAAATTTAAAAAATGGGAGAAAGAAGCAAGTAAGCTAAACGATGCTCTCTATTGGTCTTTATTACATGAACCTAAAACGCATAAATTTAACCTACCAAAACTTAAAGAATCTGCCTCTTTATTGTCTGTTGCTAGTGTAACAGTAGATGGTACAGTTGATACTGTATCTGAGAAATTACGAGATGCATTGAGCCTTTTATCTGAAATAGATAGAGGTGAGTATGTTGATTTAAAATCAAAAAAACTGGCACATATCTTATCTTCAGACAACCCTGTTGTTCAAAAAAACATGATTAATCGTCTCAATAAAGTTGATACTTTTGCAGAAGAAGTATTGCAAAACAAAGACAGTTACGATGAGCATATATTTAATTTAGCTCTAATTAAACTTGCTAATGAAGCTGATTTTGTTAAGGCAAGAAAATATATTAACGTTATGAATCGAGAAAGTTTTCTAATTTTATTAAAACGTGTAACTCGTGAGGATAATCTGGGAATTACTAAAGATATTTTAGATGAATTTATTGTTGCTTTAGAAAATGAGTTAAAATGTGGTGATTATTTGTTTATTACTACGCTTACCATGAAACAACTTTCGCCTGATGAAAATTTAATCTTATGGAGAGAGTATGAGAAAAAGTATCCTAAGGCACAGATTGCTTATCTTTATTTACTTTTTGAATATGAAATGATTGATAAAGCTGGAGAATACCTTGATGAACATGAAGCAGAAGACTTTAAACGTTTTAGAGCTTTGTATGATTTGAAAAAAGAGCATAAAAAGTATAAAATTACAGATTTAATGAATGTGCGTCATATTTGTGATGCTTAAAGAGACAAATGGCTACTTTAGATTTTGCTAAACCCCTTTTTGCCCTTGCCCCTCTGGCAGGGTTTACAGACCTTCCTTTTCGTTCAGTTGTTAAAAAATTTGGAGCTGATTTAACCGTTAGTGAAATGATTAGCTCTAATGCTTTGGCTTTTGAGAGTAAAAAAACTTTTAAAATGTTGGAGAAAAATTCCCTTGAAACCCCTTATAGTATTCAAATAGCAGGTTCAGACCAACTTATTATACAAAAAGCTGTTGAGCTTTTAAATGAGCGAGAGGGTATAGATATTATAGATTTAAACTGTGGTTGTCCTGCTCCAAAAGTTGTTAATAACTTACAAGGTTCTTCTCTTCTTACTGATTTGCCTCGTATGGCTGAAACCATTAGAACTATAAAAAAATATTCCAATAAAGAGTATACTTCAGTTAAAATGCGTTTAGGATTTAATGAAAAAAATCATATAGAACAAGCCAAACTTTGTGAAGACAGTGGTGCTGACTTTATAGCTGTACATGGTCGAACACGAGCAGGTAAGTATAAAGCAGCTGTTGATTATGATGCCATAAAAGAGATAAAAGAGGCTGTCTCTATCCCTGTAATAGCCAATGGAGACATAAACAGTCCCGAAAAGGCAAAATGGGTTTTAGAGTATACAGGAGCCGATGGTATTATGGTCGGTCGTGGAGCTGTTGGAAGACCGTGGATGTTTCAATTGATGAAAAATTATATTAATGGAACAGGAGATGCAACGGTTACTTCTGCTTTGGTTCAAGAGGTTGTTTTGGAACACTTTGACCAAATGATAGCCCACTATGGAGCTCATGGTGCTTTAATTTTTAGAAAGCACTTACATACCTATTCAAAAGCAGGTTACCAAGGTGCATCAAAATTTAGAGATTTGGTTAATCGAATAGAAGATGTCTCTGAGATGAGAGATGTTACAAAAACATTCTTTTCTCAAGAGTATATAGTTTAGATAGCTTCAATTTCAGCTAAAATTTTGACAGCTGAACGGTCAACAACCATTTTTGCAAGAGGCACATTTCCATTGTCTTTAAAAATACTAAAGAAAGTAAGGTCTGTTGACTCATCAGTACCTTTGACACTTTTAATTAAAAATACATGACCATCCGTAGTTCTTGCTTCAAGTATATTCGCAGCAGAGAAACCGATGTCAAGTGATGATTCTGAAATTTCTAAAAAGGCATCATTAAAGACACTTGCTGAGTAAGCAATATCATTATTTGTTCCCTCTTCATCTAAATAAAGCGTCTCTCCACCCCTATTTAAAATAGCTGCTCCAAGGTATCCTTTTACCCCTTTTAATTTTTTCATTTGTTCTTCAAAATTAAACATATTTTTTCCTTTGTATTGTTGTTGTATTATTCAAATTAAGCATTATTCAGTTCAAGCATGAATTCGTTAAAATCTTTTTCATTTAACGTCTCCATTAGTACTTTATTTGAAGCCTCTATACCATCATTTTTTTCTATCTCTAGTAATTTAGCATATAGAGGTTCTATAGTTTTTCTAGCTGTTAATGACATTATTTTACGAGTTGAGACATAATTTCTGAAAGTTCCATCAGGATTTAATGCAGGTCTAACATAAGCAAGTACCCAGTAAAAAGAGCCATCTTTTGTCATGTTTTTAACAAAAGCATGAACCTCGTTACCTTTTTTTAACTCATCCCATAGGTATTTAAAGACAACTTTTGGCATATCTGGATGACGTAGTATAGAGTGGGGTGCAAAAGTCAATTCTCTCTTATTGTAACCTGAAAGTTTATAAAAAATCGGATTGGCATATTCAATGTTTCCTTCTTCATCTGATTTAGAGACAATAATATCAATAGCTTTGAGTTCTATTTCATCATTCTTCGGTGTTGGTCGTTCCATAATTAGCCTTTACTCTATTTTTATAAATTGTATTGTATCTAAAATAAAATAAAAATGATGTAGAATAATTGAAGATTATATAATGTTATTTGTTAAATAATATTTTATTGTGCTTAAATATGATAGAATACATTTAAATTTTATATGAATACAAAGGAGTTTAGAAAATGAGTAAAACGAAAGAACAGTGTTTATCTATAATAGAAGAAAAATTTCTAAATTTAGAAACCGATTTATCATCTAAACTCTTAATTGTTGAAAAGACTATAAAAGAGATAAGTGGTGCTGAATATGGGTTTATATATCTATATAATGAAGAAAATAATCAATTAAAGTTTTTAATTGAAGGAAAAGAGTTGGATATTCCAATCGCATCTAGTATTGCAGAAGAGGTTCTTCTGACAAAAAAAGGTTTTTTTGATAATTATACGGTTAGTCATAAGAGATATAATCAAAAAGTTGATAATCCTTTAAATATAAAAATAAAGTCACTTTTGTTGGTTCCTATATTTGATAAAGAGAGAGAATGTGTTATCGGTTTAATCTCGGCGATGAATAGTGTTAATCATATTCAAAATTTCAAACGTTATGATATCCGTTGTTTGGGGTTTCTAAATTCAGAACTAAGAGAGATAATCAAACTTTTTCAGAAGGGAAATAGCGTCTATGAAAATAAACAGACCCCTTTAAAAGAGAGTAAAAAATCTCTTCCTCATGAAACAAAAAATCATGAAACAAAAAAAACTGAAAATAAGAAAACAGAGGTAGAAAAATTATTATTAAAGTTGTCAGCACAAGAGGAAAAGATTAAAGAGTTAGAACAGCAATTACTGTTAAAGAAAGAGAATGTAAGTGATGATGTCTTGGTTATAGATGAAGCGTTATATCAAGAGACAAATAAGAGTACTAAACTAAAAGATATCTTAGAATTCTTAACCAATGAAGTAACCTATTTAGCACATGAAGAGCATAAAATATACCTTTTTTTAGAAATAATTAAAAACTCTTTACATAATAAAGAACAATTAAATTTTATAAACCATATGCTTGATAAATCAAAGTTGGTTCATAAATTGGCAAATGATTTATATAATCGTGAAAAAATGCCTATGCTTTATGAGGAGTTTGATATATATCAACTTATATCTAGTATAACGAATCTATTTGCTTCACCGTATAAAGAAGAGAATATAACTTTTAATGTTTTTATTAATCCTCACATACCTAGACTATTGTATTCAGATATGATGAAACTTAAAAGTCTTATAACGCATTTACTCAATAATGTATACGGATTGGTTAACAGTGGAGGAGTTATTGAACTCTCTATTGATTATATTCAAGAGAAAGAATTTTTAAATATTGAGGTTAAGGCTATTAGATGTACTTCTGGAAAAGATATTAAAAAACTATTTCAAAGTAATCCAATTAGCAGTTATAGCTTGACAAGTGTAGATAGTGGTTTAGGTTTAAGTGTTAGTAGCAATCTTATAAATATACTAAATGGAAAATTAAAACTATCAACATTTGGAGATGATGAACATTCATTTTGTGTAACTGTTCCAGTTAAGATGGTAAAAGAGGTAAATAAAAAAGATTTTTCATCTAAAAAAAAGATAAAAATCGCCATCTTAATGGATAAGGAAAATAAACATGCTGCTCAAAATTTAATTCGCTACTGCCAAAGTATGGGAATTAAAGAGCGTGATATCATAGTTTTTAGTGATTATAAAAAAATGAGTAATATGAAGTTTTCCCATCTATTTTGTTTTGAAAATATGTTATCTAAAGTAATGAATTCTAGCAATTGTTCTTGCTTAATTATTTTAAAATATACAACATCTAAAATTCAAAAAGATTCTTTTGATAATAAAAAAATTTATGATTTTTATATAAATAGTTATTATGGACAAGAACTTCAAGAACTTTTTTTCCCAGATACCATATCTGAAAAAGTTTTAGGAAAAACATTATTAATTGAAGATTCTTTTCTTAAGAAATTCAATAAGATTGTTAATAAATTAAAGTTATCTTAGTCTTTATTACTATTTTCGATTAAATCTTATAGCACTTTTTAATATTGCTAAAAGGGATATGGCTGCTATAAGTTCATAACCAATAGTCCATGCTAAAAGAAAGGAGTTCATATCAGTTTTTCTATAAGTTTCTATATTGGCTTGTGCAATAATTAAAAAGATAAATGTAATGCCTATAATGTAGGGAAGAAGGGCAAATATACTTAACCCAACTACATTATTAACACTCTCTGGCAACTCTACAGATTGGTCTAAAAATGTTTGAGATGTTTCATTGTTATTGTTTTTTAGAAAAATTTTTCTTCGTTCTTTACTTTGGTTGTCTTCTAAAGTTCTTTTTATTGTATTTCTATATGGGTCGGTTGAGTCAGTTATAGTAGGCATAAAAAGCTCCTTTACATTAATCTAATGTTAAAAATATATTATACTTAGTTAATATAAAATTTTAGAAAGAAATTAAACTATAACTCTTAATTGGATAAAATTCACCATATTATTTATTAGGCTTTAACTTTTGAAAACATTAACAATTATTGACACTTTTGGCTTCTTCTTCCGTTCATACTTTGCCCTTCCTCCTCTTAAAAACTCAGATGGCTTTCCCACGGGTCTGCTAACTGGTTTTGTAAATTTAGTAGACTCTCTGCATCGTGACCATAACACCGACTACATAGTTTTCGCATTGGACTCTAAAGGAAAGACTTTTCGTTCAGAGATTTACCCTGAATATAAAGAGAACCGTGATGCTCCACCTGAAGACCTTGTTAAGCAACTTCCTATTGCCATTGAGTGGATACGAGAGATGGGCTTTGCCCACTTGGCGAAAGAAGGATATGAGGCAGATGATATTATTGCTACTTTAGCAAAGTATGGAAAAGAGCAGGGCTTAAACGTACGCATTGTCTCTCATGACAAAGATTTGTACCAAATGATAGAAGATGGTAAAGTAGTCATGTACGACTCTCTAAAACGAAAAGAGATAACAGCCAAAGAGTGTTTTGAAAAGTTTGGAGTTTACCCTAAAGATTTTATAAACTATCAAGCCATTGTGGGTGATGCTTCCGATAATGTTCCAGGAGTTAAAGGCATTGGTAAAGTAGGGGCGAGTAAGCTTATAAACAAGTACGGTACATTAGAAGCCATATATGAAGATATAGAAAATGCAGGAACAGCCAATATTCAAAAAAAACTTTTAGAGTCTAAAGAGAGTGCCTTTATGTCCAGAGAACTCGTCACCATGGATCAAAATGTTTTTAAAGATTTTGACCTAGAGAGTTTTACTTTTGAGGACAAAAACTATTTGACCTGTCTCTTAGATGAGTTTGAACATTATGAGATGCGTAGAGCCATAGAAAAAGCAAAAGTAGGGGTTGATTTATCTGATATGCCTGAAGATGAAGAAGAGGATGAGATGGCTTTTGAAGCCATTACCCTTGATACCAAAGAAAAACTCTTTTCTGTAGTAGATAAAATAGATGAAAATACTCTTGTAGCTTTTGATACAGAGACCACAGGACTCGACACTAAAAAAGACAAAATGGTAGGTTTCTCATTTGCTACCGATGAAATAAAAGCCTACTATGTACCTATAACTCACGCCTACTTAGGGGTGACGGACCAAGTTAGTATAGATGATGCTATAGAAGCGATAAAAAATATATTAAAAGCCAAAGTAATAGGACAAAATTTAAAGTTTGACCTCTCATTGCTTTATAAGCAGTATGAAGTAGAAGAGATGGTACCTTTTGCAGATACCATGTTAATGGCATGGCTCTTAAACCCAGGCACTAAAGTAGGGCTTGATGCTTTGGCAAAAAAGTTTTTTAGATATGAAATGAAACCCTTTAAAGAGATGGTTAAAAAAGGTGAAAACTTTTCTAATGTAGATATAGAAGCAGCAACCTTTTATGCAGCAGAAGATGCTTGGATGACATTTATGCTTTATGGTGCATTAGACAAAGCAATGGATTTAGCCTCTATATCACACCTTAAAGATGAAGCAAAAACTGTAGAATATCCGTTTATAAATACATTGATACACATGGAAAAAAGAGGGATTAAACTTGATATTGAAAAACTTAAAACCTTACAAGAGAAGCTAAGTAGTAGAATTAATGAATTGACAAAAGAGATTTATGCTTTATGTGACTCAGAGTTTAATATTAAGTCTACACAGCAGTTAGGTGTTGTATTGTTTCAGCACTTGGGTCTAAAGGGTGGAAAAAAGACAAAAACAGGTTACAGCACCAACGAAGCAGTACTTAGTTCTTTAAAAGATGAACATGAGGTAATTCCTAAAATTTTAGAATATCGTACCACTCAAAAACTACTCTCTACCTATGCTGAACCACTTCTCAAACTAGCTAAACAAGATGAAGAAAACCGAGTTTATACCTCCTTTCTACAAACAGGAACAGCAACGGGAAGATTGAGTTCAAGAGACCCTAACTTACAAAATATTCCTGTACGTTCAGAGTTGGGTCGTTCGGTACGTGAGGTTTTTATAGCCAAAGAGGGCTACAAACTTCTAAGCATTGACTACTCGCAAATAGAGCTTCGACTGTTAGCCCACTTTTCTAAAGATGCCTCGTTAATAGAAGCCTTTAACAACGGTTTAGACATTCACATGGCAACAGCCATTAAACTCTTTGGTGAAGAGGAGGCAGCAGCTAAAAGAAGCCATGCAAAGTCTGTAAACTTTGGTATTTTATATGGAATGGGACAGAAGAAACTCTCTGTTGAGTTAGGTATTAGTACTAAAGAGGCAAAAGAGATTATCGTGAGCTATTTTGAAGCGTTTCCTACCATTAAAAGCTTTTTAGAAAAGATTCAAGATGATGTCAAAAACATAGGTTATGTAGAGACCATTTTAGGGCGTAGAAGAATGTTTGACTATGAAAATGCCACAGGAATGCAAAAAGCAGCTTTTATGCGTGAGTCGATTAATGCAGTTTTTCAAGGGAGTGCAGCTGATTTAATAAAGCTTTCAATGTTAGAGATAGAGAGCTTTATAAAAGAGGAAAGTATTGAGGCAGCAATGCTCTTGCAAATTCACGATGAATTAATATTTGAAGTCAAAGAAGAGATAATCGAAGAGGCAGGAGAGAAGTTTAAGCACATCATGAAAAACATCATGAAGTTAGATGTTCCTTTAGAGTGTTCTGTAAGTATTGGTGATAGTTGGGGAGAGTTAAAATAAGCTTCTTTATATTAATAAATTCTAAAATCTATAATTATTAGATTATCTAAGTCGGAGTAAATTAAGTTTAATATAGAATAAAAAACAAAAAACAAAAAACAAAAAATACTAAATTAGGATTACTTTAATGAAAAAAATAACTATCGGAATTATCACCTATATGCGACCCGTAGGTTTAGAAAGAATACTAAATTCATTTAAACCACTATCTTTAAATAACATTGACTTGTCCATTATTGTTGTTGACAATGATGCTACGGGAGAGAATCAAAAAGTAATAGATAAACTTAAAAAAGAAGATTATCCATATAAACTGGATATGTTTGTAGAGAGAACAAGAGGAATAATTGCAGCACGAAATTGTACTGTAAGAGAATTTCTTAAAACAGATTCGGAAAGTTTACTCTTTATAGATGATGATGAGTGGCCTGTACATAACAATTGGGTTGAGAAATTGGTTGAAGTCCAAGTAGAGTATGATTGTGATGTTGTATATTCACATGTCGATATTATTCCAGAAACAGATGAAATATCATGGGTTAAAACAGCTTATACCATTGAATATGGAGATACCATTATGCCTACAAAACAATTTTACACCAATAATTTATTTATTAAACGACATGTCTATGAAGAGTTAAATCCACCTTTTGATAAACGTTTTGCAATGACAGGGTCAGACGATGTACACTTTTGCCTTCGGGTAAATAATGCTGGATATAAAGCATATTATACACCAGAAGCCCCTGTTGCTGAGTTGTTTCCTCTAACTAGGGCATCACTTAAATGGTTTTTCCTTAGAGGTTATAGATCAGGAGAGGGATCAACAAAGTCACATATATACGAAAGTAAGGGTCTTGCTTCTTTGTCTGGATATATACTTTATAAATTTGTTGGTCGATTTGTTCGTGCCATTGAAATGTTTGCTAAATCATTGTTTACATTAGATAAGGGCTACTTTGCTAGAGGATGCACCTATGTGGGTGCTACAATAGGAACTGTTGCTGGAATCTTTGGATGGGAATATAACGAATATACTACAACACATGGTAAGTAAAGATATATAATAATTTTATTATCTAAATCTATAGTTAAATCTGTTTTAACTATAGATTGTTTCTGAAAATTTATTGTGCTTTTTTATTCAAACTCTCTTTCATCCAATCTCTTAAATACCCTACAATTCGTCTACCATTACCTATCACTAAACATCGAAGTAAATATTTTTTAGGTGCATTTTTTATGATAAAAATTGTAAACCATTTTAAGTTACCTTCTCCTTTAAAACCAAATAAGTGTAAATAGTAGTTTTTTAAACTTTTCTCTGCTCTAATACTTACTCCACCACTCTCTTCAGGGTACTCTTTAATTCTTGCATCATAGTTACAGTATATTTTGTATCCAAAATTTGTTGCTCTAAGAGAAAAGTCATCATCTGCTACAGTTTGAGGAAAGTTTTTTTCATCGTAAAAACCTATATCACTAAATACTTTTATCGGAATGAGTAGTCCTCTACCTGGAAATGTATTTACTTCATGTAGTCCAGTATACTCTTTTTCAAAAGGCTCTTTAACTAAGTTATTAAAAGCACATTTTTTCCAATCTAGTGGCTTTCCACCATAGAGAGGCTTTCCACTATGTGCATCAACAGTAAATGCACCAAATAATGCATCAGGGTGTTCTTTTGCAGATATAAGCATCTGTTCTATATAATCTTCATGTGGAAGGGTGTCATCATTTAAGGTCATGATATATGTTATGTCATCTTGTTCTAATGCATATTTAATGCCAATATTAGTAGCAGCTGTCCACCATAAATCACCTTTTTCTCTTAATAAAATTACTTCTGGAAACTCTTCTTCTATCATCTCAGCTGTACCATCAGTACATCCATCATCAATTATAATTGTTTTAAAATCTTTAACAGTTTGTTTGCTAAGAGCTTTTAGGTAGTTTTGTGTGAAATCTTTTCTATTGTAGACAGGTGTTATGATGTATATCATTTGCTATTTCCTTGCATATATATATTATGAATTTTGAATAGAAGTTTATCATATTCTTGTTCAAGTCTACTTTATTGTTGCTTCAAAAAGTAATTTAATATAACAATTTTAAACTATTGATTAAGAAAAAAAGGTGCTAGAATAACACCTTTTGGTTAGTAAGAGAATATTGCTCTATGCTCAACCATAGCACAATAATTTTGAACAACATGAATTCCAGCCTCTTTAACTTTGTCAGCTGCATTGTTGTTAATGAGTTCCAGTTGTGTCCAGTAGGTTTTTACATCACCACGTGCTATAACTGCGTCGGCTATGGCATCTAAGGCTGCTGGTTTTCTAAATACTACGACCATGTCAACAGGTACGTCTATTTCAGCCAAACTTCTATAAACTTTTTGACCTAAAATAGTCTCCTCTTTTGGGTAAACAGGTATCATGGTATACCCAGCATCTCTTAGATACTCGGCAACATGATTACTTGCTTTTGTTGGATTGGGCGAACATCCTAAAATAGCAATTGTTTTTGCCTCTTCAAAATATTTTTTCATCTCATCATGATTTGAGTTAACTCTTGGTAATTCACATTCCATATTTAATCCTTTTGGTTATAATTCGATTTAATATACTATCTAGGAAAAATTAATGTTAGATTTAAATTCTATAAAAAAAGCCCAAAAAAGATTGGATGGAGTGGTACATCATACTCCTTTTTCTTATGCTCCAATACTTTCAGAAATGAGTGGATATAAGGTTTATTTGAAAAAAGAGAACCTCCAAAGAACAGGTGCTTTTAAACTTCGTGGTGCGTTTAATAAGATAGCAACGCTTGTTGAAGAGGGACAAAAAGGTGGAGTGGTAGCAGCATCTGCAGGCAATCATGCACAAGGTGTGGCTTTTTCTGCAAAACATTTTGGCATAGAAGCAACTATTGTAATGCCTGACTCTACACCGTTAAATAAGATTCAAGGGGTAAAAGAGTTGGGGGCAAGGGTTATTCTTCATGGCTCTAACTATGATGAAGCGTATGCACATGCCATCACCTATGCTAAAGAGCAAAAGCAAGAGTTTGTTCACCCTTTTACGGATGATGAAGTAATGTCTGGTCAAGGAACAGTGGCTCTTGAGATGCTTGAAGTTCAAAACGATTTAGATGCTATAGTTGTTCCTGTCGGTGGTGGTGGGCTTATTGCAGGTATGGGGGTGGCTGTTAATGCCATTAGTCCAAATACAAAAGTTATTGGTGTTGCTTCGGCAGGAGCTCCTGCCATGAAAGAGTCTTTTGATGAAAAAAATGCACATGGAACGAAAAGTGTCAAAACCATTGCCGATGGAATTGCCGTGCGTGATGCTTCTCCTATTACTTTGGAGCATATTCTTAAAGAGGTTGATGCTATAGAGTTGGTTTGTGAAGATGAGATAGCAGCAGCCATTCTGTTTTTACTAGAGAAACAAAAACTTTTAGTTGAGGGTGCTGGTTCTGTAGGTGTGGCTGCTCTTTTACACGGTAAAATAGAGCTACCAAAAGGTTCTAAAGTAGGTGTAGTGCTTAGTGGTGGAAACATAGATGTAACCATGCTTTCACTTATTATAGAAAAAGGACTGGTAAAAAGTTCTCGGAAGATGAAACTTTCTGTTGTCCTTATAGATAAACCAGGTTCATTAATGATGTTTACAGAGTTATTAACTGAGGCTGGAGCCAATATTGTTCAGATAGGTTATGATAGAACGTCAACTGACTTGGAGTTTGGTGATGCTGTTGTCTCTGTTAGCTTAGAAACCAAGGGTGTTGAGCATCAAGATGAAGTAAGAGAGCTGTTACGTAGTAAAGGGTTTAAGTTTAGTGAATTACACTAAGCACCTTTTAGATATAATCGCGACAATTTAAAAACTTCATAATATGGAACTACACAGATGAGCGAAACCAAAAAAAACGTATACAACCCAAAAGAGATAGAAGAGAGCTACTATAAACTTTGGGAAGAGAGAAACTACTTTGAGATAGAGGGTAATAAGTCTATCCAACAACCTGATAAGCACTTTACTATTATGATGCCACCACCAAACGTAACGGGTCGGCTTCATATTGGTCATGCTTTGACCTTTACACTTCAAGATATTATTGTTCGTTATAAAAGAATGGATGGGTACAAAACCCTTTGGCAACCAGGGGTTGACCATGCTGGGATAGCAACTCAAAATGTGGTTGAAAAACAGCTTTTAGCAGAGGGTACTACCAAAGAGGCAATAGGGCGTGAAGCCTTTTTGGAACGTGCTTGGATGCAAAAAGAGAACTCACAAGATGCCATTACTTCTCAGCTTAGAAAGCTGGGTGTATCTCCTGCGTGGAGTCGTGAGCGTTTTACCATGGATGAAGGTCTTGGAAATGCAGTAAAAAAATCATTTAAACAGATGTACGACAACGGTTTCATTGTTCGTGACAACTACATGATTAACTGGTGTACTCATGATGGTGCGTTGAGTGACATCGAAGTAGAACATGAAGACCACATGGGTAAAATGTACCACATTAACTACCCATTGGCTGATGGTTCAGGAAACATTACCGTAGCAACCACACGTCCAGAGACCTACTTTGGAGATACTGCCGTGATGATTCACCCTGATGATATGCGTCATAACCACTTGATAGGTAAAAAAATTAAACTGCCTTTAATTGAGCGTGAAGTAGAGATTATTGCTGATAGTCATGTAGATATGGAGTTTGGAACAGGGTTTGTAAAAGTTACTCCTGCTCATGATACAAACGATTATGAAGTTGGAAAAAGACATGATTTAGAGTTTATTACTATCTTTGATGAGAAGGGAATTTTAAATGAGTATTGTGGAGAGTTCCAAGGCTTAGAGCGTTTAGAAGCTAGAGATGTAATTGTTCAAAAACTAGACAATGCAGGGTTTATGGTTAAAATAGAAGACCACCCTCACCAAGTGGGTCACTGTTACCGATGTAAAAACATTGTAGAGCCGTACATCTCTAAACAGTGGTTTGTTAAAAAAGAGTTTGCAGCTTCGTCTATTGAAAAAGTAAACAATGGAGAAGCAGAGTTTTTCCCAAGCCATTGGATTAACTCTTACAACGCGTGGATGGGTGAACTACGCGACTGGTGTATCTCTCGTCAGCTTTGGTGGGGACATCAGATTCCTGTCTTTTACTGTAACGACTGTGACCATGAGTGGGCTGTAGAGGGTGAGAACCCAACGTGTTGTGAAAAGTGTAACTCTGAAAACATTCACCAAGACCCTGATGTTCTTGATACTTGGTTCTCTTCTGGTTTATGGCCGTTCTCTACTCTTGGTTGGGGAAATGGTGAGTTTGGAAAAGATGCTTTATGGAATGAAGAGGACATGAAGAACTTCTACCCAAATAATTTGCTTATTACTGGGTTTGATATTCTTTTCTTTTGGGTAGCTAGAATGCTTATGATGGGTGAAAATATTACAGGTGAGTTGCCATTTAAAGACATCTATCTACACGCACTTGTAAAAGATGAAAAGGGTGAGAAGATGAGTAAATCTAAAGGGAATGTTATTGACCCTTTAGAGACCATTGACAAGTACTCAACCGATGCACTTCGATTTACTTTGGCTGTTCTTGCTGTGCAAGGGCGTGATATTAAACTAAGCGAAGACAAACTAGAGCAGAGCCGTAACTTTACCAACAAACTGTTCAATGCGACAAACTTCTTGCAGTTAAATCAAGAGCATTTTGATGACCTAGACCCTGCAAACATTAAAACCCCTCTTGGGCGTTATATGTTGGCACGATTTAACGTGGCTGTTAAAGAGACACGTGAGTTTATGGACGTTTATCGTTTTAATGATGGGGCAACGGTTCTTTATCGTTTCTTATGGGGAGAGTTCTGTGACTGGGGAATTGAGCTAAGTAAAGCAGACAAAGCCTCTGTAGCAGAGCTTGGAAGCATCTTTAAAGAGTCTATGAAGTTGCTTCATCCGTTTATGCCGTTTATTACTGAGAACCTCTATATGCGATTGAGTGAAGAGAGCTTAGAAGAGGGTGAATCTATCATGGTTAAGGCTTATCCTACTGTAAGTGAAGCAGATGATGAGGTAATCAAACAGTTTGACCTTATTATGGAAGCGATTGTTTCTGTACGTCGTTGTAAAACGCTTATTGACAAGGGAAACCAAAAAATAGAAAAAGCCTCTGTTAAACTTCCTGCTGGTTCAGACTTAGAGATGATGAAACCGTTCATAGAGAAGCTTGGAAAGGTAGAAGAGCTTACTTTTGTAGATGAGAAAATAGCTAATTGTGTAACCGATGTTTCTGATAATTTAGAGACATTTATCTCTACTGATGATGTGGATATGTCGGCAATTATTGGAAAGCTTACTAAGCAAAAAGAGAAGCTTGAAAAAGAGATAGCTAAACTCAATGGAATGCTGAATAATGAACGATTTGTGGCTAATGCACCAGAGCAGGTTATTGCAGAAAATAGACAGGCTTTGGATGATGCTTCTGAGAAGATGGCTAAGGTTGAGGGGGAACTTAAAGGATTTGAGTAGGGTGTAGTCCCCGACTACACCGTCAAAATAAAGCCATGAGTTATTAAAATATTTAAATATATTAACACGGTGTTTTCGGGGAAAACACCCTACAAGAATCTCTCTTCAAACTCTTTAGCAGGAATGGCTCTACTACATAAAAAACCTTGGTAGTAGACATCTTTATCTATACACATTAGTTTCTCTTTTTGTTCTTCTGTTTCGACACCTTCAACAATTATTTTATAACTAAACTGCTTCCCAATAGCTACAATACTCTTTACAAGTTCATAACTATCTTCATTGGTTTCAATATCTGTAACAAAAGTCTTGTCAATCTTTAGTACCTTAAATGCAAATTTTTTCAAATAAGATAGTGAAGAGTAACCTGTACCAAAGTCATCAATACTACACTCAATACCTATTGTTTTTAATTTCTGAATAATGGTTTGTGTATTTGAAAAATTATCTAAAAGTGTGGTTTCTGTTAATTCTAATTTGAGTAGAGAAGGAGCTATTCCTCCTTTTGTGATGCAGGTATTTAGTTGTTCTACAAAGTTAACTTCATTTAATTGTCTAGCATTAATATTGATAGATATGTATTCAAAATTGATGAGTTTATTTGTTTTCCAAATATAGAGTTGCCTACAAACTTCTTTAGCTACCCACCAACCTATTTTTGTAATCAGCCCTGATTCCGTAGCCATAGGTAAGAAGCTGTCTGGCATGATAAGACCTCGGGTAGGATGGTTCCATCTAATTAATGCCTCTATGGCATTAAGTTTGTTGTTATGCATGGAGACAATGGGTTGATAGTATAGCTCTAGTTCACTCTTCTCAAGAGCAGATTTTAGGTCATGTTGTAAAGAGGTAAGTTCACGCTGTTTTATATCAAGAGAATGGTCATAGAAACGAATGTTATTTAAACCTTCTCTTTTAGTTTGATACATTGCCATATCGGCTTGTCTTATAATGTGTTCGGTGTTGTTGCTTAGAGGTTCTATCATAACAATACCAATACTTGTAGTCATAAAAAGATCCAGTCCTTCTATTTCAAATGCTGGAGTAAATATCTCTTTCATCTCTTTAGCTAACTCTTGTGCCTGTTTTTTTGTTTCAGTTCTATCTATAGAATGAAAAGGAATAATCATAATGAACTCATCTCCTCCTATACGAGAAAGATACTTATTGGGAACTTTAACTGTTTGGAGTCGTTTAGCAACTTCTAACAGTAGTTTATCACCCACAACATGACCAAAAGTATCATTAATTTGCTTGAAGTGATTTAAATCCATATAAAATAGTATAGAGTAGTAGATTTTATGTTGCTCTTTTTTTATAAGGTCAAGCATATACTCTTGGTAGCTTCGTCTATTTGGCAAACTTGTCAATGCATCATGAAGGGATATGTAGTTGATTTTTTCATAGGCTTCATGTTCCATGGTTTTATCCTCTACTGTTCCTATTCCACCAATAATATTGTTGTCTTCATCAAGCAATGCTGAGCAGGTCAATTCAACCCATATTTTCTCCTCTTGAAAGGAAAAATTATAGGAACCTATAAGTTCATGTGACTCTTTATCTTCAAGAACACTTTTCATGAGTTTTATAGCATATTTGTCCTTTAAATTATTGAGGTCAAACCCATTTAAATTACCTCCTAAAGCAAATATTTCATCAAATAAGGCATTGTAACTCAGTATTTTCAACTCTTTATCATAGTAAAAGATACCAATAGGTGCTTGATTAAGCAATGAACTTAACTTTTTTTCTTTTAGGCTTAACATATCTTTTGCCCAGTGATATTTCTCTTGATTTGTATAGGTTTGATGAAAGAGTTGGTTTAAATGTTTATTTGATATTAAAAGTAAAATGTAAAAAATAAATATTAAAAATTGTGTAATATGTGCATACTCCATAGTTGAGAATGAGACCATAAATAGAAGAGGAAGAATGAGTATACTTATAAATAATGACGAGATTCTAAAGTCAAATAATAAACCTGTCATTGCCCCTGCAAAACCACTAATGAAAAATATCATAATTAATTGATAGTTATGATTTAAATCATTAAAAAATAGAAGGGGTGTAATACCCCATAAGATTGCATGAAATATAGATTTATATTTAAAAATTTCATACCAATTTAAACTGTTTTTTGTAGTTTTAGATTGAATTCCAAATTTTACAGTATATTGGGTATAGTTATAGAACCAACTCATATTTAATAGTAAAAGTAGTACGTACCAAATTATCAATAGAATAGTATTTGTTACTTGATTATAAAAGAGATAAAGAAATATAGATGCTAAAATAAAAGTAGCTATAATAATTTTGGGTAATATTTTATATAATTCTTCAGTTACTCTACTTTTAACATTAGGAAAATGTATTTTTTCAGAGATATAGTATATAAGACTTTTCATAAAGATTATTATATACTAATAGTTATTAATTATATATAACATGTATTGTTGAATTGCATAAATAAAGATAAATTATGACTCATATCTAAATATAATTTGATAGAATTATGGATTACATAAAAAAATAATCTATAAAGGGTTAAACAATGAAAGTATTATTAATTAAAGATGTAAAAAGCCTTGGAAAAAAAGGTGAAATAAAAGAAGTAAAAGATGGATATGGTCAAAACTTTTTAATTGGAAAAGGTATGGCTAAATTGGCAACACCAGATGTGGTAGCTAATTGGAAGGCAGAGCAAGAGCGAATGGAAAAAGAGTTAAAAGAGACTTTAGCTCGTTTAGCCAAAGAAAAAAAAGAGTTGGCTTCTAAAAATCTTGTTATTAAAAAGAAATTGGCTCCTGCTGGAATTCAAGGTTCAGTTGGTAAAGATGATATTGCTAAAGCTATTAAAGAGCAGATGGATATTGAGATTGATAAAAAGATAGTTGAACTTAAAAAAGCACTTAAAACTGTGGGTGAACATAAAGTGGACATCAAGTTGGGTCATGGTATTCATGCTACTGTAACAGTTGCGATAGTAGGGGAAGAGTAGAGTGTTTCACGCAACAACAATACTTGCCTATAAAGGTAAAGATAATGCAGTCATTGGTGGTGATGGTCAAGTGAGTTTTGGTGACACCATTTTAAAAGGAAATGCAACTAAAATTCGTTCACTCTATAAGGGACAGATTTTGGCAGGTTTCGCAGGAAGTACAGCTGATGCTTTTAATCTATTTGATATGTTTGAGAACATTTTAGAGGAGAAAAAAGGTGATATTTTAAAATCTGTTATTGAATTTTCTAAAATGTGGAGAAAAGACAAACATTTACGTCAACTTGAAGCGATGATGTTGGTACTTAATCGTGACCATATATTTATCTTGACAGGTACAGGTGATGTGGTTGAGCCAGAAGATGGAAAGATTGCTTCTATTGGTTCAGGTGGTAACTATGCCATATCTGCAGCACGTGCTTTAGATAAACATGCTGAACTATCAGCAAAAGATTTGGTTAAAGAGTCTTTAACCATTGCTGGTGAGATTTGTATCTACACCAACACAAATATTAAACTACTGGAGCTTTAATTGAGTAATGTTATTCCAACCAATCTTACACCAAAAGAGATTGTTTCATTTTTAGATAAATATGTTATTGGTCAAACCAATGCAAAAAAGACTATTGCAGTAGCTCTTCGTAATCGTTATAGACGTTTACACTTAGATGAAGATATGCAACGTGATGTAATGCCTAAAAACATCTTGATGATAGGTAGTACAGGAGTTGGTAAGACAGAGATAGCAAGAAGACTAAGTAGCATGATGCGTTTGCCTTTTGTAAAAGTTGAAGCGAGTAAATTTACCGAGGTTGGTTTTGTAGGTCGTGATGTAGAGTCAATGATTCGTGATTTAGCAGCCAATGCACTACAACTGGTTCGTGAAGATCAAAATGAGCTAAATCAAGAGAAGATAGAAGCGTATATAGAAAATAAGATTATAGAGAAACTTCTACCACCACTTCCTGCAGGGGCAAGTGAACAGAAACAAGCAGACTATGAAATTTCATTTGCAAAGATGCAAAAGAAGTTTGAAAGTGGTGAGCTTGACCATCTGAAAATAGAAGTAGATATGCCAACACCAAGTATTGAAGTTATGGGTGGAGGAAATGTACCACCTGAAATGGCAAATGTGCAGGAGTCTATTATAAAAGTGATAGGTGGACTCAATAAAAAAGGTAAGAAAAAAGAGGTAACGGTTAAAGAGGCTAAAAGTATTTTAGCCACAGAGGCTAGTGAAGAGCTTTTTGATGAAGAGAAATTAAAAGATTTGGCTTTAACAAAAATTCAAGAAGGTGGAATAGTCTTTTTAGATGAGATAGATAAAATAGCTGTTCCAGCCAACTCTAGCTCTCGTCAAGACCCAAGTAAAGAGGGTGTTCAAAGAGATTTACTTCCTATAGTTGAAGGCTCAAATGTTCAGACAAGAATTGGTATGGTTAAGACAGACCATATTTTGTTTATATCTGCAGGTGCATTTCATCTAAGTAAACCAAGTGATTTAATCCCTGAACTTCAAGGGCGTTTTCCTCTAAGAGTTGAACTAGATTCACTTGATGAAGAGGCACTTTATAGAATATTAACAGAGCCTAAAAATTCACTTATAAAACAGTATACAGCACTATTAGAAGTAGAAAAAGTAGAGTTAGAGTTTGCAGAAGAGGCTTTAAGAGCCATTGCAAAATATTCAGCAGTTGCTAATGAAAAAACAGAAGATATTGGTGCAAGACGTTTACATACTATTATGGAGCGTATTATTGAAGATATCTCTTTTAATGCCGATGAGTATGCAGGTCAAAAAGTTGTGGTTGATGAAGCTCTTATAGAAGAGAAGCTAGAGAAACTTGTTGATGATGAAGATACGACAAGATATATATTATAGTAAGGATATAGATGACAAAATCAGGTTTTATAGCAGTAGTAGGACGACCAAACTCAGGGAAGAGTACACTTCTTAACTTTTTAGTGGGTGAAAAACTTGCTATGGTTTCAAAAAAAGCACAAGCCACTAGAAAACGTATGAATATCATTGTAATGCATGATGATAACCAGCTTATTTTTGTAGATACTCCAGGAATCCATAAAAAAGAACGTTTGATTAATGAGTTTATGCTTGAAGAGGCTTTAAAGGCAATGGGTGATGCAGATTTGATTTTGTTTTTAGCACCGATTACCGATAAGCTTGATGAGTATGAGAAATTTTTGGCACTAAAAGAGAGTTCAAAAGCTAAGCATATTGTACTTTTGACCAAGATGGATCATGTACCTCAAGGAAAAATTTTAGAAAAACTTGGGGAGTATCAGAAGTATCAAGATAGATTTGAGGCGATTATTCCTTTTTCTGTCAATAAAAAAGTAGGTAAAAAACCACTTCTTGATGAGGTAGTGAAATATTTGCCAGCATCTCCTGCTCTGTTTGATACAGATATTACGACTACAGAATTTGTTCGTGATATCTACAAAGAGTTAATTCGTGAATCTATCTTTGAGAACCTTTCTGATGAAATTCCTTATGAGTCTGATGTGACTATTGAAAAGATAGATGAAGAGGATAATATAGATAGAATTTATGCAACCATTATAGTAGAAAAAGAGACTCAAAAGGGAATTATAGTAGGAAATAGAGGAGAGGGGATTAAGCGTGTAGGAAAATTGGCTCGTCAACAGCTTGAACTTTTTTCTGGAAAAAGAATCTATTTAGACCTTCATGTTGCAGTTAAAAAAGGCTGGAGTAAGTCACGTGGTGGATTAGAAGATATGGGGTATATATTTTAAGTTAAAAGCCTTATTTAATAAAAAAAAACAGAAAATATTTTGTAATATTAAAATATTTATATAATAATAAAAATTAATATTATATTAAGAAAATATTAATGACATAAGCAATATAATCGCTATATCTTAAAAAGGAATGGTAGATTTAAAAATTATGTCAACAGAAAATATTGATCCTAGAATTAAAAAATATAAAAATATTATTACCATTAATCCATACACGGATACCTACTATCAGTTTAAAAACCAAGAGTTAAAAAAGTCAGAAACTTTAACTTATAATGATAAGAATTATAATATTTCTTATGTTACTAATAAAGATATGATTATAGCTTCATTAGATGTAGGAGAAGGGATTGATGAAGATGAGTTAGAAGAGACTTTAGATTTACAAGCCTATGAAGAGTTAGGCTTAGATGAAGAGTTAGAGTATACTATAAAGTATGAAAAACAGGAGAGTGATGAACTCTCAACTGTTTATAATCTTTTTATTACAGAAACAGAAGTTTTAGAAGAAAAATTCTCTTCTATCGTTGAAGAGACAAAATATATAGATCTGCTCATACCTGCCCCACTACTTTATAAAACACTTTATACCAATAATGTTTTGGAGAATAATAATACGCATTGTTACATCTATTTTACGATGCAAGATGCTTTTGTTACTATTTATAAAGATGGTAATTTTATTTACTCTAAATCTATAGAGTTTTCCCTTACTCAAATATATGAAAAATATTGTGCTTTAATTGGCGAAAAAATTCCTGAAAAAGAGTTCTTTGAAACCTTTGAATCTGAAGGCTTAAAAAGTACCAGTGGACTTTATCAACAAAACTTAATGAAGCTTTTTGGGGAAGTCTTTTTACAGATTAATGATATTTTGATTTATGCTAAACGTGCTTATGGCATAGAGAGTATACAGAAGCTTTTTTTAGGGTCGGTAAAAGGTCCGATTATTGGTCTTGGTGATTATGGTTATAACTATTTAGGTATACCTACTTTCAATTTAGATTTTAATTTTGATATCAAAAATGATGAGTGGTATGTTGACCAATTTCAATACTTTATGGTTAAATCTGCTTTAGACTATATTCAATCTCCATCAAAAATTTTAAATCTTACATTTAATCCTCGACCACCAACTTTTGCTAAACGTGCCAGTGGTCAGTTTATTATTGCTACTGTATTGGCTTCCGTATTGGCATTGGGTATACCTTTGGTTTATTTAATTCCATCCTACATGAATGATGCTTATAATTTAAAACTTAAATCTGATGATGCTAAACTCTCTAAAGAGTCTAATAAATATAAAAAGATATTAAAAGAGAAGCAGTTAGATATTAAAGCAGATAAAGCAGAATTGAAAAAACTAAATAATATTTTTGAGGGTAAAGCAAAAACATTAACATCAATTCATAATAAAAAAGTAAATTATAAATTTAAATCAGGGTTCTACTATATTATTGGAAGAGATTTAAAGCAGTTTGGTGTGCATGTCGAGCAAATATTAACAAATGAAAATAGTTTGACACTTTATCTTTTAAGTAATGATGAGAAAAAAATAACAAAATATATTAAATATATTTCAAAAAAATATTTTGAGAACATTAAGAATATAGATATAAAACGTATTGAAATAGATGATAAAGATTTCTCTTATCGTGGAATATTAAAGGTTGAATACAAATGAAAGCATTGATGAATTTATTAAACAGTTTAGATGAATTTTTTGAGCCTAAAAGTGATAATGAAAAATGGATGGCAATTGGTATGGTGTTTGTAGTTATAGGGTATTTATCTTATAGTCTATTTTTACCATATGCTGAAGATAGATACAATGCATCTGATCGTGAAAAAAAGAAACTTCAAAAAAGTATCATTACACATAAAGAGTATCTGAACAGTATTACAATTAATGGGGATAGAGGATTTTATGTTAAAAAGTATGATAATGATATAAAAGTATTGAAAAAGAAAATAGTAGATTCAAATGATGATATATCTTTTATATCTTCTAGTTTAGAAGAGCTATCGGGACTAATGTTTAACAAAGAGAATTGGTCAAAATTTTTAAATAGCATTGCACAACAAGCAAAAAAACAGAGTGTTAATATTAACTATATAGAAAATAATTATGTTGATAATAATGGTAGTTTTGGACATGTTTTACAGATTGCAGTTGGGTGTGATGGTTCTTATAAAAATATTACTAAGTTTATGAATCAATTAGAAAAAAATGTTTTAGTTACAGATATCTATGGAACACATATTTATTTGGATAAAAACAATACTACAACAGCAGCAGATATTAATATTTCAGTATGGGGGATTAATCACTAATGAAAAAAGTATATATAATGGCTATGTTCGCCTCATCATTATTATCTGCTGGTTCTTTAAGCTCTGAAGAGATTACAAATATGATTTCTAAAATAAAAGAGGAGCGAGCTGGTATTGCTATAAGTAAGCTTGAAAATACAGAAAATCCTTTTATTATTGTAAAAAAAGAGAAAGCTGTTAAAGTTGCAGAAAAAAAGGTTATTGAAGCTGTTCGAAAAGAGATTGATTATCAGCTACATGCAATTTTAAATCATGCTGCATTTATTAATGGTAAATGGTATAAAAAAGGCAGTAAGCTCGGAAATTATCGTATTACTTATATTGGTAAAAAAAGTGTTGATTTAACCAGTAAAGAAGGTGCTAAAACACTTTCAATTAAAAAAAGAAAAAAGCAATTTATTAAGTTAAATAAAGGAAATAAATAATGAACTATATTAATAAAATTTTAGGAACAGGTGCATTATTTACATTATTGATAGCTCCTATATATGCCAATAAATGTGAAACTCAACTTTTTACAACTACTTTAAATAGTGCATTAACTATTGGAGATGTTGTTGAAAATTTGGCTGATGCTTGTGAATTATCACTAATAGTCAAAGATAAAGAAGCAAAAAAGAAATTATCTGATAAATTATATTACGTTAGTTTAAATAATGCCTCACTTGATGAGTTTTTAGATACGGTTTTGGTGGAAAATGATATCACCTATGAATTAGAAGATAATAAACTTAGAATATCTTATTTGAATACTAAAACATATAATTTAGATTATATATCTGGTAGTAGAGTAGGAAAGAGTAATGCACATGTAACTATTGCTAATTCAGGTAGTGCAGGTGGAAAATCTCAATCTAAAGATAGTGCTTCTGGTAATGGTTCAAAAACGGGTGTTTCTATTGAGAGTAATGATGAATTTAAGTTCTGGACTACAATTGAAAAAGAGATACAATCCTTAATTAATAGACCAGAAGACCCCTATACTGCACCTACACCGATTATAAATCCTGAAGCAGGGATGATAACCGTAACAGGTACAGCTAAACAGCTAAAAAGAGTTTCAACTTATATTTCAAATGTCTCTAAACAGTTAAAAAATCAAGTACTTATAGATGTTCAAATTTTAAGTGTAACTTTTGATGACAGTTATACTACTGGTGTTGATTGGTCTCAACTCTATAATTTTCAAAATATGGCAATTGCATCTGCTAGTATGATTCAAAATAATGTTTCATCATTAACATCTGTAACTGATGGTGAGTTATCAATTGGAGATATAACCTCTGCACCAAATACGGAACCTAAAAGTTCAGGTGCTATTATTACAAGAGGTTCTGTAAAAATTAGTGATGTTGTTAAATTTTTAAAGACACAAGGAGATGTAAAGTCTATTTCAAATCCTAAAATTTTAACACTTAATAATCAACCAGCCTTAATATCTGTGGGTAAAGAGCTTTTCTACAAAATACAATCTACTTCGATACTTCAAGGCTCTAGTGGAGCAGGTAGTCAGCAAAGTGGTGAGACTATAGACTCTGTATTTGCAGGAATATTACTGGATATAACCCCTGAAATATCAGAAGATGGTTCAATTACCTTAAAAATAAATCCATCTATCTCAGACACTATAGATACGGTAAGTCGTGATAATTCAGGAGCTAGGAATATTCCACCTGATTTATCAAGAAAACAGATATCTTCAGTTGTAACACTTCAAGATGGTCAACATGTAATTTTAGGAGGGTTAATATCTTCTAAAACAGGAATGAAGGTTTCTAAGGTACCTCTTCTTGGAGATTTACCACTCTTGGAGTATCTGTTTAAGCATGAGGTTAAGGTAAATAATGTAGATGAATTGGTTCTTATTATTACACCACATATTATTAAACTGGATACTGAACTTTCATTAGAAAATTTGGGTTATAAGAAATTAAGTTATGACTAGTCGTTTTGAGAATGTAAAAAATATTTTTATTGATTCTGTTGAGAGAAACAATTATGTTGAGTTGGAATCAGCACAACATAATTATAAACTTTTAGAGAAGAGTTTAGATAAACCTCTTAAGATGATACTTCTTTTTGGAAAACCAGGAACAGGTAAGAGTATGTTGCTAAACAAGCTCTACCACAATTTAAAAGAGAGTAGAGAGATTCACTATTTTGATGCTCCTATTTTAAGTGAAAAAGAGTTTTTACGACGGGTGTATGAAGCAATAACGGACAAAGCCGTTCCCAATGAACTTCGTGTAAATTTTGATGGCTTATTACGATTTTGTCAGAAGTTAAAAGGTGAAAGAGAGATAGTTTTTTTACTTGATGAGTGTCAACTTTATTCTGAGGCACTTATGGAAAAGATTCGACTTCTTTCTGATACCAGAGTGATTAAGTTTGTTATTACTCTACATAAAACAGAGAATGAAGATATTATTGCCAAACAGCATTTTAAAACACGTATTTGGGAAGTTATAGAGCTTTCTAATGCAAGTGAAGATGATTTATATATTTATATACAAAAGAAGTTAATTCAAAAAGGTTTTGTTGAAATTTCAAATATGATAAAAAAGAAACATATTAAGTTTATCTACACCTATAGTTATGGAAATTTTAGAGAGAGTAATAAATTTTTATATACGCTTTTTGATATTTATGAATATTTTGATGAAAATAGACCTCATAAAGTATCAACTGAAAAGATTTCTAAAAAATTTCTTGAGATGGCAGCATTAAAATTAGGATACATAGATGGATAGTATGAAAGAGTTAGAAAAACGTTGGTATTTTTACAGAGCTAAAGAGAGTTTACGTTCTATAAATATTTTTGCTTTTATGGGAATGATGACTCTTGTGAGTTATTATACTTATACACAAGTAGATGTGATTAAAAATTTATTTAATGAGAATATATTGGTTGCAGAGGCAAAAGTTGAACCTAAAAAAGTAACAGTTGAGCCAATTATCATAGCTAAAACTGTAGAAAAACCATTAGAAGAGCGTCTTAAAAGTACTAAAGTAGCAGATGTTGTATTGGCAAGTAAAAATGAAGGTCTTGATGATTCTGCCTTGCATGTGGTCTCTTTAGAACCAGTTATTCCTATAATAGATATGGAGAAAGAGACCCGTAAAGTAACTTCTACGAAGAGAGTATACAAGGCTACTCGTCATAATACAACAAGTCAAAGAAAAATGGTTAAAGCAAAAGCTTCAACCTATTTAACTGCTAGTGAACTCTCAACCATAAAGCATGAAATTAAGCGTAGCAATAGGGTTGCCTCACGAAATACAGAAAATATAAAAAAAATAAACTTAAATGGAAGTTCTATAAATTATATAGAGACCATGAAAAAGAAATTTACACGAAGTAAAAATCCTAGAGATGCACTTCTTTTAGCAAAAGCTTTTTATGAAAAAAAAGAGTATTCCCAATCAGAAAAATGGGCATTAACAGCTAATAAAATAGACAGTTCCAATGATGAAAGTTGGCATATGTTTGCAAAGTCTAAGTTAAAACTGGGTCAAAAAAATGAGGCATTGAAAATTTTATCGAGTTATTATAAAAAGAGTCATTCACCTAAAACAAAGGCACTGATAATAAAAATAAAAACTGAAAGATTATAATGATGAAAATAATATTATTTATATTGGTGACAACATCTCTTTTGTTCTCATCAAACTTATCAAAACTTTATAAGATGTACGAAAAGCAAGAGTACACAAAAGCTTGTGATTATGCTTTGAAGTATTATAATAAAAATAAAAAAGATGAAAAGTATGTAACGCTTTATGGATTATCATGTTTAGAGACAGACAATATACAGCGTATAGCAACACCTATAATTCAATTGGAAAAGACGAAGAGTGCTAGAGCAAATGCAAGTTATTTTTCAACCATACTTTTGCAAAAACAGCTACTTAGACAAGCCCTTTTTGATGGCAAACAAATAGATGATTTACATTTGCCTACGACCAATTTTATCTTATCTAAAATTTTTAACCTTTTTGTAAATAAAGAGTATGTATTAAAAGATGGTATTTATAAATTTGAAGATAAAGAGAACAAAGAAAAAACTTATAAATTATATATAGATGATAGTAGTAAAAATAAAAAATACATGATGATAGATGTCTATAAAGATGAAAAATTTATAAAACGATATCGTTATAATTAAAAGGAGAGATTATGCATAAAGTAATTAATATATTAGTAAAAAATGAAGTTATAGATGAAAGAAAACTAGAAGCATTTATAGAGAAATACACCGAAGAAAAACTCTCCATACTGAATTTGATTAAGGTTCGTATTATTAATGAAGATGAGATGGAAAAGACACTGCTTCAAGAGATAAGACTACAAAGTATTGAAATTAATGACCTTGAGGGAATAGTAGGAATAGATACAACAGCTCTGCTTAAACGAATGGCAAAAGAGCTGGATATAGAGTATATGGAAGTTAATGAATCTGATATTGATTTTAAACTTGTTAAGCGTTTACCTCTAAAGCAGTTGGTTAGATACAATGCTTTACCACTGTATATGGAAGACAATGAGGTAACTGTTGCTTTTTCAAACCCTGCTAATTATGAAGCAAAAGGTGCTGTAGAGCGTTTTTTTCGTGGGAAAATGATGAAGGTTGTACTTGTTCGTAAAGAGATTATTCAACAAGTTTTAGGGCAACTAAATACGGCTGAAAAAGTAGAAGAGTTTTCGGAAAGTATCAAAGAAGATTTAGAGCATGGTGGTGCAGAGGTAATGAAGACAGATGCGTCTCCAGCTGTATTACAACTTATCGAACTGATTTTAGCAACAGCTATTGAAAAGGGTACGAGTGATATTCATATAGAAGCCACTGAAAACTATTGTTTGGTTCGTTATCGTATTGATGGAATGTTGCAAGAGACTTTTAGAATGGAAAAAAATATCTTCTCCCCCTTGGCATCCCGTATGAAACTTTTGTCAAATCTTGATATTGCAGAGAAGAGAAAACCTCAAGATGGAAGATTTACTCAGATTGTAAAAGGTCATATTTTTGACTTTAGGGTTTCAACACTTCCTACAATGTTTGGTGAATCCATAGTAATGAGGATTCTCGATAAATCTAAAGCATTGGTTCAACTTGAAGATGCTGGTATGAACCCAATATCTTATAAAAAGTTTATTCAAGGTATTCACTCTCCTTATGGAATTGTTTTGGTAACAGGACCTACGGGTTCTGGTAAAACAACCACACTTTATGGAGCGTTAAATGAGATTATTAATGTTAAAGATAAAACCATTACCGTTGAAGACCCTGTGGAATATCAAATGGAAGGAATTCAACAAGTACAAATAAACGCAAATGCAGGTTTAGATTTTCCTGCTGCTTTACGTTCTATTTTGAGACAAGATCCCGATAAGATTATGATTGGTGAGATTCGAGACCAAGAGACGCTTAGAATTGCTATTCAAGCTGCATTGACTGGTCACTTGGTTCTCTCAACTTTGCATACCAACTCTGCTATTGCGTCTATTGGTAGAATGTTGGACATGGGAATTGAAGATTATCTTATATCTGGTGCTTTGGTTGCTATTCAGGGTCAGCGTCTTATTAGAAAAATATGTCAAAGTTGTAAAGAAGAAGTCGTGCCAGACTCAACCGTTTTGGAAGATTTAGTTGCACATTTACCTAAAAATCCAAAGTTTTATAAAGGTAAAGGTTGTGCTGTTTGTGGTGGGTCTGGTTATGCAGGTAGAGAGATGATATCTGAAGTTCTAACTGTTTCAGAAAAGATATCGCGTATGATTGCCAATGGTGCGACCAATGAGCAGTTGACAGAACAGGCTATAAAAGAAGGATTCTTTTCCATGTTCCAAGATGGTATTCAAAAAGCATTGCAAGGAAAAACTACTGTTGAAGAGGTAGTGAGAGTTGCGAGGTCATAATGAAATATTTTAACGTTACAGTTAGTAATAAAGGTAAAAAACGTACAGAGCTTATTAAGGCAAAAAGTAAGATATTGGCGTTAAAGGTTGCAAAGCAAAACTTTCCAAAAGAACGTGTTTCAAAAGCTGTAGAAACTGCTAAACCAACAGACGAGAAGATGAAAGATTTGGTTGCTGGAGTTAAAAAATCTTTTGAAGGAAAGATAAGTATTGACAGTAAAATTTCAGCCATTCGGCAGATATCGGTTATGACCGATGCTGGTATATCTATTCATGATGCGATAAATGAAGTTGCAATCAATACAGAAGATCCTAAACTAAAAAATATTTTTGAAAATATTGGTTCTGATATCAATGCTGGTAAATCTATTGCAGACTCTATGGAGCCTTATGCCGAGGAGTTTGGTCATGTAACCATAGCAATGACAAACTTAGGTGAAAAAACAGGTAATATTGCTGGTTCCTATGCAAAACTGTCAACCATATTGGAAGATATTCGAGATAACTTAAAGAAGTTTAAAAAAGCAATTCGTACACCTATGATTACTTTGATTGCTATGGGAATAGCATTTACCATTTTGATTATGGTGGTTGTCCCAAAGTTTAAGGAGATGTTTGAAAAGTTTGACTCTGCTCTCCCTGTACCTACCATAATTTTATTATGGTTAGAAAATGCACTGAGTCATTATGGACTTTATATTTTGATTGGTTTGGTTGTAGGGATATTTCTTTTAAAGCACTTTCATAAGACAGATGAGAAGTTTAGATATAAAATTGATAAGATAATGGTTAACCCTAAGTTTTATTTAATCCACAAGATAGTATTCTTTTCTAGTATGCATAAATATATGTTGGTATTTGGAGAGTTGGTTAAGTCGGGTATTCCTGTTTCAGAAGCTTTAGATACAGCTGTTGATATGGTTGATAATGCTTATATAAAAGAGAAGCTATTGGGTGTAAATGCGAACATTGCAAGAGGTATATCTCTTTCAGATGCTTTTGAACAGACAGGACTGTTTGAAAATATGTTACTTCAAATGATACGAGCAGGGGAAGCAGGTGGACAACTTGATGCAATGTTAGGAAAAGTTACGGATTACTATGATGCAAGATTTCAAGACCTTATTGATAACCTTGCTGCTTATATAGAACCAATAATGCTTTTCTTTATTGCTGGTTTGGTTCTTTTAATGGCTCTTGGTATCTTTATGCCTATGTGGGATTTAGGAAAAGCAGTTAAATAGAAAGGAGAATATAAGATGGTAAGTAGAGTAAATATTATAGACAACAAAGGAAATATGGCTATTATAGAAGTTCCTCCTTATGTAACAGAGGTACTTCAAGAGTTAGAGGTTGGGGAGTTGTCAACCTTTGATACGGTGATGGAGTTTTGTCATATATACAATTTAAAAGTTATAGAGTTTAATGGAAAAGTAATCAATAAATATACAACCTGTATAGATGTCAATGATTCGGCTATTGTTTTAGATGGAGATAATAGTCTTATCTATATTGAACTAGAAGATACAACGGTTACATTTGAAGATTCAAAAACGTGTGTATTCAGAAAGTTTAATAAATTTCTTTCTAAATATATGAAGTAAAACAATGATTGAAGTAGGTTTTTCTTAATTGTCTCCAAACATGTTATAATTTTAAATGAAATTTTACCGAATATATATAGAATTAACCAATATTTGTGGGCTTAGATGCACTTTTTGTCCTACTAAAAACTTGCCCAATACCACCATGAGTCTTGAGCTTTTTGAGTCAGTAGTAAAACAGAGTAAAGCTTTTACCAATGAGATTGCCTGTCATGTGGTGGGTGACCCTTTGACCCTTTCTAACTTAAATGACTATTTGGATGTTATTCATAAATATAAAATGAAAGCACTCTTGACAACTTCTGGCTATTTTATGAAAAAACATAGCCATGAGACCCTTTTTCATCCACCTGTAAAACAGATAAATATCTCACTTAATGCCTTCAATAAGAATGATACCTCTATAACTTTTGAACAGTACATGAAGCCTATTTTAGAGCTTTGTCATGAAAAAGTTAGGCAAAAAAAAGAGTTATTTATAAATCTACGTATGTGGAATCTTGATGAGATTATGAGTGAAGAGGCTTTTAACTTGGAACTTTTTTCTTTACTAGAGAGAGAGTTTGATGTTAGTTTAGATTTAAATAGCTTAGACCCTAAAGAGAAGAAGAGCATACGACTTGATAACAAAGTGTTGCTTCATTTTGATAACTATTTTGAGTGGCCCTCGTTGTCAAATCCTAACTATGGTCATGGTACTTGTCAAGGTTTGAGTTCTCACATAGGAGTTTTGGCAACAGGGGAGGTTATTCCTTGTTGTTTGGACAATGATGCTGTAATGAAACTGGGGTCTTTGAAAGAGCAGAGTTTAGAGGAAATAGTCTATGGTAAAAGAGCTACATCTATGATAAATGGATTTAAGAAAAGTTACTGTTCAGAAGAGATGTGCTTAAAATGTGCGTATAAGAGCCGATTTAATACTTAAACTCTATATTGATATTTATTTTTAATTGTTTTTGTTATTTTTTATTATAATTAAGTTTAACTGTGATATTATGGTTAATAAAGATAATAAGGAGTGACAGATGTTAAAAAAAGTACTAATCGGTCTTAGTTTGGTTTTAATTGTTGCCATGGCGAATGAAGGTCAGAAGAGTTATCATGAGATTGATGTTAAAACTGAGAACTATATACTAAAATTAAAGCTAGAAATTTTTGAACTCAAAGAGCAAAACTCTGAACTAAAAAATGTTATCGAACAATTGGAATTAAAGGAATCTAACTCTACTATAGTTGGAGAGAAGCTTGATAGAGCCCAAGCGATAGCAAAACTCAGAAGAGATTTGAGTTCAAGAAAAGAGATGTATCAATAATAGGCTAACCTACAACATAAAATGCTAAAATACTCGCCTATAATTATAGCCTGATTTTTAGGAGGAGTTTTTTTGAAAAAAGCATTAATGTTACTAAATATGGGTGGTCCTAACTCTGTTGATGAGGTTGAGATGTTTTTACAGAATATGTTTTCCGATAAAAATATCTTAACCATGGACAGGTACACCCGTAAACTTGTTGCTGGTATTATTATTTATAAACGGCTTGATGAGGTTAAAGAGAACTTTGTCAAGCATTTAGGTGGAAAGTCTCCTCTACCAACGCTTACAAACAGACTCATAAAAAAACTTAATAATAAGCTCGGTATCCCCATAGCTCCTGCCATGCGTTATGTTCCTCCTTTTGCAACACCTGCACTTGAAAAATTTAAAGCTGAAGGCATTGAAGAGCTACTCCTTTTTCCTATGTATCCTCAGTACTCTACCACGACTACACTTTCATCGGTTGAAGATATAGAAGAGCGATGTGCTTTATTGGATTATGCTCCTAAAATTACTCTTATAGAGCCTTATTATGATGATTATGACTATATTAAAATGTCAGTAGAGAAAATCATGGAAGCATTAGAAAACAAAAAGAGTGAAGATTATGATTTACTTCTTTCAGCTCATGGTTTGCCCATGAGTATCATCAAAGCAGGTGACCCCTATCAAAATCAGATAGAGGCAAATGTCTCAGCCCTAAAAATTTATCTGCATGAACGAGGGGTTAAATTTAATAACATTAAGTTGGTTTATCAGTCAAAAGTAGGTAGCTCAGCATGGTTAGAGCCCAACTTGGTAGATGTGCTTCGTAACCCTTATCATAGAAAAGTTCTTATCTACCCTTTGGCATTTACGGTTGATAACTCTGAAACGGTTTATGAACTGGACATTGAGCATAGAGAGATAGCTGATAAGATAAAATATGATGACTATAGAGTGGCAAAATGTTTCAATGATGATGATGCTTTTGTAGACCTTATAGTAAAAAAAGTTAAAGAATTATAATGCAAACTATAGAGAAATCTTTTGTTGGAAACTATGAAGTAAAAAAGTCTAAGTTTATAGCTCATTTAGTATCTATAGCTGAATATAAAGGCTTACAAGAGAAGTTAAAAGCTGAACATCCAAAAGCTAGACATGTTATTTATGCCTTGCGTTACCTCAATGAGTTTGACCAAATAGTAGAAAACTCTTCAGATGACGAAGAACCAAAAGGAGCTGCTGGAGTTCCTTCTCTTAATGTACTTCGAGGGGAAGAGCTTATCAATGTAGCACTGCTTACGGTGCGTTACTTTGGTGGAACAAAACTAGGAATAGGGGGCATGGCTAGAGCCTATGCTTCTGCTGTCAAAGCAGTGGTAGCTGAGGCAGAATTAATAAAGTATGAGAAAGAGTTTCTTTATGAATTTGATACTACTTATTCTGATGTGCAAAGAACTGAATATATGTTAAAAAAGTTAGAGATAGTTCAAGTAGAGCGAGAATTTTTAGGTGATAAAGTGGCTTGGAAAATACGAGCTAATGAAGAGAAATTAAATAAATTTAAGGAAGCGTAATGTTACATGAAATAGTGAATATGGTAGTAGAATTGGTTAGTCAGTTTGGCTATTTGGGAATATTTATAATGATGTTTTTAGAGAGTACTTTTTTCCCTTTTCCAAGTGAAGTGGCTATGGTACCAGCTGGGTATTTGGCAGCTAAGGGTGAGATGAACTTGATAATTGCTATTGTTGTTGGAACAGTTGGGTCATTGACGGGGGCTTTGTTTAACTACTATTTGGCACGAAAATATGGACGAAAAGGGGTACTTCGTTTTGGGAAGTATTTTTTCTTTACAGAAGAGAAGTTACAGAGAATGGAAGCATTTTTTGTAAATCATGGCTCATTTTCTACTTTTGTAGCTCGTCTTATTCCTGGGGTTCGTCAGTTGGTGTCTCTTCCTGCAGGTCTTTCAAAAATGCCTTTAGATAAGTTTGCTCTACACACAGTTTTAGGTGCTGGATTATGGGTCACAGTTTTAGCACTTTTAGGGTACTTTTTAGGTGATAATGAGGCACTCATAAAAGAGTATCTACATCAAATTGTTTTAGTTACCTTGGGATTAATTGTCATTGCTTCTATGATATATATATTTATGAATAAAAGAATTAAGAAGTAAGAAAAATATAGATATAATGAGATTAAAAAGGGATATTTTATATGAAAGATTTTTTAAGAAAAGCTAAGGCATCTACACAGGTTATAGCAACATTAGATGGAAAAACAAAAAATAGAATTTTAAATGAGATGGCAGATGCTCTGTTAGAGAACGCTTCATCTATAGTATCTGCAAATGAAAAAGATATGCAAGCAGGTAAAGAGAATAACTTAGACTCTGCACTACTTGATAGGTTGTTACTAGATGAAAGTAGAGTGTCAGCCATAGCACAATCACTTAGAGAAATAGCAGGTCTCAAAGAGCCAGTAGGGCGTGTTTTAGAGGGTTGGGTAACAGATGATAACTTGCGTATAGAAAAAGTCTCTGTGCCTATTGGTGTGGTGGGAGTCATTTATGAGTCTCGTCCAAATGTTACCTCTGATGTGGCTGCTTTATGTTTTAAAAGTGGAAATGTAGCCATATTAAAAGGGGGTAAAGAGGCTGAACACTCAAACTTTGCTATTGCTAAAGTATTGCAAAGTGTGTTGAGTAACAATAATTTGCCAGTTGAGCTTATATCTCTGTTACCTGACTCTTCAAGAGAGGGTGTGGCTAAGTTGATTAAAGAAGATGCGTATGTAGATTTAATTGTTCCTCGTGGTGGTGAAGGGTTGATACGTTATATATCTCAAAATTCATCTGTTCCTGTAGTTAAGCATGATAAGGGTTTGTGTCATACCTATATTCATGCCAATGCAAACTTGAATAAAGCTGTAGAGATAGCTCTTAATGCAAAGTGTCAACGCCCAGGGGTTTGTAATGCTATGGAGACACTTCTTGTGGACAAAGCAGTTGCAAAAGATATACTACCTGCACTCTATAAACGTTTTGTAGATGCTGGTACAAAGCTTAAAGGTTGTGCTGCTACGAAGCAGTTTATATTTATAGACTCTGCTACCGATGAAGACTATAATACAGAGTATTTAGCCAATGAGCTTAATATTAAAATAGTAGAGGGTGTTGATGCTGCTATAGCTCATATTACCCATTATGGTTCTGGTCACTCTGAGGCTATTGTTACTGAAAATCACAGCGTTGCAGAGAAGTTCTTAGATACCATTGATGCTGCTTGTGTATATGTGAATGCCAGTACACGTTTTACTGATGGTGGGGCATTTGGATTTGGTGCAGAGGTTGGGATTTCTACCAACAAACTTCATGCTAGAGGACCCATGGGAATAAATGAACTAACAACCTATAAATTTAAAATATATGGTAGTGGACAAGTAAGATAGTTCTGTCTACTAATTACCAAATGAGATATATTTTACTTTTTGTTATTTTTACTACATTTATAAGTTCTAAGACGCTTGGTGACTCTATGTTTACCATAACTTTTGAAGGTAATAAGCATGTTAGTAGCTCTGATTTAGAAAAGTTTGTTGGAGCAAAACGACCTTTATTTATAAAAAGATTATGGACAAAAGATGAAGCAAAAATAAACAGTATACTTTTACCAAAACTCGATGAGACTTTTCAACATTTTTATAAAAACGAGGGTTTCTATGATGCCAATGTTACTCATGTACTGGGTGACTACAAGAGTGTAAAGTTTATAATTAAAGAGAATAGACCTATAATTATAGATAAAATTATGATTGATAGTGACTTAGATATATCTGATACCATTACGCTTGAAGAGCATAGTCGTTTTAGAGCAGAGGATTTTACTCAGACTAAAAAAAATATAAAAAAACTTCTTCTCTCGGAGGGATATTGTAGTCCAAAACTGGATACTAAAGCCTATTTGGACATAGAAGAGTATAATGCAACGATTAAGATAAAGTTAGAAAAACAGAAAATATGTCATTTTGGTAATATTACCATAGAAACCTCTTCCCCTACGATGAGTAATGACATTATTCTTTCTCGTCTACAGTTTGAAGAGGGTGATGTTTTTGATATTAATAAAATAAAAGAGAGCTATGAGTCTCTTTATGGTCTGGAGGCTTTTGACCAAATTAATTTAGATTATAGTTTGAATATCTATAATAAAAAACCTGTAAAGATTAAATATAAAGAGATTCAACATAATATTCACTCTCGTATTGGTGTTGGGTATGCTACTGATTTGAAGTTTCAAGCCAAGTATCAGTGGGAGTATAAAAATTATCATGGCAATGGTAAAAAACTTAGTTTTGATACCTTGGTATCAGAAAAACAAAAAAGGGTAGAGAACAGTTTTTTTATTCCCTATGTTTTTTCTTTTTATAATTATCATATGGATTTTCAAAACAGTATTGGGTATTCTGAAGAGAGAAATATTCATGAGTATGATGAGAAAGTTTTTTATGATAAATTCTATTTTTCTCATAAAAGCAGTCGCTGGTACAACAGTTTTGGTTTTGGTATAGAAAATAGAGATATTTCAAATGATAAAACATTTTTCTTAATTTACCCTTTCATGAAATTGGTTTATGACAGACGTGATTCAAAGCTTAATCCCACAAAAGGTATCTACTTTTCACATGAGATGGAGTATGGCTTACCTTATTCAGCAGACAGTACTACGTATTTAAAATACATAGAAGAGTTTAGGGCTATTTATACACTAAATGACATAACCCTTTCTGCTGTAGGTAGAATGGGAGCTATTGAAGTTTATAGCAACGATATGCCTGAGTCAAAAAAGTTTTTTGCTGGGGGAGCCTTTTCAAATAGAGCCTATGGTTATGATAGAATAGGAATCGTAGAGAGTCAAATAAAAGATTCGGTAGAGGGTGGTTCTACTCTTGCCAACTTAAGTGTTGAAGCCAACTTTCCTATTTATAAAAAAATTAGAGGTGCTTTTTTTACAGACAATACAATGATATCTGAAAATCAAGGTATATGGGAATTTTCTAATAATGTGATAAGCTCAGTAGGTTTAGGTTTTAGGTACATGACCCCCATTGGTCCATTTAAAATAGACATGGGATTTAATGTTAAAGACAGTCATCAAAATGCTGTTCATTTTCAGGTAGGACAATCATTTTGATACGTTTGTTTTATTGGATACTGTTTATTGTTGAGATTTTTTTAATTCTCTTTGTCCTTTTACTGTTTATCGCCACCGATGCTCGAACCATAAAAATGATTGCTGACCAATCACTCTCTTCTACAAAGTTTACATATAAATCAATAGAAGGGAACTTTATAACAGGTTTAGAGATAAAAGGTTTGGCATATAACAATAAAACATTGGCCCATAGTGCAACATTACACTGGAATCCAATGTCACTCATGTATAAAAAAATTACATTGACACAACTTGATGCTAAGGGTGTTGATATTGATAATATCGTTACGATGTTAGATGGATTTGACAAGAAGAAAAAACCTAAATCTGCTCTCTCTTTGCCTTTAACTCTCTCTGCTCGAAATATACATTTGGATATTAATCCCTATGTTTATGATGGTGTGAAGTTGGACTCTTTTATTTTTGAAGCAGATAAAATAGGGATAGGTAGGGATATGTTAATAGATGCAGATAAATTATATTTGTATTTTAAATCTAATATTGTCAATGTTGAGCTAATGGGTGATATAGAGAAAAGCAGGGTTTCACTAAGAAATGTAAACTTAAAGGAGATAGGTAGTAAGGAGATTGCTTATTTTATGCATGAGATACGCAAAATGAAAAAAAAATATAAGCGTAAAGATAAGAATGTTACCTCTATTAATAAAAAGTCAGAACCTATTTTAAAAGAGTTAAAAATAGACCATATTTTTGCAACCATGAAAGATGTCACTTATGGTCCATTTTCTATGAACGGTGTTAAACTTTTTATAGATGATGCAGAGATTGATACCTACAATAATTATAGATATAAAGCAAAAAAAGTAGAGCTTAAAGGAGATACCACTTTTGGTTCGGTTAAGTACAGAGGCTATATTAAAGATTCTAATATTTATGCTAAAGGTAGACTATTATTAAGCAAAAAACTTTTTACTATGTACCATTTACCTCTTAATTATAAAAATTTAAGAAAATTATCGGGAACGTTGCATTTAAATCATAAAGGTGTATGGCTTACCATTAACCATAAAGTCAACAAACTTCTAAATTTAAAGTCAGATTTTAATATAGATGTTACAAAAGCCAAACATAAATTGGAGTATATTTATCGTGATAAAAAAATCACAATAGATAGTAAAATAAAAGCCAATACGACTTATGGAGATAATGTAGATATAGAGAATAGGGTGCTTGTCGATATTGCAAAAAAAGGTTATACGACCTATACAGGGAATGTAAAAGTTCCAAAAGTTAAAAACTTACCACCTATGTTAACGGACTACCTTCTAAGCAATGTAAGTGCTAAATATAAAGGCGATAAAGAGGGATTGGTCGTTGATGTAGACTCAAAATTAATAGATGGAACCTTTAAAACAACAGATAGATATAAGGGTGCTGTTTTAAAATTAAAGAGTAAAGGGAAAAATATTGTTTTAAAAAAGCTGGTTTCTGCTTTACCTGATGAGTTAGAAAATGAGCTAGTAGCATTAGAGAGTGAAAGCTTGTTAGATTTTAAAGAGATTAAAAAGTCAAAAATCAATGTAAAAGTAGGCTCTAATATAGTAAATGCAGATGTAAATATGAAGCTACAGAAGCCTTATAAAATTTTATTTACAGGAGTTATTCCTTCTAACAGCTCACTCTTAAAGCTTAATAAGAGCATTAAACTACAGCAAATTAAAAATATATCAGGAGAGCTTTTAATAGAAGATGGTCTATACAGTATTAAAATTAAAGATAATAAAGATTTATCATTCTCCTTAAACTATAATGCTAAAAATAAGCTAATAAGCAATGGGCATCTACTATTGGCAGGAGAAGATATAAGCTTTTCCAATAGTAATAGTAACAATATAGAACTGACATCAAATGTGACAGATTTAAAAAGACTGCTCTCTATCGTTGAAAACTATTATGATATTACTTTCCCTAAATTAGAGGGAAAAGTTGATGTTACGCTTACAAAAAGTAAAAATGGTCTTTTAAAAATTTCTTTAAAAAGCCCTCTTATAAAGTATCTCTCTGACTCAACATTGGATATAGAAAAGATAGATGCTTCATTTACTTTAGATAAAAATGGAGATATTGTTATTGATAAGTACCGTTTTAGACTGGATACCAATCCTTATTTTAAAGATTTTTATGCCAATAATAAATCATATTTAAATTTAAAAAATAATAAATTAACTGTTAAAAAATTATGGCTTAATAATAAAATTCTTGTTGATGGTGACTATGATTTAAAAAGTTCAAATGGTGACTTTACGGTTTCTACAAAAGAGTTTCCTTTTATTAACAAAGATTTTGATTTGCTTTTTGATGTGGATGCCAACTTAAAACTTCATGGAAAAAAGGTGGAAGTAGATGGTAATGTTAATATCTTAGGAAACTCTGTTCATTATGATGTTTCTGGGTCAAGTATTGTGGAAGATGCTGATATTATCATTGTTCAAGAACAGAAAAAAAAGAAAGCATCAGCTCTTCAAAATTTGAAAGTCAATTTAAAAATTAGAAGTGAAAAGCCTTTGAACTATTATGGGAAAAATACAACCATAGAGTTTTATAATGAGTTAAGGGTTGTAAAAGAGTACAAGACAGATTTTATGGTAACAGGAATGTCTACAGTTACAAAGGGTTTTTATCAGATGGAAGATAAATATTTCACCCTCAATGAGAGTCACTTATACTTTGCAGGAGACCCTAAAAAACCTCTTCTTGATATAAAAGCAAATTATAAAAAAGATGAATATACCATTCATATTTTTATATCAGGAAGTGTTGAAGAGCCTATTGTTAACTTTAATTCAGAACCATACTTGACACAACAAGAGATTTTGTCATTAATTCTTTTTGATGGAACAGGTTCCAATGGTCAAGGAGCAGATGCTTATACCTTATTGGGTGGTGCCTTTGCAAAAGGACTTATAAAAAGTTTAGGAATAGACGTTGACCACTT
>JALVXD010000083.1 GCA_027038295.1 Campylobacteraceae bacterium
TAAACAATGCTATTTTACTTATTCACTTTGCGTTAGAGCAGATAAAAGAGGGAATGAACAAAAGAGATGCAATGTTAGAGTCGATTAAAATCAGAACTCGACCTGTACTTATGACGGCGTTTGCTGTCTCGGTTGGTATGCTACCTGTTGCACAAGGTTCAGCCATTGGACTAGAGAGACTCGCCCCTCTTGGAGCTGTGGCAATTGGTGGGCTTGTTGTTGGGACTTTGATGACGCTGATTTTTATTCCTGTTGGGTTTGTTTGGTTGGTGGATGAAAAATCGGTGGTTGGGGAGGAGTAAGATTACTCCTCATCTTCATAATCTATTCTACTTTTAAGAGGGTCATAAACATCACTGTTTTCTCTCTTTACAAACAAAGCTAAGCTCCCCAACCTTCACAAACTCCACCTTCACAACCACACCCTTTTCTAAAGAAACAACGGTTACTTTTCCCTCTTCATGGGGCATCTCATTTTCATCATAAATCAATGCCACGCTAAAAGCAAACTCTTTTAACGTTGGTAAGACAAAGAGGTTGACGAGAAATGAGGGTAAGGAGCTGACATCGGAGATATAGAGTAGATGGTTGTTACTGAGATAATTTTTATCTTGTTTACGTAGGAACTCCTGTATAGCTGTAGAGGTCTCTTTTTCAAAAGAGAGTAGGAGTTTACCTTCTGAGGGAACTTCTACTTTTTTGTCGAACTGGTCAACCAAGACCAAGGGTGGTAAGGTGTCGCCCACTTTTAGTTCGGCAAAGAGAGAGGTTACACACAGTAGAGTTAAAAGTATAACACTTTTCACCCCTGCACCTCTACTTTGATTTTGCTACAAACCGAAGCCAAAAGTAGCCAAAAAGCCCTGCAAAAAGCGAGGCTGTCAAGATGCCCACTTTAGCTTGAAAGATAAGCTCTGGAGTGTTTATGAATGCTAAATCGGCTACAAAGATGGACATGGTAAAACCAATTCCTCCTAAAAATGCCACGCCAAATATTTGGTTCATGGTACTCTCTTTAGGTAGGCTTGCTATTTTTAATTTAATCGCTAACCAAGCCACACCGAAAATACCAAGCACTTTTCCAAGTACTAAACCAATAATAATCCCCATGGAGACAGGGGTTACAACCGTCTCTCCTAGAGAAGAAAAGTCGATGGCTATACCTGCATTGGCTAAGGCAAAAAGAGGAATGATGATCAGTGCAACAGGAAGATGCAACGCCTGTTCTAGTCGTGCAGAGGGTGTACCAATGTCACGAATGTTTGCTTCAAGTTTGAGCAGTATCGCTTTTTGTCGCTCGTTCATGCCATCTTTTTCATCTATGGGGTAACTGTTGTATTTGTCTAGTAGTACTTTTGCATCGGCTCTAAAACTCTGGGGTGCACGTTTTGGGGTTGAAGGGATGGCTAGGGCTGCGATGACCCCTGCGATGGTTGCATGAACACCAGATTCTAGCATGAAAAACCACATAAAAAGACCCACTATAAAATAAGGTAAAATCATGTGAATACCAAAACGGTTAAAGCTGACCAAGATTAAAAAAGAGACCCCTGCCAATGCCAACGGTAGCATCTGTATCTGTTCGGTATAAAAAAGTGCAATGACCAAAACAGCTCCAAGGTCATCGACAATAGCCAGTGCCACCAAAAAGGTCACCAAGGCAACAGGAACTCTTTTTCCCAACAGTACCAAGGCAGAAATAGCAAAAGCAATGTCCGTAGCCATAGGGATTCCCCACCCAGCTTCTCCAGCCGTTCCATGTGTAATGGCAAGATAGATAAGTGCAGGAAATATCATGCCACCAATAGCCGACAAAATAGGCAAGATAGCCACTTTAATGTTTGAAAGCTCCCCCACAAGCACTTCTCTTTTTATCTCCAACCCAATAATAAAGAAAAATATCGCCATAAGACCATCGTTTATCCAGTGGTGAACGCTATGTGAGAGTTCCCAAGTACCGACGTTAAAATCTATTTTCGTATGAAAAAAGTGTGCATAGCTCTCTGCTAGTGGTGTGTTTGCCAATATGAGTGCCACAACGGTCATAAGCATAAGTACCATACCCGTCGTTGTTTGTGCGTGTAAAAAGTGTTCAAAAGGGGTAGAGATTTTTTTAAAGGCTCTCTCCCATGGGGCGTATAGTTTCATTGACTAAAAAAGGCTCATCATAGAAGTTCGTCCAAATTTCTGTACCAACATAGGAGCCGATCCACCTCTTTCATTTTTAATGCTCACATCTGCACCTTTTTCAAGTAAAAAGGCACAAAGCTCAGGCATATCGTCCATTACAGCTTCCATAAGAGGAGTCCAACCCACACCATCGACCTCGTCAATGTCTGCACCTTGCTCTAACAAATACGCCACCATATCACGTCGGTCACGTCGAATAGCCACATGCAATGGAGTCCAACCATATTTGTTTTGAATATTCACATCCATACCATTTGAAATCTCTGTTTTTAGAGCTTCCAAATCATTGTCATATACTATTTTTTCTAAGGTCTCAAATTGTGTTTCAGCCATAGGTTTTTCCTTCTTTTTTATTTGTATTGTAGTTAAATAATGATTTTATAGAGATGAAGAAAAAATTATCATCTTACTTTGTATAAAATAGTACCTCTATGGTAGAAGGTCAAACTGTCTAAGTTTACCTCTTGGCTCAGTTGCCTGTTTATGGGGAGGTGGAGGTTAGAAGAGATTAACCATTCTTCTTGTATAATTCACAAAAAATGATAAAGAACCTAAATGCCACAACCTACAAGAGAAGAAATCTGTACATTCGTAGAAGAGTCTATCACAAACAGACAATTTAACGAAGAGCTTATCTTCTCTCTTCCTGCTAAAACTATCGTACGAATTAAAGAGATATTATATTTTTATTTGACTCTCTATCTTGGTGTTATTTCTAGCCATAGTGTTCGTCATATTAAACGAGGTCATCCTGATGATTTGGATTATATTTGTGAAATTATGGAGATACTACAAAAGTTTTCTCGTGTGGAAAAGAGCATTACTAAAGACCATAAAACAGGTGCATCATTGGTTAGTTTAGTCTTCTACAAAAAATACGAAAACAATACAATTAAATTGGTAAAACTTAAAATTCATAGAGAAAAAAGGTTGGAGTTAAAAACACTTTTTGTGAAAGGTTAGCAGACCAAAAACTGCTAAATTTAACGGGTGTTAGCCAATGCCTTACTGAAGTAATCTCTAGCCTTACGTCCAAAACGAACTCCGATGGTTTTATACGGCAAGTGGGACTTGCTATTCTAATTATAGCCAAATAAGCTATAAAAAACAATGTGTTTTTTATAATCTCGTAGGGTATTCCCCCAAAACTCTCTCTTCATTTTTAAAGGTTAGAGAGGAATAAATTTTACTCCTCATCTTCATAATCTATTCTACTTTTAAGAGAGTCATAAACATCACTGTTTTCTCTCTTTCCCACAGCAAGAACCACAATAATAATCTTATCTTCCCTCCCCT
>JALVXD010000084.1 GCA_027038295.1 Campylobacteraceae bacterium
TTTGTCTAACCATTGATGAGGTTGGAATGGCAAAAACCAAAGAGGACAAAGTTGCCCAAGCTGAACGAATGTACGACATGGCTGTAAACGGACATGGAATTGACCCACGAAACCTTGTGTTTGATACATTAACCTTTACCGTTGGTTCGGGAGATTTAGAGTATAGAGATGCGGCCATTCAGACACTAGAAGCAATTCGTGAATTGCACATTCGTCACCCTGAAGTGGGGTCAACCTTGGGGCTTTCAAATATCTCTTTTGGGTTGGATGTTCATGCACGACGTTTTTTAAACTCGGTCTTTTTACACCATTGTCTACAAGCTGGGTTGACGACGGTTATTATTAATGTGAAGCATATTGTACCTCTTTCTAAAATGAGCGATGCCGACCGTGAGATTTGTGAAGAGTTGCTCTTTAATCCTGATGACCAATCGCTCTTTAAATTTATTGAACACTTTTCTGATGTAAAGATAGAAGATGAAGGGGCTGATGAAGCGTATGAAGCACTTTCACATGAGGAAAAAATAGCCAAACTTTTATTAGATGGTGATAAAGAGCGAATGATTCCATTGGTAGAAGAAGCACGTCAAACAATAGAACCTGATAAAATTGTCAATGAGATTTTGATTGATGCGATGAAAGTGGTAGGAGAACTCTTTGGAAGTGGACAGATGCAGTTGCCATTTGTATTGCAATCAGCAGAAACCATGAAAACAACGGTTGATTACTTAAATCCTTATTTGACCAAACAAGAGAAAGATACCGATACGACTTTGGTTGTAGGTACGGTTAAAGGAGATGTGCATGATGTTGGGAAAAATTTGGTTGATATTATTCTCTCTAACAACGGTTTCAAAGTTATTAATGTAGGAATTAAAGTTCAGTTAGAGACTTTTTTAGAGACGATGGAAAATCATGCTATTCAAGCCATTGGAATGTCTGGACTTTTGGTAAAATCAACAGCAGTGATGAAAGACAATTTAGAAACCATGGCAGAGATGGGGATTACTATTCCTGTGCTTTTAGGTGGGGCAGCGTTGACTCGAAGTTTTGTTGATGACTTCTGTAGACCTATCTATAAAGGACCTATCTTTTATTGTAGAGATGCTTTTGATGGGGTTATTGCTATGAGCCGAATTGAAAAATACAACGAAGACAATTCCGTTGGCTTAGAGGAACGATTGGCAGGAGACATGAACAAGGTAGAAAAAAAGGTAGAAAAAAAGATAATCATTCCTCCTTTTGAAGAGCTAAAAATGCCTAGTCGTGACAACAGCATTCCTACTCCTCCATTTTGGGGACGAAGAGTGCTTCAAAAAGATGACTTAGATATGAACATGATATTTGATTGGGTCAATCAAAAGTCGGTCACGAAAATGCACTGGGGTTACAAACGTGGTAAGATGAAGCCTGATGAGTATAAAAAGATGATGGAAGAGAAAGTTTTCCCTGCTTATGAGCGACTCAAACAGCAGTTTATAGATGAAGATATGTTTGACCCAACGATTATATACGGTTACTACCCTTGTAGAAGTAACGACCAAGAACTCTACCTGTTTGATGAGAGTGAAGGGTGGAATGTGGATGCCAACGCTTCACGTGAACCTTTTGAAGATATAAAAGATAAACATACGGTTAAGTTTGAGTTTCCAAGACAGAGAAAAAAGCCACACCGAGCTTTGAGCGACTTCTTTAGACACGACAGACATGATGTTATTGCCCTTACTTGTGTAAGTGCAGGGGAAAAATTTTCAGCTTATGAAAAAGAGCTGTATGAAAAGGGTGAGTACCTAGAGTACAACATGGTTCATGGTTTCTCTGTAGAACTAGCCGAAGCTTTAGCCGAAGTGGCTCATAAACAGATACGAATGGATTGGGACATTTTAAAAGAGGATGAGGGGGCAACTTTGCGTGACGTACGAATGCGACGCTACCAAGGTTCACGTTATTCATTTGGTTACCCTGCTTGTCCTGATTTGGAGGCTAGTCGTGAGTTGTTTGATGTGTTGAAGCCTGAGGAGTTTGGGATAGAGCTTAGTGAGACTTTTCAGATACACCCAGAGCAGAGTACTTCTGCTCTTGTTGTTCATCATGGTGAGGCTGGGTATTATAGTGTGTAGGGTGCTATTTTCCAACATAGAGTTTTTTAATACTCTGTCTCTACTTCAATTAATTTTACATAAATATTAGATTCCAAAAGTAATAAAGAGCTTTTTCGTATGAGGTGTGAAAGTTCTTTTTTTGTAAGTTTATTCTTTTTATAAAGAGGTTTTAGTTCTTCCCATAATGGCTCAATGACATTTAGTTTTTTTATAAGTTTCGGATTGGTTACTTTAGGAAAGTGTTTTTCTTTATCTCCCTTTCTTAATTGTTGAAGAGCTTGGTCAAAATCATTTACAGAAGAGCTTAGTTCTTTTTTATACTCACTCTTCTCTTTAAAAAGTAAAATTTTCTCTTTACTCATTTTTTCTAATAACATTCTTTGTCGTCCTGCTAGATTGACAATATTTAATTCGGCTTTATCTAAATAGTTCAGGTCTTCTTTGGAGTTTTCATAAATAGTTACCAGTTTATTTGAGCTTTGCAGTAATTTTATATTGTTCTCAATAAGGTATTGTAGTGATTTTTTTTCTTCTTTATTTTGAATAATATTTTCAATGTTTTTAAGAAAAGGAGACCATAGCTTTTGAATTGTTTCGAGTTGTTGATGAATTTTTGGATTGTCAGATTGGAGTGCTTCTAAATTGTCGCTGTAGTGCTTTATTGCTTTGTTGAGTTTTTTAATATTTTTTTCTCTTTTGATGTCCTCATCAATTAATAGGGCGAGTTTTGTCATTCTTTGGGTTAGCATTCTCTGCTTCCCTGCAAGATTGGTCTGCTTTTTTAGTTTATTGCTATTGTCCATAAATGAATCTATAATGGAAGACAATTCATTATAATCCATCTCTTTGGAATGAATGGACGTTGTAATAATAAGGAGGGGAAGTAGAATTTTTATGATTTTAGGCATGGTATAATTCCTATGTAATTAATTAATAATATTATAACATAAAAAAACTAAATATGTATATATCGTAAAAAATAATAGTTAAATATAATTAAATAGACATGGCAAATTGTTTTGTTGATGAGGTTTTAATTTTTTATTTAATAAGAGTACAATCCTGCTTATGAATGAAAAATTATACTCAAAAATAACCGATGCACTTGTAGATGATGGTTATATTATTATAGAAAATGCACTTAACTCTGAACTTCCGATTCAACTAAAAAACTTTGCTTCCTCTCAAACAGATTTTAAACAAGCAGGTATTTCAGGAGCAGGGGATTTACATGTTGATACCAGTAGACGAAGAGACAAGATTCATTGGCTTGATGAGGATGCTTCTGTGCAAAGTGAGTATTTAAAGTTTGCTAATGGTTTAAAAAATTATCTTAATAGAGAACTCTTTTTAGGTTTGTCTTATTATGAAAGTCACTTTGCCATTTATGAAGAGGGTGATTTTTATGAGACTCATGTAGATGCATTTAAAAACTCTAAAAATAGGGCAGTTACTACGGTTTACTACTTAAATGATGAGTGGAAAGAAAATGATGGTGGTAAGCTTGTAGTTTATGATGAAGATAAGAAGTTTTTAGCCAAAGTTCTACCCAAAGCCAATACTTTGGTGGTTTTTCTAAGTAATAAGTTTCCTCATGAAGTTTTACCTGCAAAGAGAAAACGTTACTCTATTGCTGGGTGGTTTAGGGTGGACAGGTAGTTTTAAAGATGCTTTATTATCTCTTGTGCTAATAGCGTAACGACTGGGACAGAAACACTATTTCCAATCTGTTTATAACTTTGAGCAGTATTTGGAGTTATTTTATAACTTTCTGGAAAACCCTGTATGCGTAAACACTCTTTTGTTGTAAACTTTCTCATTTCATTTACAAATATAGGTACATTGTTTCCACCTGTTCCCATTTTGGCTGTGAGGGTAGGAGATAGATTGTCAAAACGAAATGCACATCTTGATTTTCTGACTTCATAAGCTAAAAGTAGGGGATTTGATTTTATATCTTCGTATTTTTTATGTAGTTTTAGATGTTTTTCTATATTGAATTTGGCTATCTCTGAAATATTACATTCATTTAGATTATTCTCTCTAATCGCAGATAAATCTATCTTTTTTTCTATTTTTTCTGGAAATTCAAATTTAATATTATGCTCTTTAAACCCTATAATATAAATACGTTCTCTATTTTGAGGGACTCCATAATCTTTAGAGTTTAAAACCTTATAAAAAACATTGTAGTTTAGTTTGGATTTTAATGTTGTTAGAATGACTTTGAGTGTTCGACCTTTATCATGGTTTACTAAACCTTTTACATTCTCTAATATAAATACTTTTGGTTGTTTTTCACTAATAACTTTTTCTATATCGAAAAAGAGTGTTCCTCTGGTATCATCAAACCCTTTTCTTTTACCTGCTAAAGAGAATGGCTGACATGGAAACCCTGCACAAAGTATGTCAAAGTTTGGAAGCTCATTTGCTTTTAGTTTGGAAACATCACAAAGAGGATTGTCTCCAAAATTTTTTTGGTATGTTTCACAAGCATACTTGTCTATTTCGGCAGAAAAAATACAAGTAGCTCCAACAGATTCAAATGCAACTCTAAAGCCACCAATTCCCGAAAATAAATCTATAAATTTTATCATAAACATATTTTATAATAAAATTTTACCAAAACCCTTGACATTCATTTAAAATTTTCCTATAATGCCGTCCACACAAACAAAGTGTAACACATTTTGGGGTATGGCCAAGCGGTAAGGCATCAGTTTTTGGTACTGACATTCGGGGGTTCGAATCCCTCTACCCCATCCACTATGTGAAGTAAATATTTATAAGAAATTGCATTTATCCAATCAGTTAATGATCGCGGGATAGAGCAGTTTGGTAGCTCGTCGGGCTCATAACCCGAAGGTCGGTGGTTCAAATCCGCCTCCCGCAACCAATATAAATATTTATTTTATATAGAAACCTAAATATCGCGGGATAGAGCAGTTTGGTAGCTCGTCGGGCTCATAACCCGAAGGTCGGTGGTTCAAATCCGCCTCCCGCAACCAACATAATCAACTTAGATTATTAATATTAGTAATTGACGCGGGAATAGCTCAGTGGCTAGAGCCCCTGCCTTCCAAGCAGGATGTCGCGAGTTCGAATCTCGTTTCCCGCTCCATTATTAAACTTCTTAAAATATTCTTACCCCATATACCTATAAAACAGTCTACTCTTTTGATATCTATGGCATAATTCACGATAAATTATTTCGATATATTATGTACAGCAGAAAAAGGAAAAGTTAAAATGTCAGCAGAAGCGTTAAAACGAGTAGAAGTAGCAATTAATGAGATAAAAAAAGGTCGAATGGTCATCATGATGGATGATGAAGACAGAGAAAATGAAGGGGACTTGGTTTATGCCGCAACACATTCAACTCCTGATATGGTTAATTTTATGGCTAAAGAAGCAAGAGGACTTATCTGTACCCCTTTACCAAAAGAACTTGCTGAGAAGTTAGAATTAATACCTATGGTTACTAATAATATTTCTAATCATGAGACTGCGTTTACAGTCTCTATAGATTCTAGCATAGCAGAGACGGGAATCTCTTCAGCAGAACGTGATGATTGTATCTCCAAGTTGGCAAACCCTATAACCAAAGCCAGTGATTTTGTACGTCCTGGTCATATATTTCCTCTTATAGCTAAAGATGGTGGTGTTTTGGTACGTACAGGTCATACAGAAGGTTCTGTAGATATTTGTAAACTTGCAGGTTTAGCACCTATAGGTGTGATTTGTGAGATTATTAAAGATGATGGAACAATGGCACGGCATGATGACCTTGAGATTTTTTCAAAAAAACACAATATGCCTATCGTTTATATATCTGATTTAGTTGAGTATCGTTTAGCAAATGAACAACTTGTAGAGCGTATAGGTGAAGAGGAGATTGAAATTTTAGATACTAAAGTTAATGAAATCTCTTATAGAGACCATTTAGGGCGTATACATAAAGTGATTCAGTTTTATAAAACACATGAGACAGACAATGTTAAGTTTCACAATATTGGAACGGATGTAGATTTGATTTTAAATCAAACACGATTTAACCTTTTAACCTCTTCATTAGAGTACCTAAAGCAAAATGGTGGGGTATGTATTTTTCTTGATACCATGACCATCTCTAAAGAACAAGCAAAAGAGTATGGTGTTGGTGCTCAGATTATTAAAGATTTGGGTATTCAAAATATTAAACTATTAACATCTAATAAAGATACCGAATTTGTAGGACTTGCAGGTTTTGGTCTAAATGTTGTGGAAAAAATAGTCACTATTTAAATATTTTGTGAGCATAAGATACACATTTCTTAAGGGAAGCTAAAAATATGTAGAAAAATGGAATATTTATCTTTTTTATATTAATAAATATTTAAAAAAAATAATATTTAAGTACTATATACATATAATAATTTAGTCTTATATGACTATTTTATTTCAAAGGGATGTTTTATGTTTAAAGTAATATTTGTAACAGTAGTTGCTATGGTCTTTTCGGGTTGTGTAGGAGTTGGAGGCAATACCATTGAAAATCCAGTAGGTAAGGGAGTCGTAACCAAACCTGAGAAAAACATAACTAAAACGGTTCAAAAATAATATATTTACTATATTGTATTGACAATTAGAGAGTATTTTTTACTCTCTAAAAGAAATTTATTAAAACAACTCATCTAAAATCTCATATCTAAAACCTCTCATTTAAAACATTATGTTAAAATGCCACAATTATTAATATAAGCAGGTATATAGAATGTTAAGCACAGTAAACATAGTTCAGCGATATGGAAAAAGAGTACTTTTTGATAAGATAAGCATTACACTTGATGGTGGAAAACGTTATGGTCTCATCGGAGCAAATGGTGCAGGTAAATCTACTTTTTTAAAAATTCTCTCAGGGGAGCTAGAGCCAACAGATGGTACAGTTCAAATACAGCCAGGTCTTAAAATGGGTGTTCTAAGTCAGAATCATTATGCTTTTGAAGATTTTACATTAACAGATACGGTTCTTTATGGTAACAAAAAACTCTATGATGCTCAAAAAGAGAAAGAAGAACTCTACATGACAGGTGACTTTGAAGATGACAAAGTAAATGAACGTCTTGGTGAGTTAGAGATGATTTGTGCTGATGAAGACCCAACTTATGAGTCCGATGTTAAGATTAAAAAACTTCTTGAAGCACTTGGTTTTGAAAGTAGTACCCATGATGAGTTGATGTCGTCGCTCACAGGTGGTGACAAAGTTAAGATTTTACTGGCACAGGTTCTCTTCTTAAAGCCTGACATTTTACTACTCGATGAGCCTACCAACTCCTTAGATATTGAAACCATCGCATGGCTAGAGCGTGAGCTTAAACGTCATGAGGGTGTGATGATTGTTATCTCTCACGATAGACACTTTTTGAACAATGTTGTTACGCATATTTTAGACTTAGACTTTGCAAATATTAGAGAGTTTACAGGAACTTATGACGATTGGTACATCGCTGCGAACCTCATAGCAAAACAAGCAGAAACCGACCATGCCAAAGCGAGTAAAGAGAAAGAGGAGCTTGAAAAGTTCATCGCTCGTTTCTCTGCCAATGCTTCAAAAGCGAAACAAGCTACCTCAAGACAAAAACAACTTGATAAATTGGACATTGAAGAGATTAAACTCTCATCAAGAAGAGACCCATCTATTGCCTTTAAGCCTCATAGAGACTTAGGTAATGAGATTTTAGAGGTTAAAAATGTTGGTAAATCATATGATAATTTAGAAGTTTTTTCTGACATCTCTTTTAAAGTAGAGGGTTCAGATAAAATAGCCATTATTGGTGGAAATGGTGTAGGAAAATCGACACTATTACAGATTATCATGGATAAACTTCCTGCAGACAATGGCTCTTACAATTGGGGGCAAACCGTTACAACCAGTTATTTCCCTCAAAACTCAACAGACTTGGTAGTCGGAAGTGAAAAACTCTATGAATGGATTCAAGGTCACGATGCTAAATGGCACATTGATGAAATTCGCCAATGTCTAGGGCGTATGCTCTTCTCAGGTGAAGAGCAAGGAAAAGAGGTAGGTGCATGTTCAGGTGGAGAGAAGCACCGTGTTATGCTTAGTAAAATGATGATGGATTCAGCCAACTTTTTAGTCATGGATGAGCCAAACAACCACTTAGACTTAGAAGCGATTGTAGCTCTTGGTGAAGCGTTGCATAACTATAAAGGTGGGGTTATCTGTGTTTCACACGATAGAGAGTTGATTGATGCTTTTGCGAACAGAATTATTCAGATAAATCCTGATGGGTCTATTGTTGATTTTGAGGGCTCTTATGAAGAGTTTATTGCGGCTCAAAACGCTTAATGTATAGGGTCGGTTTTCCGACCTCTATCTTTTTATTTACTTCTTTTTCTATAAAACTCTTTTTTAAACTCTTTAAAAGTACCAGCAATAATTGCTTCTCTCATCTCTTTCATTAAGTTCAAATAATAATATAAATTGTGTATGGTTCCTAACCTAAAGTAGGTAATTTCTCTACTTCTATATAGGTGACATAAGTAAGCTCTTGAGTAGGTTTTACAAACCATGCAACCACACTCTGAGTCTAAGGGTAGTGGGTCTTCTCTAAATCTGGATGCTCTTATGTTTACTTTTCCATATGAGGTGAAGAGCGTTCCGTTTCTTGCGTTTCGAGTAGGCATGACACAGTCAAACATATCTACACCACGCTCTACATTTTCTACCAAATCTTCAGGTGTTCCTACACCCATAAGGTAACGAGGTTTATTATCTGGCATGAACTGTGTTGTCCACTCTACAGTGTCGTACATATCTTGGTTGGCTTCACCCACACTTAGTCCACCTATAGCAAAACCGTCATAGTCTAAAGCACATAACTCTTTGGCTGATTTTTCTCTAAAAGCTTTGTCTGTACCACCCTGTATAATGGCAAAGATGTTTTGCTCTAAGGATTTTCCATTTTTTTGGTTTTCTCTATGGTAGTTTATGGACTCTTCTGCCCAGCGAGTGGTTCTTTCTATACTTGCCTTGATTCTCTCTTGCGTAGCAGGTAGGGCTACTAAGTCATCAAGTATCATCATGATATCTGAGCCTAAGTTGTTTTGAATATCTATAACTTTTTTAGGAGTAAAATAGTGAGAACTTCCATCAATATGACTTCTAAAGGTGATACCTCCTTCGTCTATTTTGACATTGTCAGAGAGTGAAAATGCTTGAAATCCACCACTGTCAGTTAAAAAGCTTTTTGGATATTTTGTAAATCCATGTAGTTTTCCAAGTTTATTGATGACCTCATCACCAGGTCGCAGATAGAGGTGATAGGTATTTCCTAAAATAATACTTGGTTCTATAAAAGTTTCCAAATCTGTTGCATCAAGAGCTTTAACAGCACCCACAGTTCCAACAGGCATAAATACGGGAGTTTGAATGGTTGAATGGGCAGTTTTTATGGTACAAGCTCTTGCTTTACCATCCGTTTTATCTATCTGAAAATCCATTGTGTTATAATATCCTTTAATAAAAAAAAGTAATTATACCCATATGATTTAAAATGAAAAGAGAAAAATGAAAAATATATTGATTTTGGCAAATAATGAGATGGCTAGACATTTTGTTCAGTGGGTTGGTAAAAGGCGTATAGATGAGAATCGGTACTATATTACCTGTTCAGGTAATCATCTGTTGCTTCCTAATGGTTCACTAAATAATTTTAATTTTATTGATATTGACCCCACTTCTTTGTTTCGTTTAAAAACGATTATGAATGAAGTAGAGTTTTCTACGGTATTTATAGTTATGAGTGAGAAAGAGGAGTCGCTTTCTACCTTAAAAAACATACATGAAATCAATCCAAAGGCAATGGTTATTTTTGTCAGTAAATGGGATGATTTGGTTTTAGATAATAAAAACGTAAGTATCGTAAATCTTAATGAACTCTTATCGGTAAACCTTTATGAAAAGCTTCCAAATGTTCCTAAAATTGCTAAAAATATTGGTTTAGGAAAAGGTGAAATTATGGAGATACTCATACCTTTTGGAAGTAGCTTTGCCTATAGACATATAAGAGCCATTTCTCATAGAAAATGGAAAATTGTTGCTATTTATAGACAAGAAAAACAGATTTTTCCTAATAACACAACCATGCTACTACCTAATGATAAACTTGTAGTTATTGGGAACCCTATTGTTTTAGAAGAGCTTTACAGAAGGGTGAACAGAAGGCAGGGGTTTTTTCCTGAACCTTTTGGTAAAAACTTGTATCTTATAGTTGATATGTTACAAAATAGAGAGAAAATAGATATAGAGATAAAAGAAGCAATCTATTTAAAAAAACTTTTCTCAAAAACAAAACTCTATATTCATTTTATTAATATTAAAGATTTACATACATGGAAAGATTTTCATTATTTAGAAGAGGATGAGAGTGTCTCTTTGAGTGTTAGCTATAATGAAAATGAAATTTTTTCAGATATAGATTATGATGTGAGTCAATTGGATATTGGACTTTTTCTTTTAAATAAGGAACTTTTTTATAAAGAAAATTACAAAAAATATCTTTATGGATTTATGCGACCCGTATATATTTTTGGTGAGAGTTTACTCTCTAATATAAAAGAAGCAGTTATCTTAATGGAAGACGAGGCAGAGATGGAGTCACTTTCAACTTCTGTTTTTGATTTTTCAGAGACCTTAAGTATACGTTTGAGCCTCTGTAATTATAATCCTGAAGGTGATTTTGATGAAAGCAAGAACATAGTAGAGCACTATGAGAGTTTGTCCAAACTCTATAATTTTAAAATTAATATAGAAGAGAAGAGAGTAAACCCTGTTAGGGAACTTATGAAACATGAAAAAATACTACATATCGCAGCATTTAAAAATAAAATAACAAATATATCTTTGATTAATTCTCTTTTAACCAAGTTAAGTTACTATTTTTTATCGATGCAAAAACATCCACAATTATTGATACCTATTGATAGTTAAGGTAGATTAAGTCCTTTAAATAGTAATTTAAGATAAAATTATAGCCATAATAATTTAACCAAATAGGCTTAGAAAATATGATAGTACCCATTCATTTAGAGAATCAAACAGCTGTAAAATATAATGTCGTTATAGAGAAACTTTCAAAACTTACCTTTAATCGTAAAGTAGCCATTGTAACCAATACAACAGTTTCGGCATTACATTTAGAGAGACTTATCTCACATATAGAGTGTAGTGAACTGCATGTTGTCACCATCGAAGATGGAGAAGAGTTTAAGACTTTAGCGACTGTAGAAGGTATACTCAATGAACTTTTCGAGCATAAGTTAGATAGAAAATCACTTCTTATAGCCTTGGGTGGAGGAGTGATAGGCGATATGACAGGCTTTACAGCTTCTCTCTATCAACGTGGTATAGGTTTTGTGCAAGTTCCTACAACACTACTTTCACAGGTAGATGCCTCAGTTGGTGGTAAAACAGGGGTCAATAACAGATATGGTAAAAACCTTATAGGAGCATTTTATCAGCCTGAAGCAGTCTACATAGATACTGAATTTCTAAAGACACTTCCAAAACGAGAGTTTGCAGCAGGTATAGCAGAAATAGTTAAGATGGCTGTCATGTTTGACAGAGACTATTTTGATTTTTTAATGGATGCAGATTTTTCTCATAAAGAGACTTTAGAAAAGGTTATAGAACGTTCTGTTGAGCTTAAAGCAGAAGTGGTGAATCTTGATGAAAAAGAGTCAGGTATTCGGGCTGTTTTAAACTATGGACATACTTTTGGGCATGTGGTTGAAAATGAGACCAAGTATAAAACTTATTTGCATGGAGAAGCAGTAGCCATAGGAATCATGATGGCAAATGCTCTCTCTGTTGAGTTGGGAATTATGAGTGAAGATGAGATGGAAACAGTTAAACAGTTTCTTTTAAAGCATAATTTACCAGTTACTTATGTAATAAAAGATGTAGATGCTTTCTATGATAAATTCTTTTTAGATAAAAAGGCTGCAAATAATAGATTAAAATTTATTTTAGCTAAGGGCTTAGGTGAGCATATTATACGTGATGATATAGATGGTACAGTACTTAAAAAAGTATTGAAAAACTTTTCTGAGAAGATTGTATAGATGAGAGTTTTATTTTTCATATTATTACTACTGTCTACACAACAACTCTCAGCTGACTCTAATATAACTGAAGAAGTTAAAAACTCTATCATGGAGTTAATATCATCAGACAATAAAAAAGTTACTCAAGAAGAAACTACTGAAAAAAAAGATGGGTTAACTAAAGAGTTAAATACCAGTAAAGAAAAAAAAGATTTAGAGTTAAAAAAGAGAAAACAGCTTGCAGAAATAAGAGCCAATATGGCACGTATTAATCTTTTGATAACAGAAAAAAAAGAGATTGACGATGCGTTAATTAAAGATAATCTATGGGCAAGTGTTTACTTTAATCATGAGACTTATCGGCGTTTAGATGTACAGCTTAAAGAGTTAAATGATGAGCTTAAACTCTATAAAAGCAAGTCTATACTTACGAAAGATGAACAAGCTGAATTTGATAAAAAAATGAAAAAATATAAAGTAATAGAGGGAAAGTTATCACAGCTTAAAGAGTATAAGGACGACCCATTTATAACACTGTATACAGCTCCAAAGATTGAGAAAGAACCATCTGTTACCAACCCTTTAGATATTATTACAGTAATGGCTTTTCAAAAGCAGATAAAGACACTTCAAGATGAGTATTTAAGTCGTTATCAAGTTTTAGAAAATGCTATATATCAGTTAAATAAAAAAAGCAAAATATTGCAAGAGCTGGTAATGAAAACAAAAGGAGAACAGCATAGTAAATATAAGGATGAATTAAAAGCTACAGAGAATAAAATAGTAGATTTTGGTGAAACCTTAGAAATTTTTAAAACTGCTGCAAATGCTTTTAATCAAGAAGTTTCTCAAGTCAATGCAAATATAGATGATGCTATATCTGCAGAGATAGATAAGTCTATTACTACAGGTTCTATTATACTGTTTCTATTACTATTTTTCTTTTTTATTAAATATCTTGTTAAGAAATATATGTCAGACAATGAGCTTTTTTACGGAACCAATAAAGTTATAAACTTTTTATTTATCGTTTTAGTTTTTACAATTTTACTTTTTAGCTATTTAGAAAATGTTGGACACTTGGTTAACATACTTGCATTTGCTTCAGCAGGTATTGCTATTGCTCTAAAAGATTGGTTTATGAGTTTAATGGGTTGGTTTGTTATTCTTGTTTCAGGCTCTATTCATGTGGGTGACCGTATGAAGTTTGTGAAAGATGGTGTTGAGTATGTTGGAGATATTGTTGATATTTCTGTGTTGCGTATGACACTGCATGAAGATGTGACGTTGACATCTGTTTATAAAAACAGACGTACAGGGCGTATTATTTTTATTCCAAACAATTATATTTTTACAGGAATGATTGCAAACTACTCTCATGCTGGGCTTAAAACTGTTTGGGATGGAATTGATTTTTATATTACGTTTGATTCCAATATCGCCAAAGCACAACTTATAGCAAAAGATGTAACCAGAAAATACTCAAAAGGTTATACGGATATGACACGAAAACAATTGAACCGTCTTAGAAGTAAATACAGTATGAGAAACACAGCTGTTGAGCCTAGAATATTTGGTTTTCTTGACACCTATGGAGTACGTATTTCAGCTTGGTATCTGACCAATGCTTATGCAACCTTAACACTTAGAAGTACCATTTCTATGGAAATTCTCTCTAGATTAAATGAAGCAGATGATATATTTATTGCCTATCCAAGTCAGTCACTCTATATGAATAAACCAGCACCTAAATTAAAATTAGAAGAGGGTGAAGAGCCAACAGAAGAGCATAGCGTAGAACCTATAGCACCAAAACCTACAACTTCTAAACCAAATGGTTGGGGAGCCTATTAATAATGAACAAACAAAAAGTATATTTTAAAACCTTTGGGTGTCGAACCAATCAGTTTGATACTCAAGTGATGATGTCGAAACTAAAAGATTTTGACCTAACACTCAATGAAGATGAAGCCGATGTAATCATGGTTAACTCCTGTACCGTTACCAACGGAGCAGACTCTTCTGTAAGAGCCTATATTAATGGTTCAAAACGGAAAAACCCTGATGCTAAAGTTATTTTAGCTGGTTGTGGTTCACACTCTAA
>JALVXD010000085.1 GCA_027038295.1 Campylobacteraceae bacterium
ATAAGAGACTTTTTTATAAATGTACTTATCAGCCAATAGTTTTTTATAAAGGTTTCTAAGTTTCAAAGTATTGTTTTTATTATCACCAATAATCTTTAAAACGTTATCTCTTGTTTCTAGTTGGTCAAACCGTTTAACGGTTGATTGTTTCCAGAGTAGATTAATAAGCTCTTTTTCATCATTTGAATAGTTTTTTAGGTCTATTCGTTTAACGACTCCGTTTAACGGTTCAGTTTCTTCTTTATCCGTTATAACGGTTTCGTTTAACGGTTGGTCATTTTGTGGGCTGTTTTTGTTAGCTCCGTTATAACGGTTTCGTTTAACGGCTTCATCACTAACGGACTCGTTAAACGGATTATAAACAAATCCTGCCTTACTCTCTTCTTTAGGTACATAAGTATTATTGGCTATTCGTTTAACGGTTTCAGCTCTTGTTTCATTCATCTTTTGTTTATGGGTTATGGCTATGGCTTCTCCTATCTCTTGAAACTTTCTATCTTTACCCTTTTTCTCTCTTGTACTATCTGCCATCATTTCGGCTACCTTTTGTTCATGCTCTGCTAAAATGGTTTCATGCTCTTGGATAGTATCGTTAATAAACTCTATACGCTCAAAAGTTAAACTCTCCTCTATGTCGTTGTAATCATCATAAATCTTAGCAATGGTTAAATACTGCATTAATAGAGTCATGAGAGATAGTAAAGCAAATAAGATTATAAATAAGTATCTATCTAAAAAGCCCTCTTTATCGCTTTTAATATTCTCATAGTCATTGAGTTTTATCTGTCCGTTACTTGTAGGCTGTGGCATAGCATGAATTAATTTACCATTTTCATCTTTTTCATTATCCCACTCTTTTTTACACTTTGCTTTATATTTCGCTTTCCAACCTTTCCAAGTATCATTACAATTTTGATAAGCTTCTTTTTTAGATTGTTTCCAAGTTTCCAATAAAAGAGGGTAGTTACTTGCTTCTTGTTTCCCACTCTCTGCATTTTGCTGTAATATTTGATACTCTGTACTTGAATTGGTTTTAAATTGGCTGTATAGATTAGCTCCTTTTTCTGCTGTACTCCATGAGCCTAAACCATCTAACATAATCATAAATAGAGTAGAGAACACGGCTATAACTAAATAGCCTTTTTTCATCTTGCTATCAATAATCTTTGTTTTTAGTAGACTATTAAAAAACTTTGTAAATGCTCCACGCTTAACAGTATCAAAGATAATCAATACCACTATAAAAGATATTATAGCCGTGTTAAGAGTTGATGTATTAGTTACTTCACCATCTGTAAAAAATGGGCGTATAAGTGAATATACGCCAAAAGTTGAAATAATCCCACTAACAATTAAACCCCCAATACTCTTTAAGTCATGAGAACTATTAATGAGATAATCTTCTAAAATCTTGTTTTTGATTTGTGGTTTTTTACTTGCCATCTTTAACCCCTTTACACTCTTTATGTTCTGCTAAAACCTTACTTACTGCTTCATACTCACTTAAGAAGATTTTATACTTATAGTCCGTTCTTGGTGTGACCTCTAAAACTCTTTGTAGTTCTCTATAATCGGCTAAGGTTACACTACATGAAAAAGGTTCAGTTACAAAACTTCCTTGATTAGCGTGTGCCATTGTAGGCATAAACATAGTCATTAAACCACCAACTACACCAATAAAACCAATTACAGAAAAGAAGTTATTTACTGCGTTGCTTTTCTCTTTTTTAGGCTCTGTAGCTTTTTTAGTCTTGATGTTGTTAAGGTTGTAGCCTTTTTTAGTTGTTGCTTTAGTGTTGGTTTTCTTTGTTTTTTTCGTTATCATTCTATTTCCTTTGGAATTGTTATCATTGGATAAGCTAAGGGGTAATTGGTAGTCACACCCTTAGCACTTCATGGATTACTTATTAAGTTTTTGTAAAATCTTCTTTGTGTTATGCCCACAAATATCAACTATTGCATAAACTTCACACTCTAAGTGTTTAACCTTTTTGTATCTCTTAAAGCCTGTACGCCCATCTTCTTTTTTAAAAAAGACAAACTCATTATCTTTTGCTCTCTTAGTTGGTTCTGTAACAATCATAGTATTGTCTACTATTCCTAACTTTCTTTTTGCATTATTATCTTTCATGTCGCCTTGTAAAAATATGAACATTTTTCTATCTCCTAAATTGCTAATAAATATCGTCTAAAATCAGATTGTTTAAATCTCTCTAAACTCTCCACGCTGTTAAACTGTTTCTTACTCTCATGATTATTCATGAACCTATTATCTAGTAGGCTGTTAAGTTGATAAGTGAGGTAATCATTTGAATAATTACTTACCTTTGCCAACCGTGCCGCGTCATTGACTTCATACAAATCATCTACAAAATTTAAATCATTAATGTAGTGAGTAAACCCCTTGTTATGCTTTTGGGTCACATCAAAAGTTAATGTAATTTCTAATCTTTTCCACTCTCTTAAGTCATTGGTTATAATCTCCTTTTTCTGTTGGTTGAGTTGTTTTAAATATTTATCGTAATAGAGAACACGGCTAATACTAGGGTGTTCTAAATCATTGATATAAAGGCTTGAACCTTTAGAGATAACCCCTTGTTTACTGTATGGCATGAGATTATCTTTAAAAGCTCCCTTTCTATTGTGGGTTATGCTTCTTTGGTCTGTGGTATCTATGGCTAAATCTACACTTTTAAGAGTAAAGGCTTTACGCTTGATAATCTTGCTTATTATCTTCATAGCTTCACTACTAAGTTTTTTTGATGGTTGATGAAGTCCTGCAAAGATAATTAAACAGTAGCTGTCTTTTGCCTTTTTATGGTGTGTTGCTACATCAAAGAGGGTAGGAATGTTTCTAATAACCGTTATGTATAAAGGCTTAGATTTTCCAACCTTTGGCAAGTAGATAACCTCTACAATAGGCATAAACTTATCAGATAAAAGCCTTTTTTTACTATCTTGTTTCATCTCGTAATCTATCCTCTCATGTATCTTATGGTTATTTGGCATTAGCTTAATAGTTAAGCCCATCTTCTCCACCATATTTTTAAAAGTGTCATACTTAGCGATTAACTCAATGTTATCAATCCCTAATTGATTGAAGATAAAGCCACCTTTTGAGGTTTCAATATCTGCACCAATAGAGGGATAGTTAATAACGTTATAAGGGTAGTTACTGCTCATTGATTTAGTCATTTAATCGCCTCTACTGCTTTATATTCCACTTTTTAACTGCTTATACTGCTCTATTTTCTTCTAACCACTTATCAAGCTCTAAACGGTCATAACGCACTTTTTTACCAACTTTAGAAAATGGAATCTGTTTTAATCTTCTCATTCTCTTTTGTGTGTTGTTACTAAAGCCATATTCACGCTCTACATCTTCAATGGTTAGCCATCTTTTTAAATGTGGTTGGGGTTGAT
>JALVXD010000086.1 GCA_027038295.1 Campylobacteraceae bacterium
GAGTTTCCTTCTCTTATCTCTTGAATCTCTATAATGAGTGTATACGGAGTTTCGGTATCTATCTGAGGTTTCATCCATGCTGATTGGTAGTTGGCATCGTAACCTTCCTCTTTATTGCCAAACTCATACTCTGTATGGGCTGTTAAGTTTTCAAAGGTTAAAAAAGTTTGAAACGTTGGTTTTGTAGCATGGAGTGTACTCTCTTCAACAGGTACAAATGAGACAGCAAGAACCAGTTCATCTATGACATCTTGTTCTCTGTCTACTCCATTGTAGTAGTATTTGGTGGCTTGAAAAGCAATAGATTCATTGTCTTTAGATGCCCTAACAGCAAGTTCTATATGTAGGTCTTTAGCTCCTATACGTGTGGTTTGATGCTTACCATTGTCACCAAAGCCTTCACCTTTGTCGTAGTCTACTTTGGGTGCAAAGTCAGAACGTATGATGGTAATATGGGTGGGGATGGATATTTTATCTTTATTGATAATGTCTATGTTTCTTTTTATGACAGTTTTGGTTACATCTTTTTGAGCAAATTTATTGATGGTTCCCGAGAGTAACTCTAGCCCCTTTTCTACAAGCTTTGGAGCAGCATTTAGAAGAATGGTTGTAACAGGGTCTGCTGTAGCTAAAATATCGGTCATTTTATTGAAGTTCAAAGATTTGGTATTAGCTGAAACCTCCTTTGAAATCACTTCTGGCATAGTAATAAACATTTTTGTTTGACTTTTACTTTCAGATGAAAAGAAACTCATGGCATCTCCTTTTTATCTATTATAACTCATATATTTTATGTTTATGAAGTTTTTTAGATGATTTTGAAAAAAATATAGTAATTTAATATAAAATAATAAAAATAAACTTTAGTAATAATTTAATATTATTTTATAAATAATATTTTATTCTTAGATAATTTTATTTGATTATAATAATAGTAAGGACAAAGAAAAAACTCCTCTTCTGCTTTAGGCAGAACTCAATCATGATAGCTTTAATATAAAAGGAGCTTAACATGAACAATTCTACATTTTTAATTCAAAATATTCAAAAAAACGATTATTGTATATCTCTATTATCTATTTTAAAACAAGGAGAAATAAGATGAAAAAGTTAATTATGGAAAGTATGGTTTTACTATTAGTCATTGGTTGTAATCAACCTAATAAAGGTGGTGTTAGTATTGCTTTTGAAGAGTTGGGTGGAGAAGTTGGTTCAAAAAAAGGTAATGAGCGAACCAACTATCGTAGTTCTGTTTCGGTAAGTGGTTTGGGTCAAAATCAGATAGTAGGTAGTATTTTAACTGTACCTGGTCGAAATATACCTGATACCTATTCTATTCCTATTATTACTGGTTGTTCCAAGGTTGCAGTAACAGAGTATGGAACAGATGCAAATGAGACAGATGTGAAAGATGTTAGAGATTACTTAGACAGCTTTATTAAATATAATGCAGAGTTGTCTGTAGTAGAAACCGAACAGTTTATATTAAAAGAGTTAATTAAAAACTTAAATATTACTACTGAGGGTTCAGCTGAGAAGAGTGATGCAAAAAAAGCACTTATTAGTTTCTACTCTTTTGATGATATTAATATTGACAGTAATAGGTCAGAGATATTGAAAGTGTCAAAATTAAAAGAGAATAGATTAAATAAACAAATTCAAAATATTAAAGCAAGTATTTCAGATAGCAGAACTAAATTTAATGAAGCTAGAAAAAAAAGTGGTTTAATTATAACCAATTGGAGTCGAGTTTCAGATAGTCAAAATAATATAGCGTTAGGAACAATTACTAGTGCTTCAGGGAGTAAAAATAAAACAAGAGGAGGCTATTTAGTCTTGGCTGGTATACGAAGCGAATCTCTTTGGTTGGGAGATGATTTTGCAATGTATATAAAAAAGAGAAAAGATGGATTAACTGGTTCCGACTCTATTTTATCTAAGCATGGATATATTGTTTCCTTCTCTATTGATGCAAAGTATAGAGCCTATTCAGAGTCATTAAAATATAAGAGAGCTCTTTTTGCTAGATTAAATGGAAAAATAGATGAGTTAGCTAATTTGGTTGGTAAAAATTATAAAGAGTTTTTAAAAAAACAATCTTTAGCGTTCTCTCGAACAGTAGGGAATATGGTCAGTAGTGAAAATAGTGGTTTACTTTCAACTCCTAAAAAAAGTCTGTTTGAGTATAGGTTTATAAATGATAAAGCTTTTTCACAATCAATGATAGAGTCATATAGACGTTCAGATGGATATTTACCTGTTTATGCAGTTAGAAGTGATATAGCTGATTTGAAAAAAAATATTTCAGATGTTCATCCAGATTATAAATATGAATGTAGTGTATATGTTGGAAAAGATAATAGGTTTTATAATTACAATAATAAAGAAGATTATAATAAATCTATATCTTGTACTTCTAAGAAATGCTCTTTAGTTGATTTACGAAATGAAATAAAGTACTAATATACCATCTGAATATCATCAACCTCATCCCATGACATAGATTTTTTTCTATCTCTATGTTGTAGAATATGGTCGATGTATCGTGCAAAAACATCGGTCTCTATATTGAGTTTGGTTCCTACCTCATAGCCACCCATAAGTGTTTCTCGTAGCGTATGGGGGATGATGGTTAGTCTAAAGCTCTTTTCTCCTACATCATTAACTGTAAGTGAAATACCATCTATGGTAATGGAGCCTTTTGGGATGATGTGGGTTATGAATTTAGGGTCTACTTCTATAATAAAGTCGGTAGCATTCTCTAACTGATTTATCTCAACAACCGTCCCCACACAATCCACATGACCTTGAACGATATGACCCTCAAAACGGTCGCTCATCTGCATAGCTGGTTCTATGTGTACTCTTCCCGATATTTTAGACTCGTCGATAATAGAGCGTGTTTCATCGGCAAGTTCTAGGTCGAAACCATCTTCATTTACTTTTATGACAGTGAGACAAACACCATTAATAGCAATGCTGTCTCCCAGTTTTGCTTTGTGTTTTGACTCTATGGTTAAGATGTTGTTAGCGTAGTTTTTAACGGTGGCTATCTCTCTTATAAGACCTGTGAACATGATACCTCAATTTACTTTGATATAATTGCGATAATTATAGCGAAAAGAGTTTGAATATGAATTATGATGTAATAGTAATTGGTGGTGGTCACGCAGGAATAGAGGCTTCTTTGGCTCCTGCACGTATGGGTGTTAAGACCCTTTTGGTGACCATATTGGCAGAGCAGATAGGTGCGTCATCATGTAACCCAGCCATTGGTGGTTTGGCTAAAGGGCATTTGGTAAAAGAGTTAGATGCCATAGGTGGGCAGATGGGATTGGCTACCGATGCAACAGGAATTCAGTTTCGTATTTTAAACGGTTCAAAAGGTCCTGCTGTTCGTGG
>JALVXD010000087.1 GCA_027038295.1 Campylobacteraceae bacterium
AAGAGTTACTGCAACAAACAAAGAGGTAGCAGAGATAGAGAAAAAAGAGCCAATTGAAGATCAAAACCTTGTTTTAAATCTTGACTTGGGACTACAGAAAAAGATAAATGAACTTTTTATTGGTCAAGCTGGTGTGGCTATAGTTATGCATGTTAATGGAGATATTATAGGTGCAGTCTCTTACCCCTCTTATGATCCAAATCTTTTTGTTGGGGGTATCTCTCGTAAAGAGTGGAAAGCTTTGACTGATGACTTTAATCATCCCTTTACCAATAAAATAGTTGCTGGTACTTACCCTCCTGGTTCTGCTATTAAAATGGGTATGGCTCTATCATTCTCTAATGCAGGTGTCTCTTTAGATAAAACGGAACATTGTAGAGGTTTTATTACCATGGGGAAAAATAAACATAAGTTTAGATGTTGGAAAAAATATGGACATGGGACAGTCGGTTTACGTAAGGCTATTCGTGAAAGTTGTGATGTCTATTTTTATAATAAAAGTTTACAAACAGGTATTAATGCCATGTCTGATACTTTACATAAAATAGGTTTAGGTGAGAAAACAGGCGTTGATTTACCTGGAGAAAAAGCTGGAATAATCCCGAGTAAGCCTTGGAAAATGAAACGATACAAGAAGCCTTGGTATATGGGTGAAACAGTTATTTCTGCAATTGGACAGGGGTATGATTTGGTAACACCTCTACAAGTGGCTAGATATACAGCATTTTTAGCTACAGGCTCTTTACCAACACCTCATTTTGCTAAAACAGTAGCAGGTAAGGAAGTGGAGAAAGAGTATAAAGTTATTGATGTTAATCAAAAAAACTTAAAAACGATTCGTTTGGGTATGTATGATGTGTGTAACTCTCCACATGGAACAGCTAGACGAACCATGTCGGGACTTCCTATCGTAGTAGCTGGAAAAACGGGTACTTCTCAGGTTGTCTCCATTCCAAGAGGAGAGAAACGAAGAATGAAAGAGTATGAGATGGAATACTATAGTCGTTCTCATGCTTGGTTAACAACCTATGCTCCTTTTAAAGACCCTAAATATGTTGTGACAGTTTTAGTAGAACATGGTGGACATGGTGGTAGTACCTCAGGACCTATAGCAGCAGAAATATATAAATGGATGGCAAATGAGGGGTATTTTGGTGAAAAGTTTAGAGGGAAAGTTAAAATGAAAAAAATTAAAAAACCCAAAGAAGAGATAAAAGCAAAAAAGAGCAATAAAATAAAAAATAAAAAAGGAAAAAGTTAATGGCTAATAATATAATGTTGGTTGTATTTGCGTTAATTGGTTTGATACTTCTAGTCAACATTTTAAAAATATTGACTAATATCTTTGGAAATTCAAATGCATCAGTTGTTGAAGAAGAGGAAGATATTGAAGAAGAGAATCCTCTACGTGATGAAATTCGTAGTGAGATTAATGAGAAAATCAAACCTCATTTAAATTCTCTTGAGGGTATGTATGAGAAGAGTGAAAATGATGCTAAAAGTTTCTCTGCCTATGTTTTTGATAAAGTAAAAGAGAAACTATCCCCCCTAATAGAAAAAGATGAAAAACTTGTAGAGGAAGAGGTTTGTAAATGTTGTGGTGACTATGAGGGTGCTGAGTGTAAAGAGAACTTTTGTTTAGATGGAACTGGAATCTCTTGTGATAAAGCATAATTCATAATATATAAATGTTAAAAATTATATTTATATATTTTTTTATATGTAATTAATGATTTTTTCTATATAATTCCGAAATTTTTTAAAACAAGGGAAAAAATTGAAAAAAACATTGTTACTGCTAATGCTTGTCTTCTTTTCAGGAGAATTGGTTGCAAAAACCACATGGTCTAAAAGAAATATACATCTTGAGAAGATTTATAAACAGGTATCTAAAAAAACAAATATAAGTAAAAAAGCCTTAAGAAAAGCATTTACTTATTACAAAAAGAATTACAAGAAAAAAGCACTTTCAAAAAATTATCTTGCTATTGCAGATTATACTAAGTCTGCAAGAACGAAACGTCTATTTATTATAAACTTAAATAATGGATATGTATTTAGACATAAGATTGCTCATGGTAAGTATTCTGGAGCTATTGGTGGAAAAGTAAAAAGGTCTAGTAATAAACGGAACTCATACATGACTCCATACGGCTTTTTTAAAGTGGGTTCAAGTGTGGGAAAGACAAAGAAGAAACATTATCGTTATCTCTCTGTTAAGGGTCTACAATGGAGTAACAGAAAAGTAGGTAAACCTGCAAGAAGAGGTGGACGTGATGTTATTATACACCCTGCAAAGTATGTAAATAGAGGAGGACGTAGTCATGGATGTTTTGCTATTTGTCCACGGGATCAATGGAAAGTATTTAAACGATTAAAAACAGCACTACTTTACAGTTATACGGGTAGATAATTTGAAGCATACATCAGGAAAACTATGAAAGTAATCATTGACTTAATAGAAGATATAAGAGAGAGTATCAATAATAATGAGACCTATGGTATAACAGCCATGCTTCTAAAAGAGGATCCTAATGATAAAAAGAATCTACTCTATGCAGGTGAAGCATCAGTTGCTTCTTTTTATGTCGATAAAATATCTAAAGAGCTTATTTTAACTGTAGAAAAAGATAAAGAGCCACTCTCTGTAGGTGAATTGGTAAAGCATCTACTTATTATGGACATGGATATGATGATGTATGAAGTAAAGTTGGCTGTCAGTGAAGAGCATGAACCTCAAGAGTTAGTAGGTTTTGGCTTTAATGCTACCGATACCAAATATGCACTATTCATTATGGCATAACCACTCTTTGGGTAAAATACACAAAAAATAAAAACAAAAAATTTAAAAACAAGGGTTTTACGATGTCAGTTAAATGTGCATTTTTATTTGCAGGTCAAGGTTCTCAAAAAATGGGAATGGGTAAAGATTTTTTTGAAAACTCAGATGTTGCTAAACAGATGGTAGCAGATGCTTCAGAGCGTACAGGGATTAATTTTGAAAATCTTCTTTTTGAAGAGAACGACAACTTGGGAGAAACAGAGTTTACTCAACCAGCGATTCTACTTGTAGCAACCATTGCTCATAAGCTTTTTACCGATGCTACAGATATTAAACCAACACTTACTATGGGTCACTCTTTGGGTGAGTTTTCTGCTTTGGTAGCATCGGGTGCTTTGGATGCTACAGATGCTGTTGAACTGGTAAATCTTCGTGGTAAACTTATGGCTGAAGCCTGTGCTAACCAAGCTGTAGGCATGATGGTCTCTTTGGGTCTTTCAGATGAGGTTGTAGAAACTATCTGTGAAGAGCAAAGAGCAG
>JALVXD010000088.1 GCA_027038295.1 Campylobacteraceae bacterium
GTTTAGGATTAGCTTTGAGGAGTTTTTATACTCCCCTAGAATTATTTTATATAGTTTTTATATTTCGTTCGTGTTGGGTCCCAAACACCATCTATAAAAATAGTTGGTGTTCCTGTTACCATCAACCGTTTTTTCATTGCTTTATCATACTCCATTGCATCCGTAATATCTGAACCACTAATGTCACTTTTTGAAAAACTCTTACCCGTCTTTGTTTTAATCGCTTTCAAAATTTTATTAACATTCTTCTCTTGTGGGTCAATCAACAGATGGTAAAGAGCTTTAACATTTTTAATATCACCTTTTTTATGAAGTAGATGCATTACTTTTGTTGTCACATCAGAGGCTGGATGTATTTTTAAAAGAGGTAAATGGTAGTAATAGAGTCCAAAAACTTGAGGATTTTTCTCTACCATTGTAATCATTTCTGGAACTATCTCTTGACAATAAGGACAAAATGGGTCAGAAAAGACAAGAATTTTATGAGCAGCATTTTTACTTCCTGCTAAAAAATGTTCATCATTGTACGCCTCTGCAGGTACTGTTGGCTTTAAAAGCTTGGCATAACTCTGTTTATATTGGTCTTTTAAAGAAAAAGTAATTTTATTTCCCTTAGTAAAAACTACTTGGGGTACAGTACGCTCCTGATAACTGTCACCCAGTTTTATGTTCATATCTAATGATAAAAAATAAACCTCCCAGCCATTCGTACCAGCTATTTCATAGCTTGATATTGTTTCTATATTGTTCACTGTTGAATGTGTCTTTTTTTCCATATACTTTTTTATATAATGACGAACAGCATTGTCATCAAGTGCATTTGCTTGTAAAGTTACTAAAAGCATTCCTAATAATATTTTCAATTTCATAATTAATACTCCTTTTGTATGAATCATTTTATCACATCACTGTTAAATAAACGTGAATTTCATGAAATTCAATTATATTCATTGATATATAAGATAAAAATAGTTCTTCATTTAAAATCTACCATCTACATAAAGTACAAATTGGGTAAAATTCTTTTAATGAAATTAAAAACAAAAGTTGCACACTTTACCAACCCCTTGTATTTGGAAAGTGGAAGAATCTTAGAACCATATAGAATTGCCTATGAAACTTATGGGGAACTAAATAATAATGCCTCAAATGTTATCTTAATTTGTCATGCACTGTCTGGGTCTCAACATGCTGCAGGTACACTTGAAGGTGAACGAAAAGCTGGTTGGTGGAATGAGCTTATTGGTGATGGAAAAGCCATAGATACCCGTAAATATTTTGTAATCTCTACCAATGTTATTGGCTCATGTTTTGGAAGTACTGGACCGATGCACAATGACTATCCCAGTGAGTCAGCATTTCGACTTAAATTTCCTGTCTTAACCATAAAAGACATGATAAAAGCTCAAAAATCTCTACTTAGTCAATTGGGGATTCATCATCTTAAAGCTATTGTAGGTGGCTCCATGGGAGGAATGCAGGCATTACAATTTGCAGTAGACTATCCCAACTTTGCAGATAAAATTATTGCATTAGCAAGCACCTATGCCACACAACCATGGACCATTGCTTTTAATAAAGTTGCCATAGAAGCGATAAGAAGAGACCCCCGTTTTAAACATGGAAACTATGAAAAAGATGCATTTAAAGAAGATGGATTAGATGGATTAGCCATTGGAAGAATTGCAGGACACATATCTTACCTCTCTCCAGACTCTATGAATGATAAGTTTGGAAGAAACTATGTAAACAATGATGGACTATTTGAACTCTTTGGACGCTATGAAGTGGAACGCTATATGGAGTACAATACCAATAATTTTTCAAAAATATTTGACCCATTAAGCTATCTATATATAGTAAAGGCCATCAATACTTTTAATCTAAGTAGAGGTTATGACTCTCTTTATGATGCTATCATTCGAATTAAAGCAGAGATAACACTCATTTCATTTAAAGGTGACTATCTTTTCTTTCCAAAAGAGATGGAACATATTCACCATATGATGCAACGAAATAAACAAGATTCAGCTTATTATGAAATAGATAGTGACTATGGGCATGATGCTTTCTTGGTTGAAATAGAAAAATTTGATACAATAATTAAACAAGCACTAGAAAAACAACCCAATATAAAGGCATAAAGAGATGAAAGCAGAAACATTTGAAACCAAACTAGAGGAATCTAAAAAGATATTAAATCAACTAATGGACCCTGCTATCACCCTTGAGGAGAGTTTAAAACTTTATGAGGATGGACTCAAAAAAATCAAATCAGCCCAAAAAATGATTGAAGAGGCAAAAGTTAAAATAGAGACCATCGAAAAAAACAGTTCAAGGTCATAGTATGCCTAAAAATAATGAACTTACCATTGCAGCACTACAGCTACCTACTTTAGGAATGCAAGCAACCAAATTAGACTTTTATCTACGCAACGCACATAGTAGAGGTGTAAGATTGGTGCTTTTAGGGGAGTATGTACTCAACCACTTTTTCAAAGAGATTCAAGAGATACCTATGAAAATGGTTAAAAAGCAGAGTGATAAACATATTGAACTGCTTCAAAAATTTGCGATTCAATACAATATGGTCTTTATAGCACCCATACTTATTATAAAGAAAAACAGATATATTAAAACCATTATAAAAATCACTGAAAAATCCACCTCTTACTATGAACAACAGATACTTATTCCCTATAAACACTGGAATGAAAAAGAGTTCTTTGATAACAAAATTAAACCCATAACATCACCTATGACATTTACTATTGATGGTTTTCGCATTATGACCATGGGTGGATTTGAGCTTCACTTTGACCCTTTTTGGAGCTATGTAACAGAGAAAAAAATTGACTTAGTGCTACTACCCACTGCATCAACATTTGGCTCACACAACCGTTGGCGTGAAATCATAAAAACAAAAGCTTTCTTACACAGTTGCTATATCCTTCGGGCTAATCGTCTTGGAGAATTTTCAGATAAAGATATACAGTGGAAGTTCTATGGTGATTCTATGTTGGTTGACCCAGCAGGTGAAATATATATGATGCTAGAAGATAAAGAATCTATGCTAATTGAAACCATTCAAAAATCTGTTGTAAAAGAGCAAAAGAAGAGCTGGAGATTTGAACAAGAACTTAAAATTAGAAATAAATTATAATAACAAACATATATTATCTAATATAAGTGTTACAAAACGACATACAGTATAATTATTTTAGTTATCTTTTAATTTCTCTTAATCGTTAACATGTTACAATCTATTAAAATAACAAACAAAAGAAGGAATAGGTAAACTCATGAATAATGATTTAATGAAGATAGTTGAAGAGACTAAAAAACTAAAAACTCTTGTATTGGAAGATGAGCCAGAGACAAATGAATTAATGTGTACAACACTAAAAAACTTTTTCGCTGAAGTTCACTCAGCAGTAGATGCAGATTCAGCAATGGAACTTTTTGAAAAGCACAGTCCAGATATTATCTTTATAGATATTATCTTGCCAGGGAAAAGTGGTTTAGATGTTGCTAAAGAGATTAGAGAAATCAATCCAAAGCAAATTATTGTAATTGTATCTGCAAGTAATGATATGGGGAATATCTCTGAAGCTGTTAAAATTGGGGTTAACAACTTTATTAGAAAACCAATTGATACAGATAAAATGATTGATGTTCTTAAAGACATTGTTGCTGACCTTAAAAAGCAAAAGAAAAATAGAACAAAAATTTTCTCTATTACTTTACCTCTTGACCTATATGAGCAAGTTGACCAAGATGCAAAGGGTGAAAGTATCTCTAAAAATGCCATGATTATCAGAGCATTGAAACACTTCTATAACCTGTAAAATTCTTTTTGTAAGGTGCAATCTTTGCACCCTACTCTTCTTATTACTTAATTCAATCTTATTCTAACCGACTCTTCATGAGCTGTTAGCCCTTCTGTATTTGCAATTAATGCACATGCTTCACCTATTTCATTTAATCCCTCTTTTGTCATAGCAATAATAGATGATTTTTTCAAGAAGTGGTCAACACTCAATGGAGAGTAAAATTTTGCTGTTCCACCTGTAGGTAGAGTATGGTTCGGTCCAGCAATATAATCACCAATAGGTTCAGGTGTATACTCACCTAAGAAAATGGCACCTGCATGTTTAATCTTTCCTAATAAATCCATAGGGTTTTGGGTTACTACTTCTAAGTGTTCAGGTGCAATTTTATTCATCAAGTCAATTGCTTCATCCATCGTTTCAGTGACAATAATTGCCCCACGCTCTTCTATAGATTTTCTAGCTATCTCCTCACGTGACAAAGTTCCTAAAAACTCTTCAACCTTAACGACAACTTTTGCTGCAAGAGAAGCATCTGTTGTAATCAATATAGAAGATGCCATCTCATCATGTTCTGCTTGTGAAAGTAAATCTATGGCTATAAAATCTTCACGTGCTGTACTGTCTGCCAAAATCCCTATTTCACTAGGTCCTGCTATCATGTCAATATTTACTTCACCATAAACCAACTTTTTAGCCGTTGCTACAAAAATATTTCCAGGTCCCGTAATAACATCTACTTTTGGAATCGTCTCTGTACCATAAGCCATCGCTCCAATAGCAGAGGCTCCACCTACTTTAAAGACTTTGGTAACTTTACAGAGGTGACAAGCAGCCAAAAGTAATTCATTGAGTTCATTATCAGGTGCAGGGGTACAGACCACTATCTCTTCAACTCCTGCAACAATAGCAGGGATAGCATTCATGAGTAACGAAGAGGGGTAAGCAGCCTTTCCACCAGGAATGTAAAGTCCAGCAGAGTCAACAGCCGTCACTTTTTGTCCCAACATTGTTCCTGTTTTTTCAAAATCAAACCATGATTTTGGCATTAATTTTTGGTGATAATTTTCTATCCTGTCATATGCCAAGTGTAGAGCATCTCTTAACGAAGCATCTATATTATGATAAGCTTTTTCCATAGATTCAACAGTTACCTCTAAAGCCTTATCATCTATAGGCTCCCATCTATCAAACTTAGCGATATGCCCTTTTAACGCAGCGTTTCCATCTGTTTTAATCTCATCAAGTAGACCTTTTACAATAGTAGTAACACCATCTATATCCATCGCTCCACGTTTTAAAAGCTCATTAAATTCACTTTGAAAGTTTGCATCTTTTGTACTAAATATTTTCACCATATTTCCTTTTATACCTCATCAACATACTCTCATTTCCTATCAAGCCACCTTGATGTATGTAGAGTGTTGGTTTTTTTAAAATTTCTGGATTTTCTAACAGAGTCAGCCATCCATGTGGGTCATAGAGCATATCAAACTCAATGCCCATCTCTTCACGTAATTTTAGCCAAATATTATAAGACTCTCTGTAAAGCTTTCCAAAGTGTCTTTTTTTAGAGGGTGTTAAAATTTTAGGATGAAAATTTTTATTCTCTTCCAACATTAAGAACTGTTTTTTCAAATACTCCACATCCCCCACACAAGGAACCGTATAAACCGTAGGTCGGGATGCCCTCATCCCGACATTAAACGATTTAGCCAAAAAAAGAGCCGTAGTCCCCGTACCCGAAGGCAAAAAGACATTCAATTTATCAATCCCCTGCTCCTCTTTCCACGTTAGTATCTCTTTGGCTAAAATCTCAATACCAAACTTTGCCTCTTTTTGTCGCCCACCCTCTTCTATAAACACCTCATTTTCTGTCGGGAGGGGGGCATCCCGACCTACGTAGATTTGCATTCCATTTTTTAGAGCATATTTATAATTTCCATGAGGGTTCTCTTCTAAATAAGAGGATAGATGGTCAATATAGTAGTCAAATTTCCACCCTTTCATTTTTGCCAAAACAGAGAGAGAGTACATAGCATTAGACTGACTAGAACCATAAGAAATAACTTTTTCTATTTGATGAAACTCATTTTCTAAAAAATAGTAAAACTTTCGTGCCTTATTGCCCGAAAACTCTTTTGATAATAAATCATCACGTTTTATATATATATTATGATTGTTAAATAACTTTTCTTCAGTAGGAGAGTTAATAATTTTGTTAGCAGAGATATTCATAAGACATTATACATCTTCTCCACTGAACATTAATGACATATTGACACATATCAATATCTTTTTAGCAACCATACTCTATACTTATGCTTAATTATTTAAAGGATAAATATATGATAATTTCAAGCTATATGAGAACCGAACACCGTGCCTGTGATGAGCTATTTTCTACAGCAGAAAAATCAGTAATAGATGGAAATTTTGAACAAGCAGAAGAGCAGTTTCTTCTTTTTGCAAACGATACATTAAGACACTTTAAAAAAGAAGAGGAGTCTCTTTTCCCTACCTTTGAAGAGCTTACAGGTAGCACAGAAGGTCCAACTCGTATTATGAAATTTGAACATGAACAAGTTCGTGGTCTCATAGGTAAAATGGCTGAAGCAGTAGAAAACAAAGACAGTGATGCCTACCTTTCACTAGCAGAGTCTATGATGATACTACTTCAACAGCACAACATGAAAGAGGAGCAAATGCTCTACGCTATGTGTGACAGAACCATTCCTCAAGATCTGAAAGAGTCTACACTTGAAGCCATGAAAGCCATAGAGCTTTAAGCCTAAAATGCAGAAAATCCTACTTGATGCAAGGGAGATGGAACACCCTGAACCTTTGCAAATTTCACTGACGCATCTACGTACGATGAAAAATAATGAGTATCTCTATATGATAAATCGTAGAAAACCCATTCCTCTTCTTGAGATAGTTAAAGAGAAAGAGTTTTTTTATATTGCTCATCAAGACAGTAAAGAGATTTGGCATATACTCATAACCAAGAACGCTACCTATAACTTAGAGGAGCTTTTAGATGTTTAGTCAAGGTGGTCTATCATTAGAACAAGCACCCCCTATCTCTGTAGTCATGAAATTTTTCATAACTGCATCCATATTTGGTCTGCTATTAGGTCTCTATCTTTTAGTAAGTAGTAGTGGTTTACTGACATATAGTGCCTATGCCTATAATGTTACTATCACCCACTTTTTGGCACTTGGTGTTATGGCTTCATTTATGCTAGGAGCATTATTTCAGATGCTTCCTGTTATAGCAGGTGTGGTTATAAAAATGCCAACTAAAAAATCCATGGTAGTTCATGTTCTTTTAATGGTAGGTATATTTTTACAACTCTTTGCATTTAACACTTCTATCTCACTACTCTACCTATTCTCAGCTATCATACTTGGTTCGGCTCTACTCCATGCAACCACAGTAATGATAAAAGAGTTACTCAACGTTCAAGACCACTCCAGCTCTTCAAAGGGGATGCTACTTTCATTAGGTAGTTTTACTATAGCTATATTTTTGGGTATCTACTTACTCTTAACACTTGGTGGGTACATAAAAGGAGACTCTTTTGCACAAGTTAAAGAGGCTCACTACTCTTTTGCTCTATTTGGTTGGGTTGCACTACTTATTGTCTCTGTTTCGTTTCAAGTAGTTGAGATGTTTTACGTAACACCTAAATACCCAACCATTATGAGCAAATACCTTGTTACAACTATTGCCATGCTTCTTGTATTAAAATTAATTGCACTATTTACAAGCTTACCAACGGTTGGTATAGACCTTATTTTGGCACTACTTTTTATAGCCTATGGAGTTATCACCCTACACAGACTCTACAAACGAAAACGACCTACATCAGATGCTACTGTATGGTTTTGGCGTTTGGGTATGGGTCTGCTTATTATTAGTATGGTCATTACAGCTTTAGGTACCATAAGCTCTATAGATGAAGGTTTAAAAATGCTCTCTTACTTAGCCTTTATAGGTTTTGCACTGAGTATTGTTTTTGCCATGAACTACAAAATAGTCCCATTTTTAACATGGTTCCACCTCTCAAACCAAGGCTACATGGAAGCCCCAATGATGCACGATGTCATTCACCCTAAAAAAGCAAAGATTCATTTCTATATTCATGTCGCAATGCTACTGGCATGGTCACTTTTCATACTCTTTAACCCACCTATGATAGATATTTTAGCATCACTATTGGTTGTTCTATCATTTGGATGGTTGCTTTATCATTTGATTTTTGCAGTGAAGAAATATAACTATACGCAGAAGCACACAGAGAAGATGGAGTGGTGATTTATATATGACCTGTAGGGGCAGACCGATGTGTCTGCCCTATATTTGTAAAAATTTAATTCCTATCCAAACAATTCAAATCGGAAAATGCTTGTTCTAAACGTTTAACAACAGAAGTTTCACCCTCTCGTAACCATTTTCTAGGGTCATAATACTTCTTATTTGGTTTGTCTTCACCCTCTGGGTTACCGATTTGTCCTTGCAAGTAAGCATGGTACTGAGCCACATAAGCACGTACACCGTCCCAAAAAGCCCACTGTGTATCGGTGTCAATATTCATCTTAATAACACCATACTCAATCCCTTCTCTAATCTCTTCAAGAGTTGAACCTGAACCACCGTGGAAAACAAAATTGACTGGTTTTTCATCGGTGTTGAATTTTTCTTGAATGTACTTTTGAGAGTTGTCTAAAATGGTTGGAGTCAAGACAACATTACCTGGTTTATAAACACCATGAACATTTCCAAACGAAGCAGCAATGGTAAACATAGGTGAAATCTTTAACAACTCTTCATAAGCATATGCAACCTCTTCGGGTTGGGTATAGAGTAGTGCATTGTCTACTTCTGTATTGTCTACACCATCCTCTTCTCCACCTGTTACACCAAGCTCTATCTCTAAAGTAATACCAATTTTAGACATACGCTCTAAATAGGCTTTACACGTTGCAATATTCTCTTCTATTGGCTCTTCTGAAAGGTCAATCATATGTGAAGAGAAAAGAGGCTTTCCATAAGCTTCAAAATGCTTTTCACTAGCATCCAAAAGCTCATCAATCCATGGAAGAAGTTTTCTTGCTGCATGGTCTGTGTGTAGAAGTACAGGTACACCATAAGCTTCTGCTACCGTATGCACATGCTGCGCACCTGCAATGGTTCCAAGAACGGCTCTTTTGTCACTTGGCATTCCTTTACCAGCATAAAACTCTCCTCCACCGTTAGAGAACTGAATAATTACAGGAGAATTAACTTTAGAAGCAGCCTCTAATACAGCATTTACAGATGATGTTCCCACAACATTCACAGCAGGAATAGCAAACCCCTCTTTTTTTGCTATTGAAAATAACTCTTGAACTTGACTTCCACTCAAAACACCACATGGTAGATTATCTAATACTTTATTACTCATTTAACTTTACCTTAAATATTTTTTGTTTATTTTACAATAATTTTTGCTGTTTTTCTCATTTTTTGACTTATATTTTTCAATTCTTTTTTAAATTGAAGAACTTTTAGAGTTTTTACAATATCTTGTTTTACATCTTTAAAAGGAGCAATTCCTTTCTCTTTTTTATCTTCTAAATAGATAACATGATAACCAAACTGCGTTAAAACAGGCTCTGTTGTTATGGTTCCTACTTCTAAACTAAATGCAGCATCTGAAAACTCTGGAACCATCTGCTCTTGAATAAACCAATCTAATTCACCACCATTTACAGCACTAGGACCCATAGATTTTGTTTTTGCCAATCTAATAAATGTCTCTTTAAGTGCTAATTTATTCATCATAAGTTCATCAATAATATCATTGGCTTGTGCTTTTGTCTTTACTAAAATATGCCGTACTTTTACAGAAGCATCTCTATAAAACTTATCTAAATTATTTTTATAATACTCTTTTGCTTCTTTATCAGATACGGTAATCTCTTCTGCTTTTTCTTTCATCCAATAGTCAACGAGTAACTTATCTTTAGCCTTCTCTAATGCTATTTGAAACTCTAAATTATTTTCTATATGAAGACGTTTTGCCTCTTCTGCAAAAAGTTTTCTATCTATCATCTGTTCCAATATAGATTTTTTTTCATCTTCACTTAAAAAGCTATAATGTGCTCCAGGAATATTTGCTATAACAAAATTATTTACATCTTTTTGACTAATCTCTTTACCATCAACCAGTGCAACGATTTCCGATGCCCATAGACTAAACGTACTAAATAAAAACATTAAAAGTGTAGTCTTAACTATGACCTTCATTTTTTACCTTATATATATATTAAATTCATAACGATTATAACATAATAAAGTAAATGGTTTCTAAACAATTTCAACTATATTTAAGTCACCCTATATACTATGCTAAATAAAAAAGATATTTATAACCATGGCAAGTAAAAAAATAAAAAAAGCAACAAAAAAAGAGATTGAGGCTATAAAAGCACTTTTTCTTGAACATTATCCTGACTCATTGACTGAACTAAACTATAAGAACCTTTATGAACTACTTATTGCTGTCATGCTCTCTGCCCAATGTACAGACAAACGTGTGAACATCATTAGCCCTGCTCTTTTTAAAGCCTATCCTGACCCAATATCTCTTGCTAATGCAGAACTAGATGAAGTAAAAGCCCTTTTAAACACTTGCTCATTCTTTAACAACAAAGCAAAAAACCTCATCAAAATGGCTCAATCAGTTGTAGAGAACTACAATGGAGAGATTCCACTAGAACAAAAAGAGCTGGTCAAACTAGCAGGGGTAGGACAAAAAACAGCCAATGTAGTAATGATAGAGTTTACAGGTGCAAACCTCATGGCAGTTGATACCCACGTCTTTAGAGTAGCCCACCGTTTAGGTCTTTCAGATGATAAAACAGCCACAAAAACAGAAGAAACCTTAAGTAAAAAGTTCAAAACAGACCTACACTTACTACACCAAGCCATGGTACTTTTTGGACGATACAAATGTAAAGCCGTTAAACCTGAATGTGATGACTGCTTTATGGCTCCTTATTGTAAGACTTCGGAGACTTTTAGAGTTTAGCCATCACCTCTTCCACCACTCTAAATATCTTCCCCACAGAGTCCAACTTCACCTTCTCATGTATGGAGTGAGGAGAGACAATAGTTGGACCAATAGAAGCAAACTTCATATTTGGGTAACGTTCAAGCAGAACTCCACACTCTAGCCCAGCATGAATCGCTTCATATTTACTCTCTCCATACTCTTTTATCATGGCATCATTTATAAGTGAGGTGAAAGCGTTTACTTCTGGTTTCCATGAGGGGTATTTGTACTCTATGGCTGTTGAGAAATTATACTTTTCAAATAGCTTAAAATAATTTTCATTTATCTCTTCTAAACCCTCTTCACTCATGGCTCGTGAGCTACACTCTATCTTAGCCACTCCATTTTCAACACTCACAAGAGCTAAGTTTATACTCGTATCAGGTAAATCAAACTCTTCATTGTAGCTATTGACTCCATGTTTAAACTTGACAAGAAGATTTAAAAACTCATCACTCTCATAGACTTCTAAAGGCTCATTTAGCTCTCTTACTTGAATCAAATCATTACCTATTAAAGGTTTTGTTGAAGAGAGTTTCATAGTCATAGCAGTAGGTATAGAGTTTCTTCTCTCCCCTCCATGACAAGAAGCCACAAGAACCTCTTTGTCAGACAGATACTCGGCTAAAACTTTTATGGCATTGGGTATGTTTTTGTGAATCTCCACACCAGAATGACCACCAGCCAAACCTGAGACGGTAAGTTCATAATTATATTCATATGCCTCAGACGTATAAAGTCTCTGTTCAGCCAACAAGTCAGCCCCACCTGCACAACCAATACAGACAACCCCCTCATCTTCAAAGTCTATATTTAACATATAAGAAGAGGTCAATTCCAAACTTATGGCAGTTGCACCTATAAGTCCTATCTCTTCATCTGAGGTTAAAACAAACTCTAGCTCTTTGCCCTGCTCCATAAGGGTCATCATCATGGCTATAGCCATGCCATTGTCTGCACCAAGTGATGACTTTTTTGCATACATCCACCCATCTTCTACATAGGTTTCTATGTTCGGAGCTTTTCCCATACAAACCATGTCATAATGAGCTTGAAGAGCCAGTTTTGGAGAGCCTTTTTTTATGAGTATATTTTTACTCTCATCACTCTGAACCTCATAGCCTTGCTCTTTTGCAAAGTTAACTAAGTAATCAAATAAAGCCTCTGCATTTTCACTACAATGTGGCAATTTTGTTATGTTTATAAAATGTTCTATTATTTTTTTCTGCATCTATATCTCTTTTTTTCGCTTATTATATTAAAGAGTTCTTAAACAAATAGATTCAATGAAAAAAGAATGACAATTTGACATATATTTAGACTTTTTTATTTTATTAGTCTATGATTAGGTATAAAATAAAAAAGAGTAACTATGGCAAAGAAAAAAATACTATTTGAGTGTCAAGCTTGTGGATTACAGAGTCCTCGTTGGTTAGGTAAATGTACGGGTTGTAACCAGTGGGATACCTTTGTCGAACTCACAACAGAACAGATAAAATTTGTAGAAGAGACTAAAAGCAGTAGTGGCTCTTCACCAAAAACCAAAGCCACCTCTATTACAGAAGTGAAACAAGAGAATATAAAACGCTTTACCTCTGGCTCAAAAGAGTTAGACTTGGTCTTAGGTGGAGGAATTGTTCCTGGGTCACTAACACTCATAGGTGGTAGCCCAGGCATTGGTAAATCTACCCTACTTCTTAAAATAGCAGGAAATTTAGCAAAACAAAAAACAAAGGTACTCTATGTTTCAGGGGAAGAGTCAGCAGGTCAAATAAAACTACGTGCTGACCGTTTAGATGCGAATGAAAAATCATTATATCTATTACCAGAAATTAATTTACAGACTATTTTAGGTGAAATAAAAAGTAAAAATTACGGCTTTATTATTATTGACTCCATTCAAACCCTATATTCAGACGAAACACCCTCTGCCCCAGGTTCAGTAACCCAAGTTCGTACCATCACCTTTGAGCTTATGCGTGTGGCAAAAAGTTTAGATATTCCCATATTTATTATTGGTCACATCACCAAAGATGGCTCCATAGCAGGACCTAGAGTACTTGAACACATGGTTGACACTGTACTCTACTTTGAAGGTGACCCCAACTCTGAATTACGACTCTTAAGAGGTTTTAAAAACCGTTTTGGAAGCACCAATGAAGTAGGAATTTTTGAGATGAGTAAAAATGGATTGCTCGATGCAGAAACCATGGCTGGACGTTTTTTTAACAAAGAGAAACTCTCTTCAGGCTCTGCTCTGACAGTTATGATGGAGGGGAGCAGACCTATTATTATAGAAGTTCAAGCACTGGTATCAGAATCCTACGGACACCCCAAACGAAGCTCGACAGGATTTGACAACAACAGACTAAACATGCTCTTGGCATTACTTGAAAAGAAACTGGACTTACCTTTAGGAACTTATGACGTTTTTGTCAATATCTCAGGAGGTATAAAAGTAACTGAACCCTCAGCCGACTTAGCCATCATCGCTGCTATTTTAAGCTCTTATCGTAACCGTGAGCTAAGTAGCGAAACACTGTTTATAGGTGAAGTCAGCTTAACAGGAGAGATTCGTGAAGTTACTGCCCTTGCCCAAAGACTTAAAGAGATAGATACCCAAGGTTTCAAAAAAGCCATTATTCCAACCAAGCCTTTAGAGAAAAC
>JALVXD010000089.1 GCA_027038295.1 Campylobacteraceae bacterium
AGAAAAAGTAAAAGTTAAAAAAATTTTTGCTCCTGAACATGGTTTTAGAGGCAAAGCCGATGCTGGTCAACATCTTAAAAATGGGGTTGATACTACAACAGGATTGCCGATAATTTCTCTTTATGGAAAACATAAAAAACCTACAAAAAAAGACCTAAAAGGTATAGATATTATCGTATTTGACATTCAAGATGTGGGTGTTCGTTTCTATACGTATCTCTCTACACTTCATTATATTATGGAGTCAGCAAGTGAATCACACATTCCTGTTATTGTTTTAGATAGACCCAACCCTAATGGTGGACGAATAGATGGTGAGGTTTTAAATTTAAAGTACAAATCATTTGTAGGAATGCATCCTGTACCTATTTTGTATGGAATGACTATTGGTGAGTATGCTTTAATGATAAATGGTGAAGGATGGTTGAAAGGGGCTAAAAGAGCAGATTTAAAAGTTATAAGACTTGGAAACTATACACATAACAGTTATTACTCTTTAGAGGTGAAACCTTCACCTAATTTGCCAAATGATTTATCTATCTACTTGTACCCTTCATTGGCATTTTTTGAGGGAACAACTTTTTCAGCAGGACGTGGAACCACACAGCAGTTTCAACTTTATGGAAGTCCTTACTATAAGAAAAAAGATTTTTCATTTATACCTGTTTCACGTGAGGGTGCAAAGCATCCTAAATATGAAAATAAAATTTGTTATGGGGTTGATTTAAGTGAAGAGTTTATAGGTGCTACTGATGGTATTAATTTAACATATATTTTAGATGCCTATAAAAATTATCCCTATAAGAAGAAGTTCTTTTTGAAAAATAAATTTATAGATAAATTGGCTGGAAGTAGCAGTTTACGTAAGCAAATAATTGCAGGTAAGTCAGCAAAAACTATAAAAAAGAGTTGGCAAAAGGGTTTAGATAACTTTAAATCTATACGTCAAAATTATTTAATTTACCCATAGGAAAGAAGATGAGTGTAAGAGCAGTATTGGGATTATTAATTGGTATACTTTTTTTTCTTCTAATGATGGCTATTTTTAACAATAGGGTCATTACTACAACGGTACTTATTCAAGAGGGACATGTAGGAAGAGTCATAGGAAATACAGGTTCTATACACAATGGCTTGGTAGAATCTAAATGGAACCGTATAGTGGGAAAAGAGGTCGAACGACTTTTAGAAGCTAAAGGTATAGATGTAGAACGAGTAGGAGCTAAAATTCCTATTTGTAATGCTGCTATTGCTATTGCTATTCATTTTGATGGCTCTGAGCAACATTGTGCTACAGGTGCTTCTATAGGTCGTAACTCTGCTCCTGATGCAAAAGCTATGGCAAAGCATTGGAGAAGTCAATATGGTAGTTTTTTCCCATTTAAATGGCATAAAGATAATTTTACAAGAAATTTATCACACTATTATGGTTTTTCAAAAGTTCAGACGACTAAGGGGTTTCTGGTATTAGAGCTTGGAGAATTGACGTGTAAAAAACAGACCGATTGGTTACAACCTCGGTTAAAACAGGTGGCAGCTAAAATTGCCAATTTTATTATTAAGGAATTAAAACGATGAAAATGAACAGAATATTATTATCACTTTCAGCTCTACTTATTATGGGGTGTGCCAATGATGTAAAAAATATAGAGACAAGAACACAGGTTATCGAAACGCAAGGTAAAGAAGCAAAAGTTATAGAGACAACAGTAACAGATGCACCTAGTGCAAAAGTCTCTATTGTAGAAGCTCCAAGCATAGAAATTATAGACAAACCCATAGATTTTGGGCAAGAGCGTATAGGTATGACCAAAAAGTACATTAAAAAACATTATGGTTTTGAGGTAGACAACATAGAGATAGAACCTAAGATTATTGTACTTCATTGGACAGCAGATATGAGTTTTGATAAAAGTTTTAAACGTTTACAACCTCAAAAGCTTTTTTCTGATAGAAAAGATATTGCAAAAGCATCTGCTTTAAATGTGTCGGCACATTTTTTGGTTAAAAGAGATGGAACAATCTATCGACTCATGCCAGAAAATTGGATGGCTCGTCATGTGATTGGTCTGAACTATTCAGCCATTGGGGTTGAAAATGTAGGTGGAAAAGGGAATAAAAAAGATGACCTAACCCCTGCACAGCTCAAAGCAAACATAGCTTTGGTTCGTTACCTAAAAGAAAAATATCCAACCATTAGCCACATGATTGGTCATCATGAGTACAGAAAGATGGAAAACACAGAGTTTTGGCTAGAGCTGGACAAAGGTTATAGAACTAAAAAATCAGACCCAGGTGATGTCTTTATGAGTAAAGTACGTGAAGCTGTTTCTGACTTAAATTTGAGTGGAGCAGGGAAGTAAATTCTTTATGAAAAATTTAGAAAGAGATAAATTAGAAACTTTGTTGACTATTATAGGAAGCAATCCTTCATTAAGATTGGCTCACTTCTGTAGTGATGGTGAAATTTTGGTTGATATGTTGCATGAGTATTGTCACCCAAAAGAGTATGAATATCAGATAAATTGTACCAATAAGCATTTTTATGAAGAAAATGTAGAGAAGTTTAAAGATTGTGATACCACCATTGTTCGTGACTTCTCTTTAGAACGTAAATCTTATATGATGCAGGGAAAACAGTATGATTTTATTTTTGTAACTACCATTATAGAAGAGGAGTTTCAAGAGGAGTTTTTAAAACGGGTACATAGAATTATACTCAACGCTGGAAATGTTTTGATTTTTATACCTAAGGGGAGTCACAACGAACGATATAAGTGGGTAGAGCTTTTAGAAGAGTGTAATTATGTTGCTACAAGTACCATAGATGACCTGTTTGAGCATTATGATGTGATTGTTTCTAAAAAGATGCATGGTTGGGGAAATTAAATTTCAATTATTTGCGTTTTAAATAGTATTAACCCGTAGGGGCAGACCGATGTGTCTGCCTATATTGGAGCCTATTGAATTATTCACACTGAGTAACAATAGCCCCTACAAGGTCAATAAAGACAGTAGCTGTTCGCTCATCAATGTCTTGGTCAATAACTGTTCGTGAAATCTCTTTTTCTAACTCATCATCTAACTGACGCTCTTCTAACATACGTTCAGCCACGGCAAGTCGTCTAAAGACTTTTTCAATCTCATTTTCAACAATGTTTTGATTGGCTGTTTTTGCTATTTCAAAATAGCTAGATTGGGGTGTACGACCAAAAAAATCGTCCAGTCCATACTCTTCTTCTTCATCTTCTTCTATTTCTTTACTCATGGTAATTCCTTGGGTTTTTTTTATCTTAGAATGCAATTATTTATACGTAGGTGTGACTATGTCACACGTCAAAACCAAATATTATATGATTTATAACTTCCATATAATTCAAATCGAGATTTGGCGTGTGACATGGTCACACCTACACTCCTCTAAAAAAAGAGGAGTAGAGGGAAAATTATGCTTCAGCCATAGCCTCAGTTGCATATTTCTCACCAAGGTCATACGCTTTTAAGTTAAGCTCATGAACTTTTTTAGGTACTTTTGAAAGCATAGTATCAACAAGAAGTTGTTTGTCTAGTGCTTTTGTGTAAGTGTTTGCAATAGCAAGTGCAACTACCGATTGAGTAATTACATTTCCTACCTCTTCTTTAGCGATAGTAATAATAGCTATTTCAATAATATTCCATCTTTTTCTATCTTCATCTGTTGGGTGTACTAGGTTTGGCTCAATAACAATTGTTCCACCATCACGTACTCCACCTTTAAACTGTTGGTAACTTACATCTGCAACAGAGAGCATAAAATCTATTTCACCATCAATTGCATAAGGGTAGAAAATTTCATTGCTATCTAACTGAATATCAACAACGGTTGCTCCACCACGAACTTGTGATGTATAAGTAGCAGTTTTGATACCAAAACCACCCTCTTTAATTTTAGCTGCTGCAAAAATTTCACCAGCAAGAAGAACACCTTGTCCACCAACACCAGTAAATCGCATTACAATTTTACTCATAGCTTTGCTCCTTATATTTTTTTAGCAAATTCATCTTGAGTGATTGGTTTTCTTTCACCCTGTTGAACTTTTTTAATATCTTCATACATATCACAATACTCTCTTACCTCTGTATCTTGTTTTAAGATACCTGTAGGGAAAAGATTTAATTGCTCTTCTGGAGACATAGCATCATATTTCTTTTTAGAAACAGTAATACTATCAATCCAATCAAGGTTTTGCATAGCAGATTGCATTTTGTTTTTTCTACCAAGGTTAATGTGACAGTTCGATTGAATATCTAAAAATGAGAATCCTTTATGCTCCATCGCTTGAAGCATTATTTTCTCCATCTTTTTAGGAGAGTTTACTGTCTCACGTCCAACAAATGATGCACCAGCTGCAATAGCAAGTTCACACGCATCAAATGTAGGGTCAATGTTTCCTGCTTTTTGAGAAACAGTCCACATACCCTGTGGTGTAGTTGGAGATGTTTGAGAGTTGGTCAAACCATAAATAAAGTTGTTGATAAGAATCATTGTCATATCAATATTTCTTCTACAACCATGAATGGTATGGTTACCACCAATAGCAAGACCATCACCGTCTCCAGCAACACAGACAACATGTTTATCTGGATTAGCAAGTTTAATACCTGTAGCAAATGCAATGGTTCTTCCATGTGTTGTATGTACGGTGTTGAAGTCTACATAAGAAGAGAATCTTCCTGAACATCCAATACCAGAAACAATACAAACATCATCTTTTTCCCATCCAATTTTTTCAACTGCACGGATAAATGATTTTAAGATGATACCATCTCCACAACCCCAACACCATAGTGTTGGCATCTTTTCAACTCTTAAATAATTGTCATAGTTAAATGCCATCTTATAGCTCCTTTACTTTTTCGATAATGTCTTTTGGAGAGAATGGACGACCATTTGTCTTGGTTAATTTTGCAATATCCAATCTTCCCATACTTCTTTGTACCTCTTCAAGGTATTGACCTTGGTTCAGCTCTACAGAGAGAACTTTGTCAAATTTTTGTCCAAGTTCATGCATTCTAGCTTCAGGAGATGGCCAAAGTGTAATTGGTCTAAACATACCAACTTTAATACCATCTTTTCTAAGCATGTTAATTGCCTCTTTAATTGCCAATGAAGCTGAACCATAACCAATAATAAGAATATCAGCATCATCAACCATATACTCTTCATTTAATTCAATCTCATCTTGATATTTTTCAACTTTTTGGAAAAGTCTATCAATCAGTTTTCTACAAGTCTCAATCTCTTCTGTTGGGAAACCAGAACCATCATGATGAAGACCTGTATAGTGGTATCTATATCCTGTAAACATTGGGTTAAGTACTGCTGGTTGGTCTTGTTCTACACCATAAGGAAGGTAATCCTCTGGAGCACCATCAAATGTTTTTCTAGGAACAATTCCTGCTTTTACTGCTTCTACTGTAGGAATCTCAGCTTTTGCATGCATGTGTCCAATAGTTTCATCTAGTAACACAAATACAGGTTGCATAAATCTGTCTGCAAGGTTAAATGCTCTTACAGTTTCAGTGTAACACTCAGCAAGGTTACCTGCACAAACTGTGATTGATTTGTAGTCACCATGTGATGGGTTTTTTGCCTGAGCAACATCCCCTTGAGATACACGTGTTGGAAGACCAGTTGATGGACCACCTCTCATAACATTGATAACAACCAATGGTACTTCACACATCTGTGCAAGTCCAAGGTTCTCAGCTTTAAGTGAGATACCAGGACCTGAAGTTGCTGTAAGTGTTCTAACACCTGACATACCTGCACCAATGGCTGCTGCCACACCTGCAATTTCATCTTCCATTTGAATTGCTGCCCCACCAATTTTTGGTAAAAGGTCAGAGATTACGTGCATAACTTCACTTGATGGTGTTAAAGGATATCCTCCAAAAAACATACATCCTGCATCTACTGATGCAATGGCTGCTAGTTCGTTACCACTTGAAATGATTTCTCTAGTTGCTGACATTTAGTTAGCCTCCTTATAATCTTCAGGTAATCTATACCCATTATTTTCAATTGCTTCTTGTCTTGACTTTGAACTATCAGTCAATTTAGCAAATTTAAACTCTTTTTTTGTTGCTACATAAATAGCAAAATCTGGACATGAAAGTTCACACTCATTACATCCAATACATGAATCAGGAGCGATTACACTAATCATCGCACCTAAAGTTGATGTTGGTTCTTGTTGCATAGAGAGTACACCTGCAGGACATGCATCAACACAAATATCACAAGCTTTACATCTTGCTGTGTTAACCCATACTGGAGTATTCTCAGGAGCTGTCATTGCTGCCATGGTTTCCCCTTTAATCTTTAAAATTTTAAGTGAGATATTTTCTATCACTGCAAGTAGAATATCCTACTTTTTGTAATGTGAGTATAAATAACTCACTATTATTACACGAATAAGATTGTATGTTACCAATAGAAGCAAGAAGTTTTCATCATTCTTTTTGATTGAAATTTATTATTGCAGTCTTTTACTATTATCTTTATTAAGGACTTTTTTAACCTATGATTTTTTATTAAGTTGAAATGAACTATAATAAAAATTATATTGAAAAAGGGAAATTATGCAGAAATTTTTTAGAGAACTTTATGGTACAGGCATCATCTTCTTTTACTACATAAAATGGCTTGTATTTATAGGTTTACCTATTTTATACTATGGACTAGATTATAAGCATAACACCGTTATGGATGTTCTATGGGTTTACTGTTTTGTGTTGATTGCTAAAGATTTTATTGTAAGGGTTGTTTTTAAAAAGAAGTATTGTGATATTGATATGAAGAAGAAGTAGGGTGAAATTTCTATTTATTTTCGATAAAATAGCACAAAAATTACGCTAAGGCATTATTTGAAAAACATCTCCATCTTCGGAACCAGTAGCGATGCAGGTAAATCTACCATTACTTTTGTGATAGCTAAAATCATACAAGAGTTGGGTTATTCGGTAACTCCCTTTAAAGCACAAAATGTCTCAAACAACGCCATGGTAGCCGATGATGGAAGTGAAATAGCCATAGCACAACACTTTCAAGCAGGAGCAATAGGTGTTCCAACCTCGTATCATATAAACCCTATTTTACTCAAATCAGGCAGAAAGAGTTCTGCTTCACTTATTGTCAATGGAAAAGTGGTTGAAGATAAGGATGTTCGAGAGTATTATCGTGACCTTGACATGCTAAAACCTGCTGTTAAAGAGGTGTTTGAGTATCTTGATAAGCGTTACGACTGTGTGGTAGCAGAGGGGGCAGGTAGCCCTGTGGAGCTGAACCTTATGAGTAAAGACCTCTCTAACATCTACATAGCTACAGAGTTTGATACCAAGATTATTTTGGTTGCCGACATTGAAAAAGGTGGGGTTTTTGCGTCCATTTGGGGTGTTTACAATCTGCTTCCAAAACAGCTAAGAGAGAATGTCATCGGGGTAATTGTCAACAAATTTAGAGGAGACTTGACTCTTTTTGATGAGGGGATTCGCATTATAGAAGAGGAGTTTAACATTCCTGTTTTGGGTGTGCTTCCTTATATTCCCTTTAACTTAGGCTTTGAAGACTCTCAAAGTCTTATGAACTACCAACAAGTTAGTAAACCAAATGCCAAACGTATTGGGGTTATAGCCTATCCGACCATGAGTAACTATAACGATTTTGAACCCCTTATTGCTGATGAAAACATTAGCTTAGAGTTTATTCGTAGCAATGTTGAGCTAGAGAATTTTGAGCAGATAATTTTGCCAGGGTCTAAACTGGTTCTAAACGATTTAGAGTGGCTAAAAGAGCTAGGATTATTTGAAAAGCTCAAAAAAACAAAAACAGATATTTTAGGCATCTGTGGAGGGTATGAGATGATGTTTAAAAGGCTTATTGATACGGACAACATAGAGTCAGCCGAAACCTCTATGGAAGGCTTAGGCTTTATAGACGATGATATAATCTTTCAAAAAGAAAAAATAGTTAAAAGAGAGACCTACAACATATTTGGCAAAGAGGTCAAAGGCTTTGAGATTCATCACGGTGTGAGTAAAAAGTACCCATTATCTTATGAAAAAGGGAACATAAAAGGTACGTTTGTTCATGCACTGTTTGATGATGAACAGTTTGAATGCTATAAAAAAGAGACCATTGAAAACTTTGTAGAGAGTATGAAAGAACGACTAGACATAGAAAGGATAATTAAAAGTGTATCTTGAAGTAGGGCTAATTGCCTATTTAATCGACCGAGTTTTTGGTGAGTTTACCATGAAGCACCCTGTAGTTTTTATGGGAGAATATATCAAATGGTTTGAAGGAAAATTTTATAAAAATGAAGTGCTTCGTGGAGCCTTTTTAACCATTACACTTATGCTCATAACCTTTGCCATAATCCACGCTATAGCACTCTATATTGGCTACATGCCCAATATCTATATACAAACGCTACTTTTTGCCATCGTTGCTTCAACGACAATCTCGGCTAAGATGCTTTATGAATCGGTCAAAGATATTATAGAGAACCCCGAAAATATTAGATACTTAGTCAGCAGAGACACCAAAGAGTTAAGCCCATCAGACATTAATAAAGCCTCCATAGAGACTTATGCTGAGAACCTTAGCGATGGGGTGATAGCTCCTCTTTTTTACCTGATGCTCTTTGGTTTAGAAGGGGCATTCCTCTACAAAGCCATTAATACCCTAGACTCCATGGTAGGCTACCGAAATGAACGCTACGAGAAGTTTGGAAAGTTTTCAGCCATACTAGACGATGTGGTAAACTACATCCCCTCACGCATTACAGCACTTTTGATTGCTCTACTTTTTTGGGATAAAAATGCTCTTTTAAAGTTTTATAATTTTGGAAAACAACACGACAGCCCCAACGCAGGTCACCCCATCTCTGCCATGGCTCTGTGCATTGGTGTTAAGCTAGGTGGTGACACCTCTTACTTTGGAAAGATAAAAAAGAAAGCCCACTTTGGAGAGGGTAGGGCAACGATAAAAACAGAGGATATTCTAAAATCCCTCTCTTTTCAGTGGCGATTGGATGTGTTGGTGGTTATGATGTTGGTTGTGGTGGGAATGGTAAGTTATTTTTAAATAGAAATCTGTAGGGTGCTGTTTTCCAACGCACCTTTAACACATCATAAAATAAAAGCTTATCAAAACAAAAACAGTTCAAGGTTTATAGAGATAAAGAGCGTTTTTGTTTGCCAATATATGGTGCGTTAGTCCCACAGGGATACATGTCAATAAAAACGGCACCCTACAGAAATAAACCCAGTATTATTAAAAGCAATGATAAAAATAGAAAATATTTTAAAAGCCCTTTCTTTTCAGTGGCGACTGGATGTGTTGGTGGTTATGTTAAGCCTATTTTTTATTATAAAATAGACTCAACAAAGCAGGTAACAACACCAAATCAAGCAACAACGCAATATTCAAAGCCACAACTGTCACAATAGCAAAGTTGACATTAGGTACAAAACTACTCACCCCAAAGAGAGCAAATGTAAAGCTTAGAATGAATGTCGTGAGTATCATCGCATTACCACTGTGGCTAATGACATAGTCGATGCTCTCTTCAAAGCTCATGGTTTTAATGGCTTGAAAATATTTAGAAAAAAAGTGAATGGTGTCATCTACTGCAATTCCTAAAATGACAGAGGCAGAAATGGCTACGCCAATGTCAACACTTCGTCCTAAATAGCCCATGACACCACCTACGAGTAAAATTGGAGCAATATTTGGCAATATAAATATCCATAGCATCTTTATGTTTTTAAAGATAAAGAACATTGCAAAAACAACAAGTATTAAAGTCGCTGAGATAGAAAGTAAAAGGGTCTCCATCACACTACTTTGCATATAGGCAAATATAGAGGTTTGTCCTTGTACTGTAGCCAAATAGTCTGTGTTCTGCTTCCACCACTTTTCAATCCAATCAATCATCTCCAAATCTTTAGAGGTGTCTTGAATGTTGCTATTGATACTCATTCGTAGGTAACGCTCTTGTGTGTCTATTTTGTCGTTAAGTTCCATTCCTTGAGGTAGGCTCATGGAGTAGAGTAGTAGGTATTGGGCTACTGCATTTTTACTGTTTGGTAGGGGTGTTGTTGCATTGGTATCTAAAACTTTATGCATTCGCTCGACAATGTCTTTAAGTGAAGTAGCAAAAGTAATGTTGGGGTATCTCTCTAGCAATTCCTTTTCAAATACGACAATTTTTTTGAGAAATGCAGGAGACTTTGCTCCCTCTTTAACCTTAGAGTCTAAAATAATCTCATATATCATTGAGCCTGAGAGCTTCTTTTCTCCAAACTCACTTCCACTACGTACCGTGGTACTTTTGTCGAAGTATTTAATGCTGTTACTGTCTACTTTTAGGCTTGTTAGACCATACCCTATAACAAGCATCATAAAGGTAAAGCCTAAGACAATCTGTTTGTCGTGTCGCACTATAAATGCTCCATATCCTTTACTATTGATGAGGTTTAAAAACTTAATAGGTTTTACTTTATACTCATCATTAAGTAACAGAAGTATAGCAGGAACAAGAGAGATACTTAGTAAAAAGGCGATTAAAGCTCCAGCCGTAATGGCAATTCCTAAAGTAGCAATAGGCTCAATGGCACTAATGCTTAAAGTTGCAAAACCAATTGCTGTGGTTATGGAGGTCATCGCTATGGGCATAAAGTTATTTTTTAGAGCTAAGTAAACAGCCTCTTTATTGCTCATCTCTTTGGTTTTGTAGTAGACCCATGCTAAAAAGAGGTGCATAGAGTCGGCTATGGCAATGGCTGCTATAAAAGAGGGGATGTTTACTGTAAAGTTGTTGAGCTTATGCCCTAAAAGCATCTGCATACTTAGTACTAACAAAAAGGTAAAGACAATCACCACTGAAGGAACAGCCACCCCAATAGGGTCTCTAAAAAGTAAAAAGAGTAAAATAACGACAATAACAACAGCAAGTGGTATAAGCACCAAAGCATCATGCACGGCAACATTGACCAATGACGCAGTAACAGCAGAGAGTCCAGAGATGTAAAAGGTATAACCTGTCTTAGCCTCATACTCATCACGTATCTTCTCTAGCTCTTTCATAACATAGAGGTTCACCTCTTCATCAGCCCCAACAGAAGAGGCAAGTTTAACAGCTATCATCGTGGCAGTTGCATCGTCATTAATAAGCTGATGAAGTATGAGCTTGTCATGTGTGGCAATCTTCTTTTTAGCAGCTAGATCCTCTTTAGTATCGTAGATGAAATCTTCGACCATGACATCGTCATCTTCACTGCGTATATATTGGTAGTTTGTAAGAGAGTTGACTTTTTGTACACCGTCAAGCATCTTGAATTTTTGGGTTAACTCTAAAATGGTATTGATTGGCTTCTCTCGAAAAATCCCTTCTTTGTCTTCAAACGCGACAATAAAGGTATCATCTCCACTAAAAGTAGCACGGAATTTGTCGTAATCTTTCATGATTTTACTAGAGGGGTCAAACCATATACGGTAGCTCCCCTCAAAGGCTAAATCTTTTAACGATATTGACAGTAGTGCAACCAAAATGGTTATGAGTACCATCAATTTTATTTTGTGTTGGTCTATAAATTCAAGATACGCTCTCATGCTACTTCCTACTCAACTATTTTAATGCACGTTTAGAGAGTTGCGAAGAGCTAATGTTTGCATTAATCGCATCTTCATCCCAAGCCAAAGAGGAGCTCTTTTTGTTTTGCACGTTTTCTATGACTATTTTGACGACACGTTGAACCCCATCTATGACCTTGTACTCTGTAAAGTTTATCTTTTTTAAGAGTTTGTTCTGTTTATCGTAGTACTCACCATACTTTGTTAAAAAAGTTGCTTTTTCTATCCAAATTACTTGTTTAGAGTAGCCACTGTTTGCATCTATTGGGGTTCGTGTTATCTTGTAATAGTTCACAGCATCTTTGGTTACCTCTTCGGCTTCTCCTTCATAGCTGTAGTTCTTATAGTTTTGAGAAGAAATGTCCTCATAAGAGAACTCACTCGCCATAAATGAACCCGATTTATTACGTGAACTGATTCTTTTTATACGTTTAAGCGATGGCAAATAGAGCCACTGTTTGTCGTCTCCACCTATTACCTCGAAACTAAGAAGCTTGGTATCTTTTAAGTCATCTGGGTAGAGAAAGTTAAGAAGTGATTTGTCTCCATCTTCACCCTCTATTTTTTTTATCTCTAGTTTTCGTACATTTTCAACACCCTCTGCATTTTTTAAAATCATGGTAGTTTTGGAGAGTGAGCTTTTATACCCACTTATCATATCATAAGATTTTTTAGCGACTTCCTCAGAACTCATGGCAAAGAGAGAGGCTGTTAGTGTTGTTAATAGTAGTAGTTTTTTCATTTTTTATCCTTTATTATTTTGTATGTGAACAATGTTAACATAAGGGAGCTTAAATGTAATCAATGTTTACATTTTATTTTTTGGACTTATATCTTATTGGGTTATTAAACTTAAATTTCTGTGCTTAAGATATAACATCATTTAAAATCAAACGGGAGTTATGCTATAATCCACCCATGAAAAAACTATTCACTATTCACTATTTACTATCACTTAAGTTAATCGTATCAATACTACTTTTAACTTCTTGTGGGTATAAGCCATCATCACACTACACAAAGAAAATTATAGGTGAAAAAGTCTATACAGAAGTTGAGGTTTCACTCTCTGACCCTGAAAATGCTGTGTTGATTAAAGATGCTTTAAACAAAGCACTCTATACACGTTTGAAAAGTAAAGCAACTCGAAAAAAACATGCTGATAGTAGTATTTATGTGGCGTATGATAACATTCATTTTGTACCACTGCAATACAATAAAAATGGTTATGTGGTTTATTATCAAGCCAATATAACTTTAGGATTTACATTTATAAAAGGTAAGGTCAAGGAGAAGCGTCAGATAGTTGGTCGTTATGAGTTTCCTATTCGTCCCTCTGCTATTATCTCTAATGATTTACGCTTTAAAGCCATAGAGAATGGTTCTATAAAAGCACTTGACCAGTTTATCACCTATCTTTCGGCTAAAGGGCTTTTGCTTAATGAAAAATAATCCATCGTTTGAAGCGTTTATAACTGATAAACCTCTTTACTATAAAGAGATAGACCATGAGCGTGTACATAAGGCTTATGCACTACTTAAACCCCACATAGAACAACCCCTGACCATTCATGTAGTGGGAACCAATGGAAAGGGAAGTACAGGTCGAATTATGGCGACACTTTTGCATGAAGCAGGAAAAAGTGTAGGGCATTTCTCTTCACCTCATATTGTGAAGTTTAATGAGCGAATTTGGTTAGAGGGAAAAGATAGTTCAGATGAAGCGTTAGAAGAGGCTCACGTAAAACTCTATGCCATTTTAGGGCAAGAGATGTCAGAGAGTTTGAGCTATTTTGAGTATACGACACTTTTGGCTTTTGTAGCTATGGAAAAGTTAGATGTCATGGTACTAGAAGCTGGGCTTGGTGGGGAATTTGATGCAAC
>JALVXD010000090.1 GCA_027038295.1 Campylobacteraceae bacterium
CGCCGATAATACTTATCCTGTCTGGATTGGGAATGTAGGTCGCTGCCTCTTTGAGTTTCTTTCTTTTTCTTATTTCTTTTTTTTCCTTTACTGTTTTTTATTTATCAATTTTAAATCAGCAATATTATAATTGCCAATCTATATTTTCTTCCCCTTTTGAAACAAGAAAACTATTAGTCCGTGAAAAAGGTTTACTCCCAAAAAATCCTCTATATGCAGAGAGTGGTGAGGGATGAGGACTCTTAATTATCATATGTTTCGTTGTATCAATAGCACTTCCCTTTTTCTGTGCATAAGCTCCCCATAATATAAAGACAACACTTTCACACTCTTGATTGACTACTTCAATAATCTTATCGGTAAATTTCTCCCAACCTTTGCCTTGATGACTATTTGATTTCCCTGCTTCAAGAGTTAAAACAGCATTTAAAAGAAGTACTCCTTTTTCTGCCCATGGTTGTAGATAGGGGGTATGAAAGTTGTCAATATTTAAATCATCTTGTAACTCTTTATAGATATTTATAAGCGATTTTGGAAGAGGTCTTACCTCGGGCATGGCAGAGAAACATAGACCATGAGCATGACCAATAGTGGGGTAGGGGTCTTGACCTAATATAACTACTTTAACTTTGTCAAGTGGTGTTGAGTTTAGAGCGTTGAACCAAAGAGAGCTTTTGGGAAGAATGGTTTTGCCTTGTTCTTTTTCTGCTTGTAGAAAGTTTTTAAGTATTTGCATATAGGGTTGCTGAAATTCATTTTCTAAATGTTTGAGCCATGAAGCTTCTAAATTAATATTGCTGTGCATTTTTTTATCTTTTTTCAAAATTATACTATAAATACGATACAATACGTAACTTTTTATAATAGGATTTATCGTGTCAAAAAAGATTGCATCAGCTAGAATAACAGAATCAAGTTCACAACTACTACAAGAGTTAAACAACTCATTACCCTTTGATAAAGTACTTTATAGAGAAGATATAGAGGGTTCAAGAGCTCATGCTTATATGTTAGCAGAGCAGGGGATTATCGCTAAAGAGGATTATGCTCAAATAGAGAAGGGGTTAGTAGAGATTTATGAAGAGGTTGAATCAGGTGAGTTTCTGCTTGATGGAGATGATGAAGATATCCACATGGCAATAGAGGGGCGACTAACTCAAAAGATTGGAGATGCTGGTAAACGTCTACATACAGCACGAAGTCGTAATGACCAAGTGGCTCTTGACTTTAGACTTTATGTTCAAAAAAATACACAAAAAATTGCCGATTTATTGCTTCTAAATATTGAAACACTTTTAAAAGTTGCCAATGAAAATACAGAAACATTGCTTCCCGGGATGACCCATCTACAACATGCTCAACCTATTAACTTTGCCTACCACATGATGGCTTATGCCTCAATGTTTAAGCGTGACTATGAGCGTTTTATGAGTTCTTATGAGAGAAACAACTACTCGCCGATTGGTTGTGCTGCATTAGCAGGAACACCTCACCCTATTAATCGTAAGACAACAGCAGAGAGGCTTGGTTTTAAAGCTCCGACTTTAAACTGTTTAGACACTGTAAGTGATCGTGACTTTGCCTTAGAGATTCTCTTTAACATCTCAACTATGATGATGCACATGAGCCGTTTGAGTGAAGAACTTATCTTGTGGTCTGCTTCTGAGTTTAAGTTTGTGAAACTTTCCGATAAACATGCAACAGGTAGTTCAATTATGCCTCAAAAGAAAAACCCTGATATTCCTGAACTCCTACGTGGAAAGACAGGACGTGTTAACGGAAATTTGGTCGCACTTTTAACAGTAATGAAAGGTTTACCACTTGCTTATAACAAAGATATGCAAGAGGATAAAGAGGGAGTTTTCGATTCTGTTCGTACAGCTCTTCTTTCGTTAGAAGTTTTAAATGAGATGATAGATGAGATGACAGTTAATGTAGACAATATGAACAGAGCATGTATGATAGGTCATCTGTCTGCTACTGATTTGGCTGACTACTTAGTAAAAAAAGTTGGGATACCTTTCCGTGATGCTTATCATATTACTGGTAATGTTGTAAATATGGCAGAAGATAAAGGTGTAGATATATCAGAACTTAGTTTAGAAGAGTTACAGAGCATAGATGATAGAATATCTGAAGATGTTGTAGCACTTCTTGATAACCGTGCGTCGATGAATGCTCGTACATCAGAGGGTGGAACAAGTACTATTCGTACAGAAGAACAGATAGTATCACTATCTTCATGGTTAAAAACAGAAAAATAAGGATATAAGATGTTTGGATTATTTAAAGCTAAAAAGCAAGTTATACAGTCACCTACAGATGGTCAACTGGTTGAGTTAGAGTCTGTTCCTGATGAAGTATTTTCTATGAAACTTGCAGGAGATGGTTTGGCTATTATTCCTATTAGTAATACTTTTGTAGCTCCTGTTTCTGGTACCTTAACTAAAGTATTTTTGACCAATCATGCTTTTTCAATTCAAACAAACTCTGGATTAGAAGTATTGGTTCATATTGGTTTAGATACGGTTAATTTAAGGGGAGAAGGTTTTAATCGTTTAGCTCAAGAGGGAGCTAGTGTCTCAGTAGGTGACCCAATTATATCTGCAGATATTGAGTTTATAAAATCAAAGGGTAAAAATATTATAACCCCTATTGTTGTTAACCATGAGAAAGAGTTGACTTTGTCAACTTTTAATGAACGAACTGTTCGTGAAGGTGAGTCTATTGTAGAAGTAACGTTTAAATAACTTTTCTATTTCAATATTCATAAATAACATTTGGTTTAGAGATAAAGTATTATAAGGTTTTATTGAAAAAGTAGTGATAACTTTTAACCGTTTCCTTCTATGAGGAAGTAGGGACAAAATTATATGAAATTAAAAGTTATCTATGAGAGTTTCTTAAAAAAAGGGAAAAAATAATTAACTCTCATGTAAGTATTATAGCCTAAAAATGGTTATTTGGTAGAATAAATAGTTAATATATTAAAATATTCTTAAAATATTAATCTTATTTTATATTTTATATTGTAGAATGTTTTATCTATTATTAATTATAATAAAATTAATTAGAAGGTGTTGAAAACTTAAAATATAGAGGGTATAAAGATATGAAAAACGATGGATTTAAAAATGAGTGTGCCAAGCAAAGCTAGGTGAATCAAGCTGGACAATCCAGCCCAAAGAAAGGTTAGCCACCACTTTGGAACCAAACTACACATGTTAGGAGGTAACAAATAGCATGAAGCTGTAGTAAGG